>BTUC01000202.1:0-12911 GCA_045863575.1 Phycisphaerae bacterium
CACGGCCCCGATGCGGTCGCGTTCTACGGCTCGGGGCAACTGGATACCGAAACCGTTTACCTGGCGGGCAAGCTGTTCAAAGGCTCCATCGGCACCAACAACACGGACAGCAACAGTCGCCTCTGCATGGCCGCCGCCGTGGCCGGGTACCGCACCAGTCTGGGCAGCGACGGCCCTCCGCCCTGCTATGACGACATTGACCATGCGGATCTCGTGCTGGTGGCTGGCAGCAACATGGCCGAGGCCCATCCCATTACCTGGGGCTTCGTGCACGATCGCCACCGCGCGGGTGGCTGCCGCGTGGTGGTCATCGATCCGCGACTCACTCCCACCGCGCGGGAAGCCGATCTGCATCTGCCGGTGCGGCCCGGCGGGGATATCGCGCTGTTCAACTACGTTGCGAAGCAGCTCATCGAGAACGGCCGGATCGACCAGCGGTTTGTGGGAGCGCACACAACGGGTTTCGAGGAACTCGCCGCCTACCTGCAGACACTCGATGCGGCGGACCTGGTCAGCGCCACCGGCTGTGCACGTGCGAATCTGGATCATCTGGCCGACATGCTGGCTGAGTCACGAGCGGTCCTGAGTTTCTACTGCATGGGCATCAATCAGAGCACGGTCGGCATGTGGAAGAACAACGCCCTGATCAATCTGCACCTGCTGACCGGCCACATCGGCAAGCCGGGCGCTGGCCCGTTCAGCCTCACCGGGCAGCCCAACGCCATGGGGGGACGCGAGGCGGGTTTGCTGTCCCACCAGTTGCCGGGTTATCGATTTGTGGAGGACGCCGCTCATCGGTCAGAGATCGAACAGCACTGGGGACGGCCGCCCGGCACCATCAGCCCGCGCCCCGGCCTGACGGCTGTCGAGATGTTCCGGGCCATGGAGCGCGGCACGCTCAAGGCTATATGGATCGCGGCCACCAATCCATTGGTGAGCCTGCCGGATCTGCATCACGTGCGGCGGGCGATCCAGCGGGCGGAACTGGTCGTCGTCTCCGATTGCTATCAGCCGACTGAGACAACGCAGATGGCGGACCTGGTCCTGCCGGCCGCTCAGTGGGCAGAAAAGCCGTTCTTCAGCACCAACAGCGAGCGAATGGTGGCGTACAGTGAAGCAATGATCCTGCCGCCGGGTGAGGCCCGGCCGGATTGGATGATCGTGCGCGATGTGGCCCGACGCATGGGGTATAGCGGGTTCGATTATGAAACGCACGAGCAGGTCTGGGACGACTACATCCGCTGCACGGCCGGCCGATTGTGCGATATGTCCGGCATGACGGCCGATCGGCTCCGGCGGGAGAAGGAACTGCGTTGGCCCTGCCCGGGTCCCTCGTCCCCAGGGGGTGGCCGTCTCTACGAGGATCTCCGATTTCCCACACCTGACGGGCGTGCCCACCTGCTGGCCCGTCCGCACACGGCGCCCCGCGAGCACGCCGACCACGAGTTTCCCTTCTGGTTGACCACCGGACGGATCGCCGCCCAGTGGCACACGCGAACCCGTACCGGGAAGGTGCCCGTTCTGAACCGCAAGGCGCCGGGTCCCTGGGTCGAGGTGAACACCGCTGATGCAATCCAGTGCGGCATCACGGACGGCCAGGAGGTTCGCCTGAGCACTCGGCGCGGCACGGTGCGCGTGCCCGCTCGGGTGACCGCAACCTGCCCGGCGGGAGTGCTGTTCATGCCGTTCCACTGGGGTGATTCCTTCGGGGATGAGACGGCCGCCAACTACCTGACGCACTCGGCGATCGGGCGCGTGGCCAAGCAGCCGGAGTTCAAGGTCTGTGCCGCGGCGCTGGAGTGCATCCCGTCGGCGATCGAGGTCGTTGGGTTGGCCGTGTATTGTGAGTGAACTCGACGTCCGCTCCCGCTCGGGGCCTCAAAAGGCTCATCCTTGATTGTCACGTCCCATATTCCGAAGAGCCTTCAACGGGCCGCATGGGCAACCTCGCTGAACAGCGACTGGGCAACACGAGCGATCTGATTCCGCAGGCAGGTCAACAGGCCGCGCTGCCCGGGAAGGCAGAATCTATCTCTAAACTGAACCCAACATGTCGAACCAGGAATATAGCTTAGTAAGTACATATAATTCAGTACTTTACGTAATACATATATTCAGTGTTTGAACCTGTTGACGGATGAGCCATCTCCGCCTATACTGCTGAAACTTTTGTGAATGGAGAGGTTGGCATGCCGAACTCGATCTTGGGAGATTTTCGGGCACTGGAGGTGCGCACCGGCAGCAAATCTGAGCAGCCGTTTTTTCGGGGGCGGCTGCGATGCGCCGACGCGCGTGAACTGGCGAAACGTCTGGCCAGCCTGGCGCAGCCCGGAAGCCGGCAGCGCTACTATCTGACCGCCAAGGAGCCGGACACAACCCGCATCAAACTTGTCAATCTCGAGAGAACCCCCGAGTACGAGAGGAGCGCCGCGCAGAACTACCTCCGAGGAGACGTCTTCGTCGTGAGCGGTAGCCGTCAGTCGTGCAATTTGGAGTTTTCGGCGGTCGGGGCGGGGCTACTCGCTGCCGAATTGAAGGCCGCCACCGATCGGTGCCGGGAATGGGTCGAGATCGTCGTGCCCAACCGTCGCCGAAAACTCAACTTGGTCGAGTTCATCGCGGACACCGATCTCGAGGCCGCTGCCGAGGAGGAGAGTCTGGCTATCGCGGGCGAGCTGGCCTTGGCCGAGATTCTGCCCAGGGAGGATTTCTCCGATTGGGAGCAGCCGGAATGAAGCAAGGTGAAATCTGGTGGGCAACGGTGCCGGGACCGGCAGGACGCCGGCCTGTGCTGATCCTGACGCGCAGCAGGGCCTTGGCCGGACGAACCAGTGTGGCCGTCGGGCCGCTGACGAGGACGGTCCGCCAGATCCCTTCCGAGGTGGTGCTCTCACCGGCCGACGGTGTGCGCTCCGTTTGCGCCATCTCGCTCGACAACATCGTGACCATTCGCAAGACCGCTCTCCATCAGCGGATCACAACCTTGCCCACGAGCCGAATGCAGGAAGTTTTTGCGGCCGTTCGCTTCGCGTTCGACATGCCGGACTCGTGAGCGAATCCTGCTTCGACCCAACGCGCAACAGAAAAGCCTGTCGGCTCATGAGTCGACAGGCTTTCAACTTCTGCATGCCGATTTCGACGTCACCACGCGAAGTGCGAGAAGGCCTTGTTGGCGTCGGCCATCTTGTGCACGTTTTCGCGGGTGGTCATGGCGGCACCTTGGCGATGGTAGGCGTCGATCAGTTCCTGGGCCACGCTGTTGGCGGCCGGCTGACCCTTGCGGCCGCGGGCGGCCTCGAGCAGCCAGCGGATGGCCAGCGACTGCTGCCGACGGCGGTTTACCTGGATGGGGACCTGGTAGTTCGAGCCCCCGACGCGCTTGCTACGGACCTCAATGTTGGGCTTGACGTTCTGCAAGGCGCCTTCGAAGACCTCCAGCGGGGGCACGTCCTTGACCTTCTTGCCGATGATGTCCATGGCATCGTAGAAGACGCGGGTGGCCACGCTCTTCTTGCCGTCGTACATCAGGCAGTTGATGAACTTACTGACCAGCTTGCTGCCGTACCGGGGATCCGGCCGGAGTTGATCGTCCGAACGCGTGAAACGCTTATAAGCCATAGTCCCTGTTCAAACCTCAATCTGTACCTGCCAATGCACTGACCACCACCGCTCCCGTCGAGCGGACCGGCATTATAGCCGCACGGGTGTCCCTTGGCCCCTTTGGGCCTTCCGCTGAATCGAACCGGCTATTATGCACGCGCGGCCAGAGGAACACAAGCGCTCGCGGCGGCGCCGACCAGACGCCCTGCCGGTCCGTGCCAAGTTGAAGCAATTGTGGAATCGGAAAGGGTGCAGCAGGCGTAGTATCTCCCATGACGCGAGAATGCCCTGGCCGCCGGTAATATGTGTAAATCCTTGTCACTACTGAACCTGAGCGAGGTAGGCCGTGCGCGTGCGATTTCAGAGTTTCCGCAGCAGATTCGAATCGTGGGAAACACTCTTCAGCGAGGCGGCGAACTTCGCCACTTCGTTGGGGCCAGACCGGGTGATTTCCATCTCGCATTCCGACGACCACAACGACGGCGTGGTTACCGTCTGGTACTGGGATCGATCACCTGAGTGGTCGTCGGGGCAGGAGCCGGGTCGGCCTGATCTTCCGTGACCGGGCGAATGCAGATCAGGGCGACGCCGACCACGGCCACGGCCGTCGCGACCACGACACCGGCCCCGATCCGCGCGCGGTAGATCACCGCCACCATGGGGATGATGAACAGCGGCGACAGGGCCACCAGGGCGCTGACCGGTCCGGCTTCCATGTACTTGAGGGCCAGCAGGTAGCAGAGCATGCCGCCAAACGGCCCGGCCAGCGTGCCCGGACCGAGCCGGCTGAGCACGAAGGGATTCCGAAGATAGCCCACCGTGTTTCCGGCCGTCCCCCGTGCTATCGGCACCGCCCACAGGAAGAGCGTCACGCTGATGACCCGGATGGCCGTCGCCAGAGCGGGGTCGAGGTCCGGAGCATCCGGACCGGTGCGAAAGGCTTGGCGGGCAGCCACTGCCCCGATGCCCACGAACAGTGCTCCACCTGCCGCCAGGGCCAGTCCACGACCGGTCACGCGCCCCGGTTCGCGAGAGGACTCCTGATCCGGCCGGTTGCCCCCCAGCACTGCATAGGAGGTGGCCGTCATCACCAGGATGATGCCGCCAAGGATCTGCCAGGAGAGCGTCTCGCCGAAGCCGATCCAGGAAAAGAGGATCGCACCGACCGGCGCGAGTGCCAGCACCTGCATGGCTCGCCGGGCGCCCAGCAGGTTGAAGGATTCGTACAGCAGGATGTCGCCGATGCCCAGTCCGGTCAGCCCGGACAACGCCAGCCATCCGATCTGTGCCCGAGTGGGCATCCCCAGCTCCGTTCCGGTGATCATCGCGTACAGCGGCACCATCCCCGCGAGCAGCGCGGCGGCCAGCGCCGATCGCAGGAGCACCACCGGAAAGGATCCGATCCGCCTGGCCGCACTGGCGAAGAGCAGCGGTGACACGGCCCACAGAAACGCGGTCAGCAGCGAGAAAATGGTTCCCAGAATGGGAGCAGACATCGAAGACGTTTCCTCGGAGGACTGAGAGTCTATCCCGGTCGCCCCGGCGGCCAGTTGACCGTTGGGTGTGCCACTGCCGTGTCAGCAGTGTCTGAACGCCGTGGACAGTTCCGGCACCTCACAGCGCCGCTCCCTGCGGACTCAAACTATCAGCCTGCCGGCGGACAAAGATCGTGCCGAGCACGCCAGAACCCTGAGGTGCCGATGATACTCAGAACCAACCCGAAGGGAAGCAGCCCGAATCCCGTTTAAAAAGCGAGCAGCATGGGAGAGTTCTCCTGGATTTTTACGGTGGATCTCCTTACAGTGCCTTTCCGAAACCGACTCAACATGAGCCCATGCATCAGAACTCAACGCATCAGAAACAGCGCGCTGCGGGCTTCGGCCTGCGCGGGCATCCGGCTTCGGCGGAACTCGCCGGGCGCAAGGCGTGCCGGTTGGCTGTCCCTGCCGTTATACGCCGCCTGGGTCATTGCCCTGACGGGCTGCCCGCCCGTCGGGCCGGACACCTGCAACGACGGCGTTAACATGACCAACCCGCGTCTGGTGAACGGGTTGGAGCAGGCGGGGGGGCGGTACCAGGTTCGCATCACCTGGGACGCCGGGACCGGCCGCGGCGCAGAGTTGCCGGATGAATACTTCGCCGGCGTCTATCTGGGCGGTTCACTCGGGGCCCCCGTGGAGCAGACGGAGTTGATCGCGTCCGTCGCTCAGACGGGACCGCGCGAGCTGACCGTCGTGTTCCAGCAGGCCGTGGACGCGGACTACCTGCGTGAACACGCCAGCATCAGCTTTCGACTCTTCTTCCCTGATCGCCGCGGTTTCATCGAGTGTCGGCATCCAGGATCGGCGGATCGTTACGTGCTCGATGTGCTGCTGACACTCGATGGCAGTGGGGCGTTACAGGCGGCCCAGTTGACGGAGGATGTGATGCTGGGGCCGATCTGATCATTGCCGTAACTGCGGCAACTTCAGTAACCGTGCCGGATCGAACTCATGCCCGCACTCCGGGCAGCGCGGCTCGGTCAGGCCGTACAGGAGGTAGCCGCAGTGCACACAGGCGTCGGGCTGCGCCTCTCTGGGGATCCGCGAGGCCAGCCACAGGCTGAGGGGAGCCATCGCCAGCGTGTAAAGCCCGCCCATCAAGGCGAAAGGCGGGTAGGCTTCACCCGGACTCCAGTTCAACGAGTTGACCAGCGCAGTAAACAGAATGCAGATGCACACGTGGGCCAGCCCCACGGCGAAAGCTCGATATCTCTTCAGACGCGCTCCCACCACCATCAGGGCGACGCCCAGCAGGAACAGCACCGGCCCGGAGCCCATGACCGTCTCCACGTCCACCAGGATCATCACCAGGTAGCCGATCGCGCAGCCCGCGGCGCCGGCCACGAGCAGCCATCGCGCCGCACTCGCCCAGCGTCTCGGATACGGGCCCGCTTCCTGCAGCATGAAGTGAGCATAATGCGGCCAGTGGATTCGTGGGAGATCACAAGAGCCCGGGTGGTTTTATCAGCTATTGGGAAGGAAGCGCTGGACTCGTGGTCGGGAGTGTGATAGCATGATAGCACGAGGTGAGCTATGGCCCAACTGATCGTCCGCAATCTCGAGGATGACATTCGCGACAAGCTGCGGGAACTGGCCCGCAGTCACGGGCGCAGCATGGAGGAGGAGGTTCGTGAGATTCTCCGGGGTGCTGTGATGGGACACAGCCCTGCGCCGCCCAGGCTGGGAACGCGCCTGGCCGAGCGGTTCGCCCCGCTTGGGCTCGACCAGGACATCCCGGAACTGCGCGGTCAGGCGGCCGAACCGGCGAGCTTTGACGAATGATCATCCTGGACACCAACGTCATCTCGGCACTGATGCAGACCTCTGCCAACCCGACCGTGGTTGCCTGGCTCGATGCGCAGGCCTCGGAATCGATCTGGACAACCAGCGTCTGTGTCTTTGAGATCTGCTACGGTCTGAGTAGTCTGCCCTCGGGCCGGCGGCGACAGAGCCTTCTGGAGGCGTTCGGGCGGACTCTGGTTGAGGATCTGGACAGCCGCGTTCTCGATTTCGATATGGCGGCGGCGTACGAGGCCGGTACGATTGCAGCCCGGCTTCGGACTACAGGACGCATGGTTGAGATACGCGATGTTCAAATAGCGGGCATTGTGGCTGCCCGGCGGGGAATTCTGGCGACACGTAACATCGTGCACTTTGCAGCCACCGGCATTCCCCTCGCCAATCCCTGGGAGGGATCTCCGGGCTGACCGAAGCTACATCGATGATCCCTCCGCTGACCCGGCCGGCGAGGCTGCCTCCGTGGATGCGCCGACAGCCTGCTCCGCCGCGGCGTGGGGCCCGGCGGCGTTGACCGCATCGGAGGTCGCCAGATAGGCGGCGGTCTCATCCGCGCTCAACAGCAGGTGCGTGAAAATCACGTCTTCATCCGTCGATGTCTTGCCTTTGTCATCCACCGAGGTGGTTACCTGTTTCGCGCTGAGCGTGGTGGTTTCGTCGCAGGACGGGCAGCGGCAAAGTCCCAGCGCGTACCATGCGGTTGCGTCGGTCGGCTTGGCTCCGAGCTGCTGGAGGCAGGTGAAATCCTTGGCTTCCATCCGCTGCTTGAGTTCGGAGAGCTGGCCGGTGGCGACCAGCACGTCAGCGCCGGCGGGTCGGCACCATTTCTGGCACTGCTCGCAGAAGGGGCGCGACAGCACCTTCCCGACCGCCAGCAGCGTCGCGCCGAACACGATCATGGCCTCGGCCGCCCAGACCACCCACAGGACAAGGCCCGTGACGTTCTCTGAGGACCTTCGGCCGATCGACCAGACGCCCCTCTCGTTGATGGCCAGGATCATGCTCCAGAGTACCTTGGGGTTGTACGCCAGCGGCCAGAACAGCACGTCTACGTCCGACCGCTGCAGCAATGCGTATATCCACGCCACCCAGGCGATATAAAAGGAGACGGCCGCGGCCAGCAGGGAGGCACCGCGCATGACATTGGCATTGCGCACGTTGAGCCAGGCCATGGACCGGGCGGCCATGAAGCCGACCAACCAGCCGTAGACGCCGCAGATCAGCAGGTTGACGTACACGATGGGACAGTACAGGACCGCGTAGGCATAGGCGAATGCCAGCAGCCCACCGCCGGTGGCGCCGACGATCACGCCGAAAGGCGCGGCGATGGTGGGGAACCTGCCGGAGTGACGGTAGTAAAGTTCGCTGTCCATGTCTGCCTCCCGCGTGATCTGGGCACCAAAGGGTCTTGGCGCGTGGACTTTACTTCTAACTGTTCTCAGAATTGCTGTCAAAGCCAGCCGAGCCGGGTTCAGGCAGTATATGATGTTCGGCTGGCGTACCCCGGATGCGGCCTCCTGTCCTGGAGTCAGATGTGAAGACCGAAGACCCGCGCACGGAACTCGAGAAGATGCTGGCCGGTGAACTCTACCTGGCCGCTGACCCGCAGCTGGCCCAGATGCGCCGGGCTGCCCGGCGTCTGACTCGGCTGTACAACGCCACGACGGAGGAGGATTCTTCGCGCCGGCGGGAGATTCTGAATTCACTCTTCGGCCGTGTCGGGACCCGCGTGGAGATCGAACCGCCGTTCCACTGCGACTATGGCCGGTTCATCTTCGCCGGCGAAGGTTTGTACTTGAACTTCGGGTGTGTCATCCTCGACTGCAACGAGGTGCACATCGGCGACAATGTCCTGTGCGGCCCGTATGTGCAGATCTATGCGGCCACGCACCCCATGGACCCCGCGATGCGAGCGGCCGGACCGGAGCTGACCCGCCCGGTGCGGATCGGCAGCCGCGTGTGGATCGGCGGTGGGGCGATCATCTGCCCGGGCGTGACCATCGGCGACGACACGGTCATCGGCGCCGGCAGCGTGGTCACGCGCGACATTCCCGCGGGCGTTGTGGCGGTTGGCAATCCGTGCCGGGTGGTACGGCCCGCAACCGGTTGAAGCCATGTGGGCCGCAGGCCAGGCCTACGCGAATCTGCGAGTTCGTTCTGCCAGTTTGACCGGCGGGTGACTCACGTCAGGATGAAAAAACCCGGCTGAAAGAGGCTGGTCCGGCCTGCTGATCGCTCGTGACTCAATCCAGACAGGCTGGATTGGCCGTATTCTCCGCGCCCGAGTAACACCGTTGGAAGAGGCCGAAGTCGGACTGATCGACGTCGCTGTCGTAGTCCAGATCGGCGAGACGGCAACCCCCAGGCACAGGCCCCAGGCCCGGTCCGGTCATGCAGGTCTGGAAAATGCCGAAGTCGTCCAGGTCCACGTCGCCGTCGCGGTCCATATCTGCCGGCGGGTAGGACACCATGCAGTTGGGATCCGCGGGGACATCGCGACCTGCGTAGCATCCCTGGACGATGGCGAAGTCGGATTGATCCACGTCGCCATCGGCATCCAGGTCGGCCGGCTCGCAGCCTTCCGCGCCGGGTCCGAGTGCCGGGCCGGTGGTGCAGTCCTGGAGGATCACGCCGTCGTCGAAATCCACGTCGCCGTCGCGGTCCAGGTCCGCTCGCACGAAGGGCACCAGCGAGAAGGCGGCTCCGGTCAGGTTCTGCACCTGGAACTGTCCTCCAGAGACGGGCGTCCCGTCGGCCAGACGGCCGGTCAGCTCGTACAGGCTGAACATGCCCTGGTAATTCGGATCGATCAGGGTGGTCGTCAACCGGGTACCGACGAATTTGATCCTGGCGCCATCCAGAGCAGTGATGCCGGGCGAGGCATCTTCAGGGCCCGGGCGCGGGCCGGGTTTGGCGCCGGCGGTCCCGGGTGCACCGCCGCTGAGATTGATCGTACACTGGTCGTGGCCGATGATCTGGCCGAAGATCGTGCCGCCACTCTTGGTGATCACGCTGGTGTTGAAGCCCTCCAGGTTGCGTTGAACGATGCCGCCGGTCATCTTGATCCTGCCGCTATTGAAGCCTTGCAGATCGCGGCCGACAAAGCCGCCGACCAGTTCTACGGTGGAGTTTTCCTGCGCTTCGACATCCAAGCCCACGGCACCGCTACTGATGTTGAGAGTCCCGCGCTCGAAACTGGCCGCATTCTGGTGGACTGTGCCGCCCAGCATGCTGGTGGTGCTGCTGCCGCGACAGAACAAATTGCCCGTAACCACTGCGTCGCCCCTGAGGTTGTCGAGGACGCCCCTTGAGATGAAGTCACCGCCGACCACGCCGCCAGATATATCCAAACCGCCGAACTCCGGGTCTGTGTTCGCGCTTTCCACCCGGCCGTTGATCCTGCCGCCGGTCATGCCCAGGTAAGCGCCGCCTTGCGTCAGGCCCGCGCCCTCGACGAGCCCGCCGGACATTTCCATGCCCGCTTGTTCGGAAACGATCAGATTCGCGCCGACCGCCCCGCCGGTCATGGTCAAGCTGCTGCCGCCGTCGCCGCGGAGATCGCCGGCGATAAACACGATGCCGCTCAGGTTGAGCTTCGCACCTTCGTCCGCCAGGGCGCCAAGCTGAATCATCCCGCCGCTCGCGTTCATGGTGCTGTCATCCGTGGCCCTCAGGAAACCGCCGATGGAGGGCGTGCCGCTCAGCTCGATGGTGCCGCTCTCGAAAGACTTTACATCGACGACCACGCTGCCGCCGTTGATGGTCAGCGTGCCGGACTCCCAGGCTTCGGCCCCACCCACCGTGCCCCCGCTCAGTCTGACTTTGCTGGACTCAAAAGCGAGGAGAATGCCATCGATCTGGCCGCCTTCCACGTTGAAGCTGGCCGCCGGGCTCGTGTGCTGCGCCTCCGCCTTGCCGGTGATGCGTCCACCGTTCATGAAGACCGTGCTGGAAGCCCGAGCGACCAGGATGCCGTTCACGGTCCCGCCGGAAATGGAAACGATGCCAGAATCCTCGACTTCCAATCTGTTTTGAATCACGCTCGCGGCACCGCTGAGCACCAGGTTGGACTTCTGATGCAGAATCGCACCGCCGAGGACTGTGCCGCCGCTCATTTCGATGAGGCTCTCGTTGAGACCGAGAACCCTCCCCGCGATGACCACATTCTGGGTCAGATTGATGGTCGAGCCATCTATCGCGGCCAGGGCAAGACCTTCAAGCCCGAGCACTGAGTTGATGGTGCCGCCGCTGGCTTCGATAAAACCGGTGTCCCGGGCCTCCACGCCCTTGGCGAAACTGCCGCCGGTGATGCTGACGAAGCTCTCGCCCTTGGCAATCAGCGCGCCGGCGACAGTCCCGCCGTTCACGTTGCCGCCGGCGTCGTCCGAGAAGATGAGGTCGCCGCCGAGCTGCCCGTCGTCCAGGACGAACTGGTTGAAGCCGGAGCTGGTCACGTCCTTGGCGATGCGGCCGCCGGTCATCTTGTATTGGTTGGAGAAGATACCCTGGAGAGTTGCCGTGCCAAGGACCTCGCCGCCGGACTGACGGCCACCAAAAGCGCCTTTGACCAGCAGGTTGCCTTGGACGGTTCCCCCGGAGAAGATCAGCCGGGCGATGTCCACTGTGGACACGTCGCCGAGGACGTTGCCGCCGCTCAGATCGAGCTGGCCCCGCTCGACGGCCTTCGCGTTTCCGACGCTGCCGCCCTGGATCTTTAGCACGCTGGCGACGTTGTCGGGGCCGCCAGTTGAGGCATTACCCGAGGCGATCGCATCGCCGCCTACACTGCCGGAGATCAGGGTCACCTGAGAGCCGTTGTGGGCGTAGACGTTGCCCGTGACGTTGGAGCCGGTGATTTCCGTGAAGGCGTTCAGGGCGCTCGGGCTGTTCAAGCCCCGGGCGGACACGTCGACGACTTGGCCGCCCGTGATGGTGAGCGTACCGATGTCCAGGCCAAGACCGGTGACCGTGGCCGCCCCCGTGACCTCGGCGTCGCTGAGCGAAATGGTGGCCCCATTCGCGGCCGTGCCGCCGATCTTGCCGCCGCTGACGGCCACGATCGCGGTGACCCCACCAGTGCCCGTGCCGCCGGCGGCGGTCACTTGGCCGCTGATGTCGGCGCCGCCAATCGTGCCGGTGGCGCCCACCCCGACCACGTTGACGCCCCCGCCGATGGTACCGCCGATGACGTTGATCGTGAACCCGTCGATACTGCCGTCAACGGTCCCGCCGTTCATGATGACCGTCGGTTGCTTCGGGAACAACACCGGAAAGCTGTCCACCATCTGCACGTCGCCGTGAACCGTGGCGCCGTTGAGTTTGACGGTGGCAAGATCGGACAGCGATACGCCGCGGGCCAGTTCGGTCGCGTTCAGTTCGAGCACGCTCTGGGCTCCAGCCCTCACCAGAGCCTGAGGCGATGCCGTGCCGTCAAGCAGGAAGCCGACGGTCACGCCGCCGATATGGGCACGACTGGCGCCCCCCGTTGTAACCTGCATTAGAATCTGTCCGCCGGTCACGTCGGCCTGGCTGGAGTCGGCAACGCTTACACTCCCCAGCACTCCACCGGTCACCTGGAGTGCCGCGTTATTGAGTGCGGCGAGCCCTCCGAGGCGGCCTCCAATCATGTTGATCGACGCGTTATCGGCGGCGGTCCATGCCCCACCCTCGCCAGCTAGCATATTAAGCGTGGCCTGGTCACGAGCAACGAAACGAGGGTTCGCACTTCGACGTTGAGCCGACGAGTTGACCGTGCTGCCGTTATAGGCGACGGAATCTTCCCAGAACTCTGCGCCCGCGCCCAGGGTCACCGTCGGGCTGCAGGGATCGATCTTGTGAAGCTCGGCGAAGGCGCTGTTGTAGCCGACGACGATCTGGACCAATCCGGAGTTGATCGCGGTGTCCTCGCAGATGTATTGCGCGGCACGGGAGGTGGACACCATCGTCAGGACGAAGCCAACCGCCCACCCGACA
>BTUC01000203.1:0-12901 GCA_045863575.1 Phycisphaerae bacterium
GCCGGTGCCCTCAGCGGCGGAATGGCTGAGCAAACCGCCGCTGAGGGCACCGGCGGCACTCAAGGCGCTCTTCCGACGAACGGGAGCGCGGAAGTCGCCAACCGGAAGGGGCACCAGGTTGTGCCGCGTACGTCCCCTTGCTCCACCGCCCTCTCATCAAGGGAGACGCGTCATGGCGAGTTTTGACTCTTTTAACCACCAAACCACTTCCGCCGGAGGACGAGGACGCACACGCAGCCAGACGCTGGCCGCGAGGTCAGTCATGCTGATGGTCTGTCTCGGCGCCACCTGCCTGTGGCCCGACGCCGGCGCGCCGGACGACGAGAGCGGCAGCCTCATTCCAGAACGTATTCCGGCCGGCCGGTACTCCGGAATTGTGCGTTGTGAGACGCGTTCCGGCAGCGTAGCCGGCGTCACCTTCGCTTCCTATCCTCAAGAGTTCCGGTTCACGCGCGAGTTCGATGCCCAGGGACGGCCGCTCAATTCCATCGGGCTGGTGCTGCGCCCAGACTCCCGCAATACAGACAAGATCGAATACGTGACGCGCACCAATACCGTGCAGGACATCCGCTATCGAAGGGCCAAGGTCATCATTGAAACCAGGGAATCGCTGAGTGGAGTCGGCGGATCGCCCGCCGGCACGGGCGAGGAAGTCTACGATCTGCGGCCGGGACTGTCCATCGGCTTCCAGCAGGAGATCCACGCCGCCGGCTCGGTCGTGGGTGGCACGGTGAGCTACGACGTCACCTGCGAAGGCGTGCTGCGGTAGTTGCATGGATGGACGAACCTCACCCGGCGCGTATCATGGGGGCTCTTGACGGATGGGTTGGAGGCCGTCTTTGGTCCAGTCAGCCACCTGGAGAGAATCGGAGACAACCATGTCTGCCCAGAACAACAATGAATCGTCAATGCCACGCCGCGATTTCCTGAAGCGTTCGGTGGCCACGGCCGGCGTGATCGGAGCGGCGGGAGCCGGTCCGGAAGGAGCACTGGCTCAGAGCGCCGAGACGCCCAAGTACGAGCTGGAGACGCGCAGCATTCAATTTCAGGGCGGCCCCCGCGGCCAGCGGCGACCTGGACAGCGACCCTACAACTCCATCTACTCCGGTGAGCGGCTCAGCCGCATCGCCTTCCCCATGGGGGGTTTCGGGGCGGGGATGATCTGCCTCGAGGGTACGGGCGCCCTGTCGCACGTGTCGCTGCGCAACAAGCCGGAAGTATTCAACGAGCCGGTGATGTTCGCGGCCGTGTGCATCAAGGGCCAATCCAACGTGGCCCGCGTGCTGGAGGGGCCGGTGCCGGGTTGGAAGATTTTCGGCCAGGGCGGCACCGGCAACGGCGCGGCCGGGAAAGCATACGGTCTGCCCCGCTTCCGGCAGGCGGCCTTCCAGGCCAGATTCCCTTTCGCGGCCGTCCTGCTGGGCGACCCCAACGTGCCCCTCAAGGTGGAGATTTTCGGCTGGAGCCCGTTCGCACCGGGAGACGCAGATGCTTCGAGTCTGCCGGTGGCGGCGCTGGAATACAAATTCACCAACGTTTCCAAGGAAACAGTGGAAGGCGTCTTTTCGTTCAACGCGCGCAACTTCATGGCCACCGGCCACGGGCAGGCGATCAAGCCGGCCAAAGGCGGGTTCGTGCTCCACGGCGCCGGCTCGAAGGAAAAGCCCTGGGAGGAGGCATCCTTCTACGCGGGCGTATCCGACGAGGGCGTGAAGGTGAACCACGCCTGGTTCCGGGGCGGCTGGTGGGATCCACTCACCATGGCGTGGAAGGACATCCAGGACGGGGCCGCCTACGACCGCCCGCCGGCATCGAACGATGCGCCGGCGCCGGGCGCCAGCCTGTTCGTGCCGTTTGAGGTGCCCGCCGGCCAGAGTCGCACCCTAACCCTGCAAATGGCCTGGTATTCGGGCGAAACCGACCAGAAGTTCGGCAAGGATCCTGAGGACGCGAGCAAGCCGGACACCTATCGGCCGTGGTACGCCGGTCGGTTCAAGAACATTGCTGACGTGGCCGAGTTCTGGCGGAGCAATTATGCCGCCCTGCGCGACAAATCGCGTCAGTTCAGCGACTGCTTCTATGACACGACGTTGCCGCCGGAAGTCATTGAAGCAGTGGCCGCTAACCTGACCATCCTGAAGTCGCCCACGGTGCTGCGGCAGTCCGACGGGCGTCTTTGGGCGTGGGAGGGCTGCGGCGACAACAGCGGCTGCTGCCACGGCACCTGCACGCACGTGTGGAACTACGCCCAGGCGATTCCGCATCTGTTCCCTGCCCTGGAGCGGACGCTGCGCAACACCGAGTTCGGCCCGTCGCAGAACGAGGCCGGCCACCAGGTCTTCCGCGCGGCGCTGCCTATTCGCGAACAGGTGCACGACTTCCATGCGGCGGCGGACGGCCAGCTCGGCGGCATCATGAAGATGCACCGCGACTGGCGCATCAGCGGCGACACCGACTGGCTCAAGAAGCTCTGGCCGAAGGTCAAGCAGAGCCTCGACTACTGCATCGAAACCTGGGATCCCGGTCACAAGGGCGTCCTCGAGGAGCCGCATCACAACACCTATGACATCGAGTTCTGGGGACCTGACGGCATGTGCACCAGCTTCTACCTGGGCGCACTGGCGGCGGGCGTAGCCATGGGCAAGGCCCTCGACGATGAGGTGCCGCTCTATGCCGAGCTGCTGGAGAAGGGCCGCCAGTTCATGGAGTCAGAGCTCTGGAACGGCGAGTACTTCATCCAGAAGGTCCAGTGGGAGGGCTTGAAGGCCAAGAGCCCCCTGGAGGTACAGAGTTTCCACGGCGGCTACTCGCCCGAAGCGCTGGAGCTGCTCAAGAAGGAGGGTCCCAAATACCAGTATGGCTCCGGCTGCCTCTCGGACGGAGTCCTCGGCGCGTGGCTCGCCGACGTGTGCGGCGTAGGACAGATCCTTGATCCAGCCAAGGTAGCCGGCCATCTCAAATCGATCCACCAGTACAACCTGAAGAAGGACCTCTCCGAGCACGCCAACCCCCAACGGCCGTCGTATGCCCTGGGCAACGAAGGCGGGCTCCTGCTGTGCACGTGGCCCAAAGGCGGCGAGCTGTCGCTGCCGTTCGTCTACAGCAATGAGGTGTGGACGGGGATTGAATATCAGGTCGCTTCGCATCTGATGCTGGAAGGCATGGTCGAGCAGGGGCTGGAGATCGTCCGCACGGCCCGTGACCGCTACAACAGCGGAGTACGCAATCCTTTCAACGAATACGAGTGCGGCCACTGGTATGCCCGGGCCATGGCTTCGTATGGCCTGATCCAGGGGCTGACGGGGATCCGCTACGACGCCGTGGAGAAGACCCTCTACGTTGAACCGCGAATCCCAGGCGACTTCCGGAGCTTCCTGGCCACGGCCACGGGCTACGGCACGGCCGGCGTCAAGGACGGCAAACCCTTCCTGGAGGTAAAGTCTGGCACGATCGAAGTGAAGGACACAAAGTACGCGCCCAAGAACCTGAGCTAAGGGGAACCGGGTGGACCCAGCCGGCGGATCTTGAGCACGGTGACTTCCGGCCGTTTTTACACATTCTGCTGTTGACCGCAGCAGACTGGAAGTGTTAACATACGATGCGGAGGCGGAAAGGCTACTCGTGGGGGCCACGCCGTCGATTCATGTCCCTTCTGGAGAGAGAGGAGCAAAAGCGGATGCAAAGACTTGTTTTTGCTGCACCTGTGCTGGTCTGCGCGTCGATCGTAATGGCTGCACCGCTGGACTATCACGAACACTGGGATTCCTATAACCTCGGCACCGGTGATGCGACGTACCAGGCCGCCTGGCCCACCGTCAGTTTACCGGGCTATGTCCGTTTCAACCTGGTGGACTCGAATGTATTCAACGCCCCGCGGGCCGTCGAGTATCCCGGTGCCAACCAGAAGCGCGGCATCATCAACGATCTGGCAGATGGTGTATCGAGCGGGCAACCCGACGCAATCGAGATGAGCCCGGGCCAGTGGGTGGTGCCCACCGCCGACAGCGAGCTGGATCTGGGCATGTACATGCGGATCCAGACAGGAAACCAGCGGAAAAACGTGAATGGGATTGTGGTGCTGTCGATGGGTGACCAGGATGCCAATATCCCGACCGACACGACGACCGTACTGGCCAACCCCATTCCAGCACTGGCCTTCGGCGTCATCAATGGCTGGGGTGATGTTAACAACACCGCACCCTACTTCTTTAATGGGCAGCAATGGATCCAGACGTCTCTCGGGGTGACGACCGGCTACAACCGATTGTGGATGAACATCCGCTCGGACGGCAACGTCCTGGTGGAGGAGCGCAGTCAGGCGATTTCGAGCCTCTACGCCGCTGCCTATACGGGCGGTTTTGACACGATCAGCATTCGAGTGGACAACATTCTCAACCCGTCGGGCGCAAACCGCATAGACGACGTTTATCTGACCGGCGGCAACGTCGTGCCCGAGCCGACCACGATAGGGTTCCTCGCTCTGGGCACTCTGGGACTGCTGCGGCGCCGCCGGTTTTGAGGAACATTCTGCGCAGTTGCGGAGCGGTCAGATCTATTGATCCAACGCCGAACCCGGTCGACAGTAGTTTGGGCGTACAGGCTGCGGGCTGAGTTCCGCCCGTCCTCTTTGGTTGGGGTTTGTCCTCTTATCAGGAACATGAACATGCTTCGAGATGTGGTGTTCGCCGCAGGTGGCCTGGCGTCGTTGGGCGTCCTGCTGGTCGGTGTCCTGCCCGCGAACGCTCAGCACACTGTTTTCGTCGACGAGTTTGATGCTTATGCGGCCGGCGGCGCCCCACCTGAGTTTCTGGCGGTCTGGCCGCTGGACAGCGACTGTGACGCCGCCCGGATCTCAGCCGGGACGGGAGTCGATGGCAACTCAGCCTATCAGGGTAAGGACGGAAACGATGACACCGTGGGAGCGCGTCACCGGCATTATCTGACCGCGACCGAGATCCAGTCCGTTCCCGGTGCGCCCGCGAACGCCGACGCTTTGCGTGCCGATGCCGCCGATCCCATCATCGTCGCCTTCCAGCTCGATCTCGGCACCCAGGCCTACCAGCAGCAGATCCGCTACGTGGAATTGACCTGCGGCAATGACCGGGCGCCCACGCCGATGATTTTCCCCGATCCCGGATCCCTCGAGTGCAATGGCAAAGTGCGCCGCTATTTGAACCCGCAGGGGGATGGAGAGGTTCACGGCAGCATTGCCGTCGGAGCGATTGCCATAGTCGATACCACGCCCTGCGGGGGAACAGCCACCGGCGACGAACGACAGGAGACTTATCGGCTCTCCATCTACGACGGGCAGGAATGGCATGAGTTGTACAACTGGCCGGTGGTGGGGACCAATATCCACCTTCACACGCGATGGAATCAGGTGACTCTGACCATCTGGCCGACGACCTTCGACGTCGAGTTGGAGAACGGCTACGTGTCCGGCGTACAAGGCGTCTACGGGGTGCCGCGCAAATACCTCGGCGATTTCAACTCCGTGGTGATGGGCGGCGTACCCGACGAGGAGTACGGCGGATGCTTCCGGCAGAACAGCCCCGGCCGCAACGCAAACCACGTGTTCACCAACCATCTCGATGAGCTCTACATTCGGGGCGGCCTTGCCGTTCTCGCCGATCCTCCGTGCGTCATCGTTGAGCCCCCTGGCGCTTGCTGCGTGAGCACCGGATACGGCGTCGGGAACTGTAGCAGTCTGTCGGAGGAGGAATGCACGAACGCAGGCGGCACCTTCCTTGGCTCGGGCACATCCTGCGACGCGAACCAGTCCAGTTGCGACTTCTGCCCGGCGCTGTTCGCGGACACTGATGATGATGGCGACGTCGATCAGTCGGACTTCGGTCTGTGGCAGGCCTGCTTCACGGGTCCATTTGGCGGCCAGGTCGCTGGCGGGTGTGGCTGCTTCGACCGTGACAATGCCGGCGCCGGTGATGGCGACGTGGACGAGGACGACTTCATCCAGTTCACCAACTGTGCGCTCGGTCCTCAGATTCCAGTCAGCGCAAGCAGTCCACCGGCCGGCTGCACGCCCTGAGGCCAGTGCAGACTCAGGATCTGCCTGAAGTACCGGATTGTTTCGTCCATGCCGCCCGATGCAACCGGTATCCGCCCGCCAGGTTGTATACGTCTCGGTAGCCGGATTGCATCAGGATTCGTGATGCGTTGTAGCCGCGCTGCCCCACCTGGCAGAAGATGACGACGGGCCGGTCTTTCGCGATCTCACCCATGCGCTCGCGCAGTTGAGTCAGCGGGATGTTGACCGCGCCGGGCAACGAGCCGCCCGCCAGCTCGGACTCGTCGCGCACGTCAATCAACTGGCCGTCCGGGATCGGCTCGCCGGGAGCGACTGACTTGCACAAGCCGTCACGTTGGTTCTGGGCCCCGAACGCTGCAATATGCAGGGGATCCTTGGCGGAACCGAACTGCGGTGCGTAGGCCAGATCCAAGCCGGCCAGATCGTCGATCGTCCCGCGGAAATGAATGGTGGCCGCCGCGGCGTCGATGCGCTTGTCCACGCCTTCGCCGCCGACGCCTTGGGCGCCGAGCACGCGTCCGGTGTGCGGATCGTAAACCAGCTTGAGAATCATCTGCTGCGCGCCGGGGTAATAGCCCGCGTGATGACCGCGGATGGCGTAACTGACCGCATGCGGAAT
This sequence comes from Phycisphaerae bacterium, assembly GCA_045863575.1. GTDB lineage: Bacteria > Planctomycetota > Phycisphaerae > UBA1845 > PWPN01 > JAAXZI01. Next base: position 6,666 of record BTUC01000203.1, read on the forward strand.
GCCGCGTTGCCTCGCCGCTTTGGCGCTCAAGCCGGTCATGGCCGCCGACTGGCCGAACAGTCCGACGATGGCCGTGCCGGCCACGGGGGTGGCGGCCTTTGAAACCCCGGTTGCGGCCATTTCACCCGCGAGACGGCCATTACGGTTGGCCGGGCCCGCCAGCGCCATCCGTATGGACTCGCCAGTGACGGTGTGCACAACTTCGGCGGCGTCGCCTACCGCGAAGATGTCCGCATCGGTGGTCTGAAGCTGTGCGTTCACGGCGATTCCGCCGCCCGCTCCAACCACCAGTCCCGCATCGACGGCCAGCTTGACCATGGGACGAACGCCGATCGAGATCAACACCAGATCGGCCGGCAGTTCTGCCCCCGCCGCCAGCCGGACACCGGTGACGCCCTGGCCGTCATCCACGAGGTTCTCGACACTGGCGCCCAAGTGCAGTTCGACACCCTTGCCGCAGAGAACGTCTTCGATCTCGCGGGCCATCTCCGGGTCCATGGGCGGAAGCACTTGCGGTTGCAGTTCGACGACGGAGACGTGCTGGCCGCGTTCGACGAGCGCCTCCACCATCTCCAACCCGATGAAGCCGGCTCCCACCACGATGGCACGACGCGGACCACGAGTTTCCACAAAACTCTTGATCAGATCCATGTCCGCAACGTCGCGGAGTGTGAACACGTTCGGACGGTCCACCCCTTTCCAGGGCGGAGTGATAGGAGCCGCCCCAGGAGCCAGAATGAGTTTGTCGTACGGCTCGTGAAACCGCTCGCCAGTGCGATGATCGAGTACATGGACGCGCTTGCCGGCGCGATCGATGGCCAGCACTTCGTGGCGTGTGCGCACGTCGATATTGAACGCCGACCGAAAGGATTCGGGGGTAGCCAGCAGCAGCTTGCCACGCTCGGCGATCTGCCCGCCGATGTGGTAGGGCAAACCGCAGTTGGCGAAGGAGACGTGCTCGCCTTTTTCGAAGACGACGATGTGCGCGGTCTCATTCATCCGGCGAGCGCGGGTAGCCGCACTGGCTCCACCGGCCACACCACCGACAATCACAATCCTGGGTCCATTCATGTTGCCACTCCAGCAGCTTGAGGTGCTCACAATTCATCCACGCGTGCAACAGGTCTGTTCCTGAACCGACGCACACGTTCCGCCGGGACTGTTCAGGACACGGTTCCAGGGCATTCTCTCCAACAGCCGGGCCATCGGGCAGAATCCTGTCCACCCGCCGACTACCAGACCCAGGGCCACGAACCAGGCAATGAGCAGAAACGCCGGATGGAAGACTGCCAGGCTCAGCCCTGCCAGCAGCATAAGGCCGGCCGCGACCATCACTTGGCGGAAGAGCGGGATCGGCGCTTTGCCTTTGATCACTGGAACCCCGATCCGCTTGCATGCTTCGATACCGCCCTCAAGCGTATGGACGGCCGTGAACCCGGCTTCCGTGAGCTGCAGGGCGGCCTGGCGCGAGCGAGCCCCACTCTTGCACATGAGCAGCACGGGCTCGGAAGGATCCCAGCTGCTCGCGCGGGCCAGGAGCTGCCCGAGGGGCACGCATTCCCCCCTATCCAGCCGCTCGCGGGCAAACTCATCCAGATTCCGCACATCGATCAGGCGTCCCGTCCAACTCGTTACTTTCTCGGTGCTCAGATTCGTCATCGCAAAACCTCAAGACATTTTGACATAAGAACCGCAAAAACAAACCATCAGGCACTCGCCTGCTGACTTCCCTGCTGAGGCGCCGGTGCGTGGCCCCGGATGCATTCCAGGAGCCAGCACGGCCGTTGATCCACAACCTGGTAGTACACCGTCTTGCCGTCGCGCTCCCGATCCAGAATGCCGTGAGCCTTCATCAGGTTCAGGTGCTGGCTGACCGCGTTGCTGGGGATCCGCAGATCCTCTGCCAGCTCGCCGACGGACATCCGCCGGGCCAGCAACAGATCGCAAATGCGCAGCCGATGCGGATGGGCCAGCACCCGAAGGACCTCAACGGCCTTCTCCAGGTGCTCGATCGGGATCAGGCTATGTTCTCTCATCGGCATCACACATCAATATATCACATAATTTTGACTTGTCAAGGCCACAAAACAGAATCTGGTCAGTTGAACCTCCCGGCCAGTTTGAAGATGATTCACCACAGGGACACCGAGACACAGAGGATAAAAGGACTTACATTGAAAACAGAAGCATGAAGCTCCAGGGGGTCTTTCGGTCGGACAATTGTCCGCCCTTCCAGCCGATGACATGTCGATCTACCTCAGGGGCGTCTCTGCGTCTCGGTGTCTCTGTGGTGGGCTCTCGAAGCCTTGACCCTCACACTAGTCTGGGCGCCGGGCATACGGCTAATCTGGAACGGGTCGGCCTGCAGGGTAGGTCCGCCATGTCCATGCTTCTCGTCCGGCTCCAGTTGCTCGCGGCGGTAGGTCTCTTTGGCTATGCGATCTCCACACGGCTGGTCATGCCCCAAGGCTTCAATGACTACCTGGCTCGCTGCATTGTGCTGCCTCTGGCGCTCTTTCTCGCGCTGGATGCTTACCGGTCGAGGTCGCGCCTGACGTGGATCGAGGATTTCGCCTGCTGGCTGCTTTGCGCTCTCCTGCTGGTGTCTACAACTCTATTTGTCTGGGAGGCGCTCGAGGTGAGGCGCCTTTCGAACCGTTGAAAGGAATCCCCAACGGACCCGCAGCTAGAATGAATCAAGGGCCGCTGCCGGCGGCTTCCCGCACCGTGGACTGGGCCGGACCGTATTCTGCCTCACTCGATGGAGGTACCTGCATGACCGCGCCGGATGGCATCTTTGCACCCCGCAACCCGATCGACCTGCAGTGGGAAACCTCGCCGGCCCGGCAGCAGTCATTGGCGAATTTTCAGGAGGCGGCCGAGGTGCTGCGGCTGGATCCGAACACGAGCGCCCGGCTGCGACGGCCGGAACGTATTATCGTGGTGTCCGTTCCTGCCCGCATGGACGACGGTTCGGTCGAGGTCTTCACGGGCTACCGGGTACAGCACAACGATTCCTGCGGGCCCTACAAGGGAGGGTTGCGGTACCACCCATCCGTGGATCTCGGTGAGGTGGGGGCGCTGGCCATGGCCATGACCTGGAAGTGCGCCCTGATGCAGTTGCCGCTGGGTGGCGCGAAGGGGGGCGTGCAGGTTGACCCGCTGCGGCTGTCGCGTAGAGAGCTTCAGAACCTGACCCGGCGCTACACGGCCGAGTTGTTCTCCAACATCGGTCCGCAGAAGGACATCCCGGCGCCGGACATGGGCACCAACGAGCAGATCATGGCCTGGATGATGGATACGTACAGCCAGCATGCGGGCGTGATCACTCCGGCCGTGGTAACCGGCAAGCCGGTGGAAATGAGCGGCTCGGCGCTGCGGCGTGAGGCCACTGGCCGTGGGGTGGTTTATTGCATCGAAGAGGCGGCACGGGAGATCGAGCTGGACCTGCGCGGTTGCACGTTCGTGGTGCACGGGTTCGGCAACGTCGGGTCGGTCGCGGCGGCGGAAATGGCGGCACGCGGCGCCCGCTGCGTGGGTGTGGCGGACGTATCGGGAGGTTACGTTAACCCCGAGGGCATTCCGCTGGAGGACCTGCGCGCCCATCTGGCGGAACACCCCACGCTGGAGGGCTTCAAGAATGGTGACCGGGGGGCGCCCAACGACGTGCTGACCACGCCATGTGACGTGCTGATCCCGGCCGCCACCGGCCAGGTCATCACCGCGGCCAACGCTCACAGCGTGCAATGCCGCATCCTGGCCGAGGGAGCAAATGCGCCGACGATGCCGGAGGCGGATCCGATCCTGCGGAAGAATAACGTGTTCACCATACCCGACGTGTTGTGCAACGCGGGCGGCGTGACCGTGTCGTACTTCGAGTGGGTGCAGAGCGGCATGAGTTTCTTCTGGTCAGAGGCGGAAATTGACGAACGGCTGTCGAAGCTGATGAAGGGGGCATTCCACCGGACGCGCCAGTTCGCCTCCAGCCGGGGCGTGCCCATGCGCATGGCGGCGCTGTGCCTGGGGATTTCGCGCGTGGATGAAACCATGCGGCGGCGCGGACTGTACGCCTGAAGAAGTGATGAGTGATGAGTGATGAGGGTGCCGGCCAGCGTGCGGGTGCCGGTGAGCGGTTCGTATTTAATCTCGACGTCTGCTACCATAGCGCCAAACCGAAGGGGGCCTGTCGCGAGGCCCCAATCCGAAGGGCGCCTGCCACGAGGTCGAGGTTGAGCCCGGCCGCAGGGCGACGTTGCCGATGTATGAAGGTGGTCTGGTTCGGGTGAAAGCTGCAGTGCTGACGTGAGGAGTTCGTTTGACTTCGCTGACCGTTTTATCCAGTGAATCCTCTGGGCCGACCCGGCGGCTGCCGCCGTGGTTGAAGCGGCCGTTGCCCATGGGCGGCGGCATGGCGGTCACCCGGCGCGTCGTGCGCGGCAGCGGCGTGGCCACGGTCTGCGAAGAGGCCCGCTGCCCGAATCTCACCGAGTGCTGGTCCCATAAGACGGCCACATTCATGATCCTGGGCGACCGCTGCACGCGGCGGTGCCACTACTGCGCGGTGAGCACGGCACGGCCGGAGCCACCAGAGCCCGACGAGCCGCAGCGGCTGGCCGAGGCGGTGGCCGAGCTGGAATTACGGCATGTAGTCATCACGGCCGTCGCCCGGGACGATCTCAAGGATGAAGGGGCGGGGCAGTTCGCCGACTGCATCCGGGCGGTGCGATGCCGCATGCCCGAGGCGACGATTGAGGTGCTGCCGGCGGACTTTCATGCCCGCCGCGAGTTGATCGGCCTGGTCTGCGACGCCGGCCCGGACGTGTTCAATCACAACATCGAAACCGTCGAGCGGCTCACGCCGGTGGTCCGGCCCCAGGGCAAGTATGGCCGGTCGCTGGAAGTGCTGCGGATCGCCAAATCCTGGCGGCCAGATATGCCCACTAAAAGCGGGCTCATGGTGGGGCTGGGCGAGACGGAAGATGAGATCCAGCGCACACTCACCGACCTGCGCGAAGCGGGATGCGACGTGGTCACGCTCGGCCAGTACCTGCAGCCCACTTCCGCACATGCCCCCATCGCGCGGTTCTACACGCCAGCAGAGTTTGAGCGTCTGGCCGACATGGCCCGGGAGTTGGGCTTCCCCGGCGTAGCCTCCGGTCCGTTCGTCCGCAGCAGCTACAACGCAGCCGAGGTGTACGAGCGGGTCCGGGGTGGATCAACGCAATAAAGCGGCATTTCCTGCATTACCGAGACCCCGGCATCCTGAGGCGGTATCGCCCCACTTCAACGATGAGCAGCGCGCCGGGCAGCGCTTCCGCCGTCACCTTTGTGATCGCGTCAAGGATCTCGGCAACCACCCTCCTGCCGGGAAGCCTCGAGTCAACGCGTCCGACAAGGATGCCGGCATGACTGCCCAGGGGAAATTGCAGAATATTAGCGAAACCCTTGTCTTCGCTGATCAGGCAAGCTCCATACCGCTGCGCGACTTGGAAAACGTGCTCATCGCTGCAGCCATGAACCCCAGATCACGAATGTCCAATGCCTCGAAGCCAGCGGCCGCGAGAGCCGGCGCGAGGGACCGGGGCATATCCTCATCTATCAGGAATCGCATCGCCTAATTAGACCGCAATATGAATCCTCTCGTCGGCGATAGTTCTCGACGCGTGCTCAAGTGCGGCCAGAATATCCTCGCGGCTGATCTGGTACTCGGCCGCAACCTCTTCATAACTCATGCCACCCGCCAACTTGCCGAGAATCAGGTCGACGGGCACACGAGTGCCACGAATCACGGGCCGCCCGAAGCGAACCGATTTGTCCACAGCTATACGTTCTGCCAATTCCATGACAGGAGCCTCCCTGAATGGTCGCTTCATTGTAGCCGACCTCAAGCGCGGTTCCTATGCCCCCATCGGCCGGCCGGCCCACGACGACTACCTCACCTTCTATCAAGCCGTGCCCGATGGTATGGAGGTGATCCGTATCCTCCATGGAGCGAGACGCCTCCGCCGTCACTTCAAGCGGAGGTCAGGTTGACGCCTTGAAAAGCCGGGCGTATTCCGCAGAATAGGTATCTTCGTTTCAGGACTTCACCGGACCAGGGCAAGTCAGACACTCGGCATGGGCCCATCAGACACAGTCGCGACTCCGCCGGACCGGCTTGAGCCCGCGAGCGGGCACTGTGCTCCCGTCGCCCAGCTAGCGCCGCCACGAATGCCCCTGCCGCGGGCTGCGCAGCC
>BTUC01000204.1:0-12872 GCA_045863575.1 Phycisphaerae bacterium
CTGGAGGCCCTGCGGAAACGATTCAAGGGCGGCCAGGAGAAGGGCAAGCCGGAAGTGCGCCTCACCGTGACCGCGTTCATCATCAAGGCGCTCACGGTGGTGCTCAAGGAGTATCCGCAGTTCAACTCGTCGCTCGATCTCCAGGGCGGGCAACTGGTGCTGAAGCGGTACTACCACATCGGTGTGGCCGTTGACACAGAGGCCGGGCTGATCGTGCCGGTGCTGCGCGATGCGGATCGCAAGCGCATCCTGGAGATCGCGGCCGAGATGAGCGACCTGGCCGAGCGGACGCGCAAACGCAAAATCGGCCTGGATGAACTGAAGGGCGGGACGTTCACGGTGACCAATCTCGGCGGCATCGGCGGCACGGCCTTCACGCCGATCATCAACTACCCCGAAGTGGCCATCCTGGGCCTGGCCCGCTCGCGCGAGGAGCCGGTGATCCGCGACGGCGAGCTGGCCACGCGGCTGATGCTGACACTGTGCCTGTCTTACGACCACCGGGTCGTAAACGGCGCCGACGCCGCCCGCTTCACCCGCCGCCTGGTCACCCTGCTGGAGGACCCGGAGCTGCTGCTGCTGGAGGGGTAATGAAGTGATGAGTGATGTGTGATGAGGGATGAGTGCTGAGCGAACTCCCCCCCCTTTTTGAGGGGGGGGTTGGGGGGGTAGCGGAGGGTGAGTACTCACCTGGCAGGAAATCGTGGAGCCCCGAGCGCAAGCGAGCGGGCCGAACGTAACTGGCCAAGTGAGGTCGTTGGCCGCTCGAAGACGAGCAGGACGGCACCCGCGGGGCTTCGCACTATGCGACGTCCGTTGCCTGCCAAGCCCCCACTCCGGCCCTCCCCCGGAGCACCGGGGGAGGGAGTGGACAAGGAGACTCGGGGACCAGGAGACAACGGGACGCGCAGAAGGAAGACGGAGAGATGGAGACATGAACCACCCACAACCAACAACCCACAACCTACGACTGACACAACTGACAACAGGACCACTGACCCAACAACTGACCACTGACAACTGACAACCGACGAACTGACATGCCCAACAACAACACCATTCAAACGGACCTGGTCGTCATCGGTGCCGGACCCGGCGGGTATGCCGCGGCGTTTGCCGCCGCTGACCGCGGCATCAAGACAGTCATGGTAGATGCGGACGAGCAACCCGGGGGCGTATGCCTCAATCGCGGCTGCATTCCATCGAAAACGCTGCTGCACATCGCCCGGCTGATCACCGAAGCTCACGAGGCCGAGTCCATGGGCGTCAGCTTCGGCAAGCCGCAGGTGGATATCACGGCCGTGCGCAAGTGGAAAAACGACGTCATCGGCAAAAACGCCGGCGGCGTGCGCCAGTTGGCCAAGTCGCGCGGCGTGCAGCTCATTCGCGCTTGGGCCCGGTTCGAGGATTCTCAGACGCTGCTGCTCTCCACTGAAAAGGGCGGCGAGCCTGACCAGGGCCGCATCCGGTACAAGCACGCCATCCTCGCATCCGGCTCGCTGCCGGCCCGAATCCCCGCGTTCTTCGAGATCAACAGTCCGCGGGTGATGGATTCAACCGGCGCGCTGGAGCTGCCGGATGTTCCCAAGTCGCTGCTGGTCATCGGCGGCGGCTACATCGGCCTGGAGATGGGCACCGTCTACGCCGCGCTGGGTAGCGAGGTCAGCGTGGTGGAAATGACCGACGGGCTGCTGCCGGGGGCTGACCGCGACCTCGTGCGTGTGCTCCAGAACCGTCTCAAGAAGATGTTCAAGAACATCTGGCTGGGCACGAAGGTCACGCGCGTGGCGGACAACGGCGATGCGCTCACGGTGAGCTTCGAAAAGGCCGGCGATGCGGGCGGCAACGCTCCGGACGAGGCCCAGTTCGACCGGGCGCTGGTGGCGGTCGGCCGGGTCCCCAACAGCAAGGGCCTTGGGCTCGAGAACACCAAGGTGAAGGTCATCGAGCGGGGCTTCGTTGAGATCGATCGCCAGTGCCGGACCGCCGACGAAAACATCTTCGCCATCGGCGACGTCGCCGGCGAACCGATGCTGGCCCACAAGGCTTCCTACGAGGCGAAGATCGCCGTCGAGGTGATCGCCGGCGAGAAGGCCGCGTTCGATGCCCGGGCGATTCCGGCCGTCGTATTCACCGATCCGGAGATCGCCTGGGCGGGGATCACGGAAACGCAGGCGGCCAAGGAAGGCGTCAAAGTCGAGATCTCCAAGTTCCCCTGGGGCGCCTCCGGGCGCGCGACGGCCATCGGGCGCAACGACGGGCTGACCAAGATCATCGTCTCGCCCGACACCAAGCGGGTGATCGGCGTGGGCATTGTCGGCGTTGGCGCCGGAGAACTCATCGCCGAGGGCACCTTGGCCATCGAAATGGGGGCCAGTGCCGGCGACGTAGGCATGACCATCCACGCCCATCCCACGCTGGCCGAGACAGTCGGCGAAGGCGCCGAGTTGGCCGTCGGCACGACCACGCACATCTACAAACCGCCGCGGTGAAGACACTGCTCACCGGCACCGAGCGTGGAGGCTTGACGTTCAGGCGCAGGCCGACGCGCTCGCGAACGGGCGGCCGGTCAGCCGCTCGTAGGCTTCGATGTACTTCTTGCTGGTATTCGCCACCACATCCTCAGGCAACTGAGGTCCGGGCGGGGTCTTGTCCCAGTCGAGCGTCTCGAGGTAGTTGCGGACGTACTGCTTGTCGAAGCTGGGCTGGTCACGGCCGGGAGCGTACTGGTCGGCCGGCCAGAAGCGCGAGGAATCCGGCGTGAGCACCTCGTCGATCAGGATGTGGTCGTCGCCTTCACGACCCCATTCGAACTTGGTGTCGGCGATGATCACGCCGCGCCCAAGAGCATACTCGGCCGCCTCACGATAGATGCCGATGCTGCGGTCACGCAGAAGAGCCATGACGTCACGGCCGACCAGCTCACACGCCTGTTCGAAGGAGATGTTGATGTCGTGACCAGTCTCCTCCTTGGTGGCCGGCGTGAAGATGGGCTCGGGCAGCCGGTCGCACTGCCGCAGACCGGCAGGCAGCTTGATGCCGCAGACCGACTGCGTCTTCTGGTACTCCTTCCAACCGCTGCCGGCCAGGTAGCCGCGCACCACGCATTCAATCGGCACAACCTTCGCTTTCTTCACCAGCATAGCCCGGCCGCGGAGCTGGTCCATGTAGGGTTCGAGTCCGGGAGGCGCCGCCCGATCGACGAATTCAATCAGGTGGTTGCGCACGTCCTGAAAACGGCCCAGCCAGAAGTGACTGATGCGCGTGAGCACTTCGCCTTTGCGTGGAATGCCGTTGGGCATGACCACATCAAAGGCGCTGATGCGGTCCGAGGCGACCAGCAGCAACCGGTCGCCCAGATCGTAGATGTCGCGCACTTTTCCCCGCCGAACGGGCAGGCCGGGAATCTGACTCTCAAGAACAACAGCAGCGTCTGGCATCAGCGATCGTCCTCTCTTTCGGGATCCCTATGATCGGGGTCAACAGCTTCAACCGGAGGAGCGACGGGGGCATCTGCGGGCGCTGCAAACGGCGGCGCCGGCAGCGGCGGAAGACCCTGGCGTATTCGCTCCTCATTCTCCATTGTGCGGCGGACCTCTTCGAGATAGCGCATGGTGTGCTGGTCCCGCGCATCCATCATGCGTCGCGCCTCCTCCATCATAATCTGCCGTTGGCGGTCCATGTCTTCCCGCTCCTGCGGGGTGAGCGATCCGCCGGCACGGGCGCGGACCGTCTTGAGCAGGTTGGCCAGGCGCACGCGATCGCGCGTCAATTCGGCGCGGAGGGCCTGGTTCTTGCGCAGCTCCGGATCCAGGCGCATGCGCTCATTGAGCAGGCTGGAGGCATGATAGATCTGAACGGCCATGGCCGCGGCCTCGGCAGGGGTCCGGTCGTACTCACCAACCCGGTCAAGCCAGTCGATGACCCGGGCACCTGGGGCCGACAAGGCCGCAGAAGCCGCATCGGAAGCTTCAGCGGGCATCGAGGCAGCACCTGCCTCACGCCCAGGGTTTACCGCGTCGCGATCCGGACCTCTGCCGTGTGGATTGTCGCGCCCTGGATGCCCTCCACGCCCACGGGCGGGGCGCCGGCCTGCAACGGATGTGCCCCCACCCGGCTCGCCGCCGCGGAGCCCGCCGCCGGTGGCCGCCTCCGGAGCCTCGCCGGGTCGGCGTACGGCCAGGCTATCCGGCCCCTGTTTGCGGATGAGGCGAGGGCCGCGCTCGCGCGAACGCTCGTCTGTGGGGGCGGTCACCTCAGCCTCAATAGCCTGACGGTATGCCTCCTCCAGCATGGGAATGAGAAAAGGTTTCTCGTACTCCGTCACGTACTGAAGCTGGACCGACCGGCCGCGAGCCCGCTTCAGGGCCGCCTGGAGGTGCGCGTCGGCAGCCAGTTCAGCCAGCGAGATCTCCAGTCGCTTTTCCACTTGCCCGGAGAGGGAAGCCAATTCGCCCCTCGACGAGGTGGCAATCAGGCGCATGAGGGCAATGCCGGCCACGTGGTAGTCTTCGTTCTCCCAACGGGTCATAGCTTCGTCGAGAAATGCCGGTTTATCCTCAATCTGGATGGTACTGGGGGCCGGATCGCTATCCGGCGGCCGCGGGTCCGCCTTCGGGGCCGGCGTCGGTGATGAAGGCGTCGCCGATCGCTCAATGCGGGCGATCTGCTCACGCTGGATCTTCTCGACGTAGCGGATCTGGGTGTCGCGGAAGTTGCGGCGGACGGAAACTTCTCCGGCGGTTTCCTCCACAACCTCCCCCTGAATGCGCTCGCCCGTCTTGAGGACGATTGTGTCGGCGAGCAAATCGACCCAGGCCCAGAGAACCACCGGGAGAGCAAGCATCAGCAGGCGTAGCATGGGGACGATCTCCGGCAGGCCTTCCACGACTCATCGGGCATCGACGACTCTGGTGATTATAACCGCCCAGGACGGATCGCCACCAGCGAGGCGGCTTTCCGCCCTGCTGGGGCAGGCCTATACTACCCCCCCGTCTATGGGTGCGGACCTGACGCCGCGGTTATTGCCGAGCTGGGAGGCGACATGCCGTTTAATGTCTTCGTGACCCGAGCCATTCCCGAAGCTGGCCTGGCGCTTCTGCGTCAGCACTGTGAGACGGTGGAGGTGAACCCCGAAGACCGGGTGCTCAGCCGGCCGGAACTGCTGACGGCGGTGGCTGGGCGCGACGGGGTGCTCTGCCTGCTGACCGATACCATCGATGAAGAGGTGCTCACAGCGGCCGGACCCCAATGCCGGGTCTTCGCCAATATGGCCGTCGGCTTTAACAACGTGGATCTGGCCGCCGCGACCCGGCGCGGTGTTCTGATCACCAACACGCCAGGCGTGCTGACGGAAACAACGGCCGACCTGACCTGGGCCCTCCTGATGGCCGTCGCCCGCCGCATCGTTGAATCGGACCGGCACTTTCGCACGGGTCACTGGCAGGGCTGGGGACCCATGCAGTTTCTGGGCCGGGACATCCACGGGGCAACGCTGGGGATCATCGGCGCCGGCCGGATCGGGACGGCCGTGGGTCTACGCAGCGCTGGTTTCCAGATGAGGATCCTCTACACCTCAGAAGAAGCCAACGGCGTACTCGATAAACTGGGAGCGCGGCGCGTGGCTCTGGAAAACCTGCTTCGGGAAAGCGACTTTGTCACGCTGCACGTACCGCTGACCGATCAGACGCGGCATCTGATCGGCGACCGGGAGCTGGCGCTGATGAAGTCTTCCGCATTTTTGATCAACACCTCGCGTGGGCCGGTGGTGGACGAGCGGGCCCTGGTGCGGGCACTTCGCGAGCGGCGGATTCGAGGTGCTGCCTTGGACGTATACGAGGAGGAGCCGCAACCCGCACCCGGCCTGATCGAACTGGATAACGTGGTGTGTATCCCGCATCTGGGCTCGGCCACCGAGTCAACACGGTCAAGAATGGCGACCATGGCCGCGGAGAATCTGGTCGCGGCCCTCCAGGGCCGGCAGCCGTCAAACCTGGTCAACTCGGAGGTTCTGGAGCGGCGGCCCTGAGCACGTGAGCGGCTGACAGAGCGGGAAGGCAGGAATGTGCTAATGTGGGAAGATCGTGTTTAAGTGCTACACCTGGACATACCGCCTGGAGGTTCCGCCCTACGATCGAATCATGGGCGTCATTGAAGCCTTTTTCGCTTCTTATCCGGGAGGCGATTACGCGTGCGAGGAGCGCGAGAACTACAAGCTCGCCTTCCGGCGCGGCCAATGGCGCAAATCACTGTTGGGGATAGGCCCGCGCGTACCCGACCGTCTGGTGTCAGGCGATTTTGCCCAATGGCCATTGGTGGTTCGCGTGCTGGTTCGTCCGTCGCCGGTAACCTTTGCCATCACGGTTCGTTACGAGCTCTATCTGCCGCGACGAATCAAGGCGCTGCACGCGGACGTTCAGGCCTCGGTGAACCAGCATGCGCACAAGGAACTCGAGGACATGGCCGTCTACCTGGCGGAATGCATGCACCTGGCTGGGCCGCCACCCGCAATCAGTCCTCTGGGATGATCAGGAAACCAGCCGGCCTTTTCGCGTCTGCACGCGAGACCTTTCAGGCATCCTGGCTACTCGTACGTGTCCACGTCGAACGCATAACCTTGACCGGCATCAGGCAGAATCGTGAGGATCACGTTCTGGCCACAGAGGAAGTGCTCGCCGGGGTTCGCGTAGAAACTCGGCGTCAGCGGGCAGGCGTCCTTGGATCTCTGGAAACCAAATGAGCCACAGTGCCCGACAACGGTGATCGTCTCGCCGGAATCGAGATCTTCATCCAGTTTATGAAGCTTGCCCGCCTGGTAGATATCCACCTTGAACTGCGTGCCGCTGGAGTTCACCAGTTGGAATGTGGCCTCGCTTTCCGTGTGCACCGTGCCAGGATCGTAGAGGGGATGAATGAATCCCCCGGCACGGGTGATCGGGTCCTCGCTTGTGTAGCCGGCCACATCCTGGTCGGCACCTGCATCCGTCGCCAGCGGACTCTGGGAGCCACACCCGGAGATCACCGCCAAAATCAGCCCGGCGGTAACCCAACTTCCACCGCCTCGCCCACACACAGTAACCATGGAATGCCTCCTCCAGAAGGGTTTTTCGGCTGCCGCAGCGCGCACGCCAAGCGCGACGGTCTCGGCCGTCTTGAAAAATGCACTAGACACGTCACACGCAACCCTGACGTGCAGCACGGCAACGCCGCGTGCCACTTGGCCTTGTGCAAACGCCAAGGGGCACCACACGCCACCCTATGAACACCCTGACCCCCGTCGAGTCTCTCAACCCCAAAGCGAATTGAGTATCAGGTGAGAGCGGAACGCGTCCGCGCCGGATACTCGATAAGTCCATAGGTATAGATGCACCAGACGCCCTGAAGGTTCCGAAAAGGATTGTAAAATGTGTTTTTCTGCAGCGACGCCCCTGACGACAGCAAACCAGTATCAGTAGGAGTTATAGAGGCCGGATTGAAGGGCCTACCAGGCAACGCCAAATCCACCGCTCTGGCCACTGCCCGGGCGTTCTCGTACCATAAGTCCGCGAGCCGGCGGAGGCCGGCTCGATTGCCCATGCGGGATACCGAATGTCCACACCCAACGACTCACCCGAAATCTCAATCGTGGTGCCCACCTATCACGAAGAGACGAATATCCGTCTACTCATACCCCGCGTGGCAGAAGCCCTGGAGCCGATGGGCCGGCGTTACGAGTTGGTTGTCGTGGATGACGACAGCCAGGATGGTACCGATTTGGCCGTCGCCGAGTTGACTGCGCGTTTCCCGGTGCGGCTGATCGTCCGGAAGGAAAATCGGGATCTGAGTCTGGCGGTTCTGGAGGGATTGCGCAGTGCCCGTGGCGAGTACCTGGTGGTCATGGACGCGGATCTCAGCCACCCCCCCGAGCAGGTCCCTTCCCTGCTGGAGGCCCTTGACCGGCCCCCGACCGACTTCGTCATCGGCAGTCGGTACGTTCCAGGCGGACGCACCGAAGACTGGGGCGGACGGCGACGCATGAACAGCTACGTCGCCACGCTGCTGGCACGGCCTCTGACCGGCAAGCTGACGGATCCCATGGCCGGCTTCTTTGCGCTGCGGCGATCGACATTTGAACGGGCTGGAGAGCTTCGCCCCATCGGCTACAAAATCGGTCTGGAACTGATGTGCCGATGCGCGTGTCGGCACGTCGTGGAAGTGCCGATCGTGTTCCACAACCGGGTTCGTGGGGAGAGCAAGCTCAGCCTCGAACAGCAGGCACGTTACCTGGCCCACCTGGAAAGGCTGTACCGCGATTACCGGCGCGGCTGGGGCGCCGCCCTCAGGCCGGTGCTGTGGACCATGCGCGGTATCATCCGGACCGCCCAGAAGGCCACCGGCAAGTAGCGCACCGATTCAGGTTGCCGCCTACATCCGGGTGCAGTACCTTACGGGGCTTCCACCATCAGTTCGTAGGCATGGCCGGGTTCAATTGGAAACCGGAGCGCGCCGGTCTTCGGGTCACCGAGCGTTCGTAGCACACGCTGACTGGTCTTATCGCGGACCCCTAAGGATCGGCGTCCTTCGCGGGGCGGCCGACCGGTGAGCGTGGCATGGGAGCGTCCATCGGGGAAGTGAAAACGATAGCACAGATCCTCAGGTGCTGTGGGATAAACCACTGCCACGAAATCCCTCGAATCAGCTCCACGCTCGACGAGTACGCCCTTCCCGCCCACAAAAAGCGGGGTCTTGCCGACCGGCAGCGGAAAGTCCTGCAGCGTTGCAGGACCGACAAAAACCTCGCCGGTGTCGTAATCCATCCAGCGGCCGGCCGGCAGGTAAACGTCGCGCGTCTCGGCGGTTGTATAGTCATCGCCATAGAGAGGAGTCGCCAGCAGCGAGGGACCGAGCATCCACTGATAGCCTCGGCGCATGGTGTTCTCGAGTTCATACACGGCCGGGTCATCCGGGAAAGCCAGCGGCAGCGGCGCAAAGCTGTGTGGAAAACCTGTGCGGGCCGCATCAACCGCAGCGCTATAGATGTACGGCTGCAGTCGGTCGTGGAGCCGCGCCGCGGCCAGTGCGACGCGCTCAACTTCGGGGTCTTCCATGTTCCAGGGACCATATCCCATGGCCAGGACCGGCGTCACGGCGGCGAACTGGACGTTGCGCATGAAATAGCGTCGCACGCGTGAGTCGGTCGGGGGCGGCATGTTCTTGATGGTGAACGTGCCGCCGACCAGGTCGGGGTAGGGGCAGGCGAAGCCGCTGTAGGCCAGCGAAAGGCAGTTGAGCGGCCCGCGATCCTGCGTCTGGTCGAAGTTGAAGTCCTCGATGCGGTGAACGTCCATGGGCGAACCGACGTAGCCGTTGCGGCCCATGATATAAACGCCCTGCTTCATGAGCGTTTCGTTGACCGGATCAATTTTGTCGTCGGCCAGCACATAGTCGCGGTAGCCGAACAGATCCTCCTTAAAGCCGTCAACACCGGCATCGAGCCACCTGCGGCAAAGCCCAACGTACCACGCCACCGCTTCAGGCTTGTGGGCATCCAGGAGATAACAGGGGCTCCTGGGGAAGCCGATGCGGAAAACCTTGGGCTTCCCGCTCTCCTCGATAAAGGCGCGGCGGGCGACCCCGTCGGCCGCAAAAGGCCCTTCGGTGATGAAGGCGATCCGCAGACCGATCAGGAACTTCAAGCCTCGGCCGTGGAAGTGATCGATGAGCCCACCTGGGTCGGGATAGAGCTTTGCGTCCCACAAACCGAAGCTGGTGGTCGCGCATAAAGCGGGATCATGGCGCGGCCAGAACCCCGACCCGACCACCATCCAGCGAAGTGGGTAACCCAGTTCGAGGTAGCGATTGACGTTTTCGGTGACCGTCTGTTGATTCGTCTCCCAGGCCAGAGCACCCCAGGCCTCCCAGCCGACGCCGAACCATTCGTACCGTGGCTCGAACACGGGAAAGCCCTCAGCAGCGCGGATATCCAGGAAACTGCGGTAGATGCGCTCGGGTGATCCGAAGAAGTAGTACATGGCCGGCAGCGACTCGCCATAGGCGCAGCCTTGGGCGTGTTCGTCGGGCGTGATGCGGACGACCTTGTGGCCCGGCTCGATGTTGATCGCCGCCAGGCCTGCGCGTGGACAGATGACAAAGTTGCTCACCAGCCGAGAAACTCCCCACATCGGGTTACCAGGCACAGGGAACTGGGCGCGGAGTGCTTCCTGCGAAATGCCGGTGAGTTCGGTGGTGTCACGTCCCAGCCCACCGTGATCACCCAGCCCGAACGCGGGACCGACCCACCCGGTTCGCAGCACAATTGGACCGGACCCGCCGTCCACAACGCGGACCGAGAATCTTACCCAGTGCTCGCGAGCATCGACCCGGACTTCGGCCCGGCCACCCGTGCGCGCGTTCACCTCGAAAACGGCCGGCTCCCCCTCTCCCGCGCTGATCAGAGTCGTTAGCGCGGCTTCTGACCCGGCAAACTGTAGGCCGCAGGCGGCATGAGCCGGGGCAATGACGGTCCCGTCGGGACGCAGAAAGTTGAATCGGAATCCCTGCTTGAGAATGCGGATCCGGTAGTTGGCGGTGGCCAGAACCACTGCGTCCTGCTCCTCGCGCACATCCGGCAAGGGCGTTGCCGCACTCGTCTCGTGGTGAAGCCCGCCCCACGTGCAGGCTAGAATCATCGCCGCCGTCCAACACCCGCCCCTCATGCTTATCCTCCGCACTATCAGTCGCCAGGAACTCCTGCGAACTCCCGATCCCGACGATAGAGGATGCATTGTATGAAATCCAACGCCGTGCTACCGTACCGCCGTGAAACTTAAGCTCCCCGCTCCACGGGACTTCGATTTCCGAACGGCCGTGTGCTCGCACGGTTTTTTTGTCCTCGCGCCCAACGAGTGGGTCCCTCCCGCCGGTCCGCTGCAAACCACTGTGGCGTTGGACGACAACCGTGCCGTGGCTGTCCAGGTCAGCGGCGCTGATGGTGTGGTCTCGGCGCGTTCGAGCGCCAGTCTGAGCCCGGCGGAGCGCCGCATCGTGTCCGCCGCCATCCGCCGTATGCTGCGTCTCGACGAAGATCTGTCCGCGTTTCATGCGTTGTGCGAAGCCTCTGACACACACCGCCGTGCGGCCGAGACGCGCTTCGGGCGACTCCTCCGCAGCGCTACGCTGTTCGAGGACATCGTCAAGGTGATCTGCACGTGCAATGTCGCCTGGCGGCAGACCGTCGCCATGGTGAATGCCATGGTTTCCAAGTGGGGAATCCCGGTCGAGAGTTCATCCGAGCCCCTTACTGCCAAGCTCGACTCAGGCAGTTCCCCGCTTGTGCGCGCGAGATCGGCCCCGAAGCCAAAATCCCTCAGACTGTCCCGAAGCTTCCCCACGCCGTTACGGCTTGCCCGGGTGCGCGAATCGACACTCAAGCGCATTGCGCGGGTGGGCTATCGGGCACCGTTCATCGCCAAGCTGGCCCGTGATGTGGCAGACGGACGCGTGGACCTCGAGGCGATCGAGCGGTTCACCGGCCCCAGCCACGATCTACACCGCCGGTTGCGGCAGATTCGGGGGGTGGGTGATTACGCCGCCGGCAATCTGGCCATGCTGCTGGGCCGCTACGACCGGTTGGCGGTGGATACTGAGATGCTGCGGCTGCTGCGGGAACGCGAACCGGGTCGGACATGGACACCGGCCGCCGCGCGGGAGCGGTATGCGGCGTGGAAGGATTACGCCTTCCTGGCCTATTGGTTCGAATTGTGGGAGGACTATAGTCATCGTCACGGCCGGGCGGAGGAATGGTGGCCGCAAACCGTCGGCGCTCAGATCACGCGCAGACCTGGTGTCTGATTTGCTTTGCACTTTGTCATGACGCATCTGATCGGCCGGTGCGGCAGGGCAGGCGGAGGCCATCCATGTCCGCGGTAAGCAGGGAAACCCGTCCACAGCTTACCCAAGTCGCCTTTGGAGCGGACGCGTGGCAGTCTGTGCCAGAATCGCAGATCGCTGCAACTTTCTGGCGCTTTCGACGATAGTATATAGAAGAGATGCTGCAAGAATTCGGCCCGCCATGCCACTGCCGAAGCATGAGCAGGCTGACAAAGGAACGCCCTGGGGAAAGGGTTCCTCGCCGGCCGCGGCGATTGTCGGGATGTGCGAACAGGTGCATCCGCATGTCCCGCCGAACCGCGCGGCGACCCGCGAGACACAGAGAGCAGCGGCCCGGAGTTCTGATCCGGCCGATCATGCTCTCTGCTTTTTTACAGCACAATACCCCGACGAGCGGCCATTTCCGCGCTCAGCACGCGAAGCTGAGCTTCGTCGAGCAATTCCTCGGCCAGCGGGAACACCTCGTTGTCCTCGATCAGAATATGCCGCTGATACATCTCGCGCAGGACGCGTAGCAGCCCGTCGAGCCGCGACATGTCCGCAGCAGCCAGCCGGTTTTGAGCCAGCCACTGTCGGCCAAGGCGTTCCACCGCGTCATGTCCCGCGGCGGCTGCGGCGTGATCCGCTTCCAGGGCGTCCAGCTTGTTGAGAGCTGTAACCACGCGCGGATCAGTGCTGGCCCTCATGCGGGGGAAAAGCGATTCCTCCTCGTCCTGCGTGTGACGCGGTGCGGCGCTGTGAAAGTAGTGCAGGGCCACCTCCAGTGCCCGTCGCTGCTCGTCGTTCAGCTCACCGCCGATGGCCTGCCGGACGATCGTCTCCAGCACACCGAGGAAGTGCTCGATGCGCCGGTGGCAGTCGCCCAGCAAGGCCAGAGGTTGGTCGAGTGAGGCGTCAGGCTTGGCACCGATAATGACCGGCATAGGGCTCTCCTCATTATAGATTCTAGTGCCCCTCCCACTTGGCGACTCCGGCGTCTGTAGCGGCCGGACACCCGGGCGACC
>BTUC01000205.1:0-9104 GCA_045863575.1 Phycisphaerae bacterium
CTGCCGGCCGTTCTGCTGAGCGGAACGGCCGGCAGGGACGCCGGCCGCTACCGAACTGAGCTCTGTATTCACCCGCACTCCAGCGTGCCATCGGCATGTTCGAGCACGGGGAGGCCCTGCTCATCGCCTGCCTGTGGCCTCGGCCCCACGCGGCGCAGCAGGGCAGCGGCCGTGGAAGCCAGGTAGGAGAGGTCGGACCACGCCAGCGCATTGGCCAGCGGCTCGGCCATAGCCGAAAGATGATTCTCGCAGAATTGGCGGACGGCCTCGGCCGTCACTTCGGCCTGATCGACGTCGTTGCGAAGAACGGCGTACGCCTGCTTGAGGCGCAGGTACCCGACGAAGTTCGCCTGGACGCAGACATGGTCCGGTGGCTCGTCGCCCGGCGGGGCATAGCCGAAGACGTTGTAGAAAGCCTGGAGCTCTGAGATCAAGTGGCCGGGCAGGATGGTGTCGCGGTAGCTCACTTCGCGCGGGGCCGCCGGTCCGCCCGGGCCGAAGGCCGAATGATACCGGCCGGCCGTCGCCTGATCGCGAGCTGCGCCGGCGGCGGTCTTCAGTTCCGCATCATCCACCTCGGATGCCAGCGCCGCCACCTCTTGGAGCCACTGCCCGTCCGGGCATTCGAACAGAAGCCCGATCAGGCGCCACTCGGCAGCTTCCCGGAGTAGCATGCTCGCTTCCGGATTGGTGTTGACCGATTCAGTGATCATGGCTTGCCCTGAATGGATAGAGGAATCCAGCCCGTCCGCATCTTGACCGCACCGGCCTCGCGCTGCGCGCCTTCCCACACAGCGAAGGCCACCTGCGAGCGCGACTGGGCACTGAGCCCGTTGGGCAGGCGCCG
This sequence comes from Phycisphaerae bacterium, assembly GCA_045863575.1. Lineage (GTDB taxonomy): Bacteria > Planctomycetota > Phycisphaerae > UBA1845 > PWPN01 > JAAXZI01. The sequence goes on from BTUC01000205.1 coordinate 848, forward strand.
GACGATGACAACCGCCCAGCCGTTCTCGGTATGCTGACCTTGGCCCCTGGAGGAGGAAGAGGGAGCCGGCTCAAGAGTTCCCGGCCCCTGCGCGACCAGGTCCTGCACGGGCGAGTCATGCGGGCCGGCCACGGGGTTGCCAACCGCGCGGGCGGGCTCATATCGGATGGCCATCTCGCGCTGGGCGGTCGAGCCTTCCTCGAGCGCGGCCGCCTGGAACGGGTAGTGATCGATGGAGGCATTGGGGTACAGGTCGGTGATGTTCTGGCCGCGGCCGTTGACGCCGGCCTGCCAGCCCGCGTTCCAGTAAGTGATCTCCACCGGTTTGCCCGGTTCGCCCATCTGCGGGGCGGGCACGTCGGGTTCGACGACGGCCGGGACCTGCACGGCGCAAGCATCCACAAAGCGGGCCGCCCCAGGCAGATCGTCGCGCGAGGCATCCGCCCACTCGAGCCGGAAGGCAATATCGGTGCTAGTTGCAGCAGCCCGCACGCGGACCTCGGCAGTAGATGGGGTCATCAGCCGCGGCTCGACCAGGTCTTGAGGAATCAACGCCGCCACGTGCTGGGGGGCCTTGGTCCAAGCCGGGTCGGCCGGATCGAGCGGGATGGATGCCGCCGTGATCGCCACTACCTCGGGCACCGGGGGCGGCGGAGCTTTCTGGCAGGCGACCGAGGCAGTCGCCATGACCGCGGCAATGAGCCGCCGGCGAGCCACGGCTGCTCCGTTGTGACGACACCGCTTCGCGAACGGCGCCAGCCAGTCACTCTGCAAGGGCCGGCCTCCGTGCCGGCCGTTAACGAACGATTTCCAACGGCCACCACAGAGGCCAGCCGCTGCATGTTGGGCCTGGGAATCAAAGCAGCGTGAATGACTCGTGGCCGCGCGGGCTGAAGCCCGCGGCTCTTTGACTACGTTTTTCATGGTGTCTTCGCCTGAGACGTTTCGCATGATGACGACTTCCTTACAGGGCGTAATCGCAATTCATCAGGGGCAGTTGGTTCGCGCCACCTGGTACTTCTCATCGAACGCCTGCCGGATGTGGACCGGTTCCTTCAACGGCACGCGCACGATCTCGTCGCCGCTCTCTTCCCGGCCGATGACCCAGTCCTCCTTCCGCTCCCAGCGCGGCACGAGCCGCTCCGTCGAGCCGAACAGACCCAGCAGCCCGGCCAGGTCCGGGTCGCTGGCGGCCGTGCGGTAGGTCTTCACCGCCTCTTGAGCCCCGGGCCCGAACATCTGCCGCAGGAACGAGGCGGGCGCGTGCACCGGCGGGATGTAGTACACGTTGGGCTCGAGCCCGAACTGCGGAAACAGCGGCAGCGCGAGCTTGCGGACGTGGACCAGGTAATCCATGGGATTGTCCGGATTGGCGGTCTCTGGCGTCGAGATCCAACCGGCCAGGCGGATCTTTCCGATGCAGTTGACGAAGCACTGCGGCTGCAGGCCCTGCTCGAGTTTGGGGAAGCAGGCGATGCACTTCTCAGAAGTGCCCGTAATTGGGTTATAGAACACCTTCTTGTAGGGGCACGCCTGGACACACTCGCGGTAGCCGCGGCAGCGCGACTGGTCCACCAGCACGACGCCGTCTTCGGGGCGCTTGTAGATCGAGCCGCGCGGGCACGAGGCCAGGCACGCCGGGTAGGTACAATGGTTGCAGATGCGGGCGAGATAGAAGAACCAGGTCAGGTGCGGCACGTTGAGGGCAGCTTCCATGCTGGCGCCGTTCTCGACCATGCCGGCGCAGTCGTCCTCGCCGACGTTGGGATAGGCGTAGTCCTTATCCTCCGGCCGCCAGCCGAGGACGCGCTTGCCGGCCGGGGCGGACTCGAAGAGCGTCCGGCCGTTATAGGTGTCGCCGGTCCAGTCCTGGGCCCCCAGCATCTTGAGCAGCTTGAGGTCCCAGGCCAGCGGATAGAAGCCGTAAGGCTTCGACTCCACGTTGTTCCAGAGCATGTACTCCTGGCCCTTGCCGGAAGTCCAGGTCGTCTTGCAGGCCAGCGTGCAGGTCTGGCAGGCGATGCACTTGTTCACGTCGAAGACGGCCGCGTACTGCCGCTTGGGCCGGTTCTCCGGGTACCAGTAGGACATCTGCCGGTTGATCTGCCAATTGTGGACGAGGGCCATATTGATTCTCCAGCGATCAGCAATCGGTTCTCAGCGATCAGCGATCAGCTTTTAGCGAGTCAGACTTCTGGTTCGGCATGGCCGTGCGGAATTTCGCGACGAGCACGTGGGGCACGGCCGCGCGGGCTGAAGCCCGCGGCTCTTTCCTCAGCCGCGCGGGCTCCAAGCCCGCGGCTCTCTTCAACTGATTGCTGACCGCTGACTGCTGACCGCTATAAATTCTCCAGCGAGATACGTATTCATTTCATTCGATTCGTACTTCGGCCGGATACCCATTTCTGCCGGCCGCCACAGGCCTTTGCCCTCCAGCCCGCCGGGCTCGGCCTTGCTGATTTTGACGATGGCCTCGCGCGGGGCGCCGGTCGGGCAATGCACGTCGGGCAGGAAGCCTTTGCCCACGCCCTGGCCGAAGATGCCTTTGCGCACGAGTGAGTCAGTCATCCAGGTCGGCTTGAGCCAGCCGCGGGTGGCCGATTGATGCGAGCCGGAACGGAACATGGCCTGGTAGCCGGTGCGCGGGTTCTTGGCCAGGCCGTCCTTGCGCGTGGCCTGGCCTTCGCGCGAGCCGGGGGTGGCCGCATACATGTTGAACCACATGCGGGTCACGCCGCGCGGCGTGCCCGGGTAGTAGCGGGCCCGGCAGAGCAAGCGCGCGAAGTCGTAGTTCTTCTCGTCCTTCTGCCAACCGCGGAACGGGCGATCCTCCGGGTCGGCATCGATCCAGACGTAATCGCCGTCCTCGACGCCCAGTTCCTTTCCGTCGTCCGGGTGGATGTCCACGTACCCTTCAGTCACGAACGGCGCCCGTTTGTCGTGCCGGTAGAGGTCGCCGAACGGCCCGAAGAGCACCGCAATCATGTCGGTGTCGATCGGCGTGGTGTGCGAGCCGTGGCGGTACTTGGGCGTGTGGAAGACGAAGCGGTAACCCTTGTCCATGAGCGGGTGGGGTGAGACCTTTTCCTCCGCCCAGGTCTTGACCACGTTGCGGCCCTGGCGCGTCTCGCAGGAGAGGTCATCGCGGGCGACGCCGTTATCCTCCGGCCCGGCCGGCCGGATGGCCTCGTGCTTGGGCGCGACGATCACGTTCGGCTCGTAGAAGGTCGAGTCGATCGGCTCGCGGTAGACGGGCAGGTTCTCGCCCGCCTCGATGAATTCGTCCTCCTCGCGGTAGCTCTCCAGACGGCCGCTCTTGGTATACCACGGGCGCGACTCGGTGACCTGCTCGTAACCGACGGTCTTGGGCGTGGTCCGGCTGTTCATCAGCACGGGGACGCCCTCGGCCGCCTTGGCCTCCAGCTCGGTAAACTTGTAGCCCTTCGTGTTCGTCGAAGCATCCAGAATCCGCTGCAGGTAGACGTCGGCACGGCCCTCGCGCACGAACTTCCAGTAGTCGTTGAAACGCTGGTCGCCCGTGAGCGTGGCCAGCTTCGACGCCACCAGGGCGAGCACCTCGATGTCGCCCAGGGTGTTGAAGATGCGCGGCAGCGGCGTCTTGGGGAACACGGTCAGGAAGGGATTGGTCACCGAGGCGGTCATATCCGGGTGCTTGAGCTCGGCCCACGAGTCCACACCGAAGACGATGTCCGCCCATTCGCACGAGGGCGTCCACCACCATTCGTTGACGGCGATCATCTCGATCCGCGGCAGCACGTTGATGACCGTGTTGTAGTGCCATTTCACGTTGCCCAGGATGGAGTTCGCGTTGGCGAACCACATCGATTTAGTCGGGGCCGGGATATGGGTCTGGCCGGTGAGCAGCTTCTTGCCCACGCGAAGCGGATGGTCTTCGTGGTTGTAGTAATGGGCCGACTCGGCCTTCCAGTACTGCTTCGGCCGGGCGGGCTTATCCGGATCGAGCTCGATGTCGAACGGGTTCTCGTTGATGTACTGCGGCGCTCCGTTGAACAAAGCCACGCGGTGGTTGCCGGCGTATGAGCCGACGTTGCCGCCGATCTTGCCCACGTTGCCGGTCAGGCCGGCGAGCAGGAAGATGGTGCGATCCTTATTGTCGTTGTTGAAGAACTGGTTGGGGCCCATGCCCACGGTGAACAGCGTCGTGCCGGGCTCTTTGGCGATCTGGCGAGCCAGCGACTCGACGGCCGCGGCCGGCGCCCAAGTCATCTCCTCGGTCGTCTTGGGGTCAAAGTGGGCCGCGTACTCGCGAACGATGTCGAACACCGGCCGGCAGCGAACCTTCGTGCCATCAGCCAGCGTCACCTCGACGATGCCCTCGAGCAGCGCGTCGCCGACAGTCGACTTCTCGCCGATCTGGTCGCGGGTGATCGCCTTGGGCGCATTGGCCTGACCATCCCACCAAACGAAATCGCCCCACTCCTGCCGCATTTTCTCTGGGATGAGCATTTCGCGGTGCGTGCCCGGCGCCGGCTCCTTCTCCCCGTCGGCCATGACCCGCGTCTGGTTGGACAACTCGGCCGGCGAGCCGCCGAACACATCCGCGGCCCGCAGGTACTTGAGCGTGTCCATGCGCACGAGGATGGGCAGATCAGTCCACCGGCGGACGTAGTCAGCATCGAAAAGCTTTTCGCGGAGTATGACATTCGCCAGGCCCAGGGCCAGCGCCGGCGTGGTGCCGGGCCGGACGACGAGCACTTCGTCGGCCTTGGTGGCGGTAGCGGAGTACTCGCAGGCGATGACCACCACACGCGTACCCTTGAGGCGGGCCTCGGTCAGCCAGTGAGCATCGGGCATCTTGGTGGTGATCCAGTTCATGCCCCAGACGACCAGCGTCTTGCAGTGCTCGACGGCGTTGAGGTCGAACTCGATGGTCTGCTGACCGGTAACCATCGGATGGCCGGGCGGCAGGTCGGTGTGCCAGGAGTAATTGTCGAAGCCCTTGGCGCCGACGGCTTCGTCCGGACCGACGTTGCGGATCCTGGCATCGAGCAGGGCCATCGAGTTGGCCATGCGGTACATGCCGAAAACGCGGGTCATACCCAGCAGCGGCATGCCGCCGCGGAACTTGAGCACCTGCACGCCCGCGCCTTTGGTGGCTTCGATGGTAACCGGGTCGTAGTGCTGGGCCTCCAGACGCTTCCTGCCCTCTTCACCGGTGTAGGTTTCCGCGATATTGGTGAGCGCGGCGGCGACGATGGTCGCGGCCTCGTCGTGCGGGATCCGCTCCCATTCGTCGCGGGCCCGCTGGAAGTACTCGCGCGGCGGCAGCCCATCGTCGCCACGTGGGAAGCCCGCCTGGGCCCACTTCTTGAAGCCAGCCCGCACCATGCAGCCGTTGATTCGCCTATCGCCGTAGAGGCGGCGGGTCAGGGCCAGCCCCTTCTGGCAAACACGCGGGTCCCAGCGATGGGTGGCTTTGTTGCCGGCCAGGTCGGTGGCCTCACCGTAGCGCATGGTCGGGCCGATTCGCGTGACCACGCCTGAACGCACGTAACCGTGCAGCAGGCAGTTGTGCGTATCGTTGGGGGCGCAAAGGAACGCGAACTTCGAGTCGTACTTCCACAGGTCGCGGTAAGCGACCTCCCAGCCGCGGTTGGGATAGGCGGCCAGCGGGTTCGAGACCGCTTCGAGGCTCCACGCTCGACGGCCGGAAGCCACCAGGGCGCCGAAACCCATCGCACTGACGGCCTCGAGGAAGTCGCGCCGCGTCATCTCCGGTCTGCTCACAGGCTTGCTCATGGGGTCTTCTCCCAGGTACGGATGAAGGCAACGATCGATTCGATCTCGCCGGGCGTCAGGGCCGGGTGGACCGGGGAGGCCTGGCCGAAGCCCTCCATGGAGGTGCCGCGCCGGCCGCGGGCGACCGTCTCAACCAGGTACGTATCGGAGGCGGTTTCGAGGAACACCGGATTCGCAAGGGCCGGCCCTTCGAGTCCCTCGCCGCGCGTACCGTGGCATCCGACGCAGTAGGACGTATACAGCCGCTCGCCGGCGGCTGGATCGGCTTTGACCCACCGAGGCCGGGCGGGCTGCGACGTCGGCGCAGCCGCGGGCCCGCCGCCGGCTTTTCGCATCCAGGCGACCAGGGTCTGGATCTCCTCTGGGCGCAAACCGCCCTCCTTGTCGCCCCAGGCGGGCATGCGCCGGCCGGGACGGCCGCGACGGATCGTCTCGCTCAGGAACTCATCAGAGGCGACGGCCAGGAAGTCAGGATTCAGGATGGCCGGGAACGGTGGCGTCCCCGGGTAGCGCATGCCCTCGCCCTCGGGGCCATGGCAGGCGGCGCAGAAGGTGCCATACAGCGTCGCCCCGTCGGTGGCGAACTCGCGCTCGCCGAACCGCTCGGCGCGGATGCGATCCTTCGGCCAGTAGGCCTCGGGGAAATCGCTTCGCCGCAGCGACAGCATGTAGAAGGTGAGCAGGTCGATCTGCTCCTGAGTGAGCCCCAGGTCGGGCATTTGAGAGCCAGGCACCACCTTCGCGGGTGCTCGGAAGTGCTCGGCCAGCCAGTTGGCGACGGTCGGCTCGCCGGGCACATGCCCGAAATCAAGCCGGCCAGGGTCCTTCTCGCCCACACGGGTCAGGTCCGGCCCGTCATCCCCGCCGACGCCGCCGATCTTGTGGCACCCGCGGCAGCCGAGCGAATGGAACAGGGCCTTGGCTTTGACCAGCTCCGGCGCACCCACCCGCGACGCGAGGTACACGGCGACCGCGCTGCGGCCCTCTTCGTCGATGGGCCCGAACGAGGTCTTCCACGGCCCCTCCTTGCTCTGCTGGTGCTGCTTCAGATGCGCTTCGTACCAGTTCGAGTCATAGCCCGTGGCGCCCACGTGGGAGAGATCCGGCCCCTCCATTCCAGCGGCCGCGAAGAGGCGGGTGGTTCCCCCGCGCCCGTCGATGCGGTGACAGGCCAGGCAGTCGTATCGCTCGACCAGACTTTGACCCTGCCGCAGCGCGGCTTGGTCCGGCACGCGGATATGCGTGTGACAGCTCCCACAACCCGCGTAGGCGTAGCGGGCGGGGATCATCGGCTCGGGCCAGAAGTGGACGTTTCCGTGGGCGTCGTCTTTCTCGGTCGCCCGCCCCTGGCCGCCGTGGCAGACGGTGCAGCCGAACTCGGCCGGATCATGCACCACCGGCTTGTGGGCCATGACCACGCCATCGCCCATGACCCCCTGCTCGCCGGCGGCCATGCCCACGTGGCAGGACACGCAGCGATCGGTGGTGTTCAGCCCGGGCACCACCGTCTGCCGCAGGTGAATCGGAATGGTCCCGGCCTCCGTTCGTGCCGACGCCTGAATCTGCCGCCAATCCTTCAGGAAGTTCTCCTGAACGGCGGCATAAATCAGTAGCCCGAGCACGCCGAGGCTGGACCACAGGAGTAGATGCTTGTTCTTGTTCATCGTATGTGCCAAGAGCACTCGTGACTCATCACGGAAACGCGGAGCCATGAAGCATGACGAATGTCGAAGCCCGAATGTCGAAGGAATGACGAATGCCCGAAGCTCGAATGACCAACTTCTCGAGCACCGCGTTTTTCGTCATGTGGATTTCGGATTTCGTTCGTCATTCTGGTTTCGTCATTCGGACTTCGTGTTTAGGGTTTCTTCCGTCATTCGGATTTCGCCATTCGTCATCTGGAATCAATGCACCGGCCACTCCGCCGGCGACCAGTAAAAGTCCCAGTTCGGCCCGCGGAAGTACGTTCCGATGACGGTCAGAACCAGGAATCCGCAAATAAAGCAGGTGAACAAACCCATCGCGCCGGCCCGGGTCGAACCGTGGCGCTTCACCAACCAGACCGAGTACAGGCCATAGAGGAACGCCAGGAGGGTGCCGGGATTCACCAACGTGATGGCGAGCTGCGGCACATCGGGATACCACTCCCGAAGCCAGCCGTAACGGATGACGAACGCTTCGATGGCCAGCGCGGCGACAAGCCCGACTATGGCCGCTCGAAGCACCAGCCGTGTGCCACTGCCGTGTCGGCAGTGCCCCGACACGTGCACGTTGGGTTTGCGAGCGCACCGTTCGCAGAGCGGTGGCACACCGCCGAACCATAACCCGGTGCCCTCCTCCTCGCGGTCGAGGTAGACCGTCAGCACCTGCACGCCCTCCAGGCGCGTGAGCCCGCGGGCCACGCCCTCGCGCGAGGAGTGGCTGACCACGGCGGTGCCGGGGTCGCCCCTGACCTACACAATCGTGGTCACCAACA
>BTUC01000205.1:9114-12842 GCA_045863575.1 Phycisphaerae bacterium
ATGGAATCAGCCCGAGCCCGATCACCACGAGAGCCGGGATGCCGATCCCACCCATGAACGCGGAGAACGAAACCAGCTCCTGGAGGCCCAGGAAGTACCAAGGCGCCTTGGCCGGATTTTCAGGAACGGCCGGGTTAGCGAGTTCCTTGAGCGGCGCGTCGGCGATCAGGGCCAGGCCCACGCAGATCAGCACCGTGAGCATCAGTACACCCAGTTCGGCATAGAACAGGTGCGGCATAGAGGGCACCGTGTTCTCGGGGCCGCGCCCGACGGCCGAGGTGCGGCCGCGGACGACGGCCGCAAGCTGATAGGTCTTCTGCGGCGCCTCGGTGAAAACCGGATACGTGTCCGCAGGCGGCGGACCGAGGCGTTGATCCACGTCGGCGGGCTTGGCCAATCCGCCATCCTTGCGAATCCGCCAGAAATGCACCGCCATGAGCGTGGCCAGGGCCAGCGGCAGCAGCATGACGTGCAGCACGTAGAAGCGGATCAGCGCCTCTTCGCCAACCGTATCGGAGCCGAGCAGGAGCTGCCGCTGCAGCCCACCGGGATCGAAGTACTCCGTCATGCCCAGGGCGTCAGTCACCTCGCGCGGCGACTGGGCGATGTTGGCGCCGATAGTGATCGCCCAGTAGGCGAGCTGATCCCAGGGAAGCAGGTAGCCGGTGAAGGACAGGGCCAGCGTGACCACCAGCAGGCCCATGCCGATCAGCCAGTTGAATTCCCGCGGCCGGCGATAAGCAGCGGTGTAAAACGCCCGAACCATGTGCAGCATCACCGCGACCACCATCACGTTGGCGGCCCAGCGGTGAATGTTGCGGATGAACTGGCCGGTGGGCACGACGAAGTGGATGTCCTTGATCGAGTCGTAGGCCACGTCGGGGTAGGGCTTGTAGTAGAACATCAGCAGCACGCCGGTGATCAGCGTGATGAGGAACGCAGATGTGCTGGCGATGCCCAGGCCCAGCGTGGTGGCCCAGCGGAGGCTCCAGCGGTGCGTGCGTACCGGGTGCAGGTGCAGGAAGACATTGCTGAAGACGAAGTCCGAGCGGGTCCGGTCGGTCCTGGGCACGCCCGTGCGAAACGCCGAGCGCAGGATGCGCCCGGGCGCCTGGCGGACATTGGTGGCGAAGCCGCGCAACGTCCCGTTGCCACGTGGGGCGGTATTCGGAGGAGGCGGGGATACCGTTGTGCTCATGCCTTCACCTTCGTGCCCGCCGGCACGGTTTCGCCCTCATCAACGAAGTAGTTTCCCCCACCGGCGCCGCTTACCTTGTGCCACACCAGCGGCGTGGGGGCCGGCCCTTTTTCGACCGAGCCGTCAGCGGCGAACTTGGAGCCGTGACAGGGGCATTCGAATCCGTCCTGGATGGTCTTGACGATGCAGCCCAGGTGTGTGCAGACGGTGGAAATCGCATAAACGCCCTCCGCGTCCTTGAAAAGGGCTATTGATCGGCCCGGCGGAATAAACGCCTGGCCCGGGGGCAGCGAATCGGGCAGCGCGACCCGGTACTTTTTGGAGGGCGAGGACAGCACCGCCGCCTTGGGCAGCCGCATCATGCCGATGGTGGCGAAGGCCAACGCGGAGACGGCCGCCCAGAGCGAGGCCAGTCCAAGAAAGTCCCGGCGCGGCACCGGCTCGGGATCGAGACGGGACCCGTTTCGGGAAGGTTGCGTGGTCATACACAACTCCACTTGGTCGAGAAGGTGACCCGTTCCATGGTGATCGCGTCAGCCGGGCAGCGCGCGGCGCACAGCGCGCAGCGGATGCAGCGTTCTTCGTCCTTGAGGATGGCCGAGTTGCCCTCCAGCTCGACGTCTGCCCCGAGTGTTCCCTCGATGGCGGACTTCAGATCGGCCGACGATTCGAGATCTGCGAGGCCCACCAGCTTGAGGCATTGCGTCGGGCAGACGTCCACGCATCCGCCGCACAGCACGCAACGGCTGCCATCGAACACCGGTGTCACGCCGCAATCGAGGCAGCGGGAGGCTTCGCGGCGTGCCTCCTGGCAGCCGTAGCCTCGTTCGACGACTGCACCCGGATCGCTCAAGCGGCGCTCCGGCGGCAGCGTCGGGATGGGCATCCGCCGGATGGCCTCGTAGCCGCGCTCGCGCTGATAGCGCGGCTGCGGGATGTGTGCGGTGAGTGCCTCGGCCGAGATGGACCGCTTGGTCACGTAATGATAGACGGAGCGGGCCGCGGCTTTGCCGGAGGCCACCGCATCGATGAGCAGCCGTGTGCCGTGGGCCAGGTCACCCGCGACGAACACACCGGCCGCGCTGGTGGCCAGGGTGGCCCGGTCGACCTTCGGCCAGCCCGGTCGCATCTGCTCGATGTCGGCCCCGCCCTCCTCGAGAAAGGACAGATCCGTGGCCTGCCCGATGGCCAGCAGCACGGTGTCACAGGGGATCGTCCGTAGGTCCGAGTCGTCGAAGACCGGCGAAAACCGGCGGTCGGCATCGTAGACGCGCAAACATCGGCGGAAGGTCGCGCCGGTGACCGCCCCCTGAGCATCGCGCACGATCTCGACCGGGCCCCAGCCGTTGTGCCGCTGGATGCCTTCCTCGTCGCCCTCGATGATCTCCACCGTGTCGGCCGGCATCTCTTCGAGCGTCTCAAGCGACACGAGGTGAACCCTGGCCGTGCCGGGCATGCGGGCGGCTGTCCGCGCGGTGTCGTAGGCGATCTGGCGAAGCACGGTGCGGGCGACGTCATAGGCCACGTTGCCGCCGCCGATGACGACGGCCTCGCGCCCAATGTCCACCGGCTCGCCGAGCGAGACTGACCGCAGCAGGTCGACGCCGCCGAACACGCGCGGCCCGCGCTCGCCCGGCAGTCCCAACGCTCGTGATGATTTGGCGCCGACCGCGATGATGACGGCTGCATAGTCCTGGCGCAGATCGGTCAGCGACACCTCACGGCCGACCGTCTGGCCGCAACGGATTTCGACGCCAAGGGCCTGGATGACCGCCACCTCTCGGGCGATGAGTTCGCGCGGCAGGCGGTACGCCGGGATGCCCAAGGCCAGCATGCCGGCCGGCACCGGCTCCGACTCGAAGACCACCGGCCGAAAGCCCATCAACGCCAGATCGTGGGAGGCCGAGAGACCCGCCGGCCCGGCGCCGATCACCGCGACCGGTTGGCCCTCGGCCGGCCTGAACGTGCCGGCTACCCCGGCGGGGAGCAGAGCCGCCATTTCCTCCGCATCGGCCGCCACTTCGGGAACGTGCTGCCGGACGGCCTGGAGCACGTCGTCTGTCGGTCGGACGTCCGGCCCGGCTTGTTCGCAGGCGAAGCGCTTCAGCGCCCGGATGGATACCGGGCGGTCCTGGGCGACAAACCGCCCGTCGGAGTCGACGCGCGGCACCTGGCCGCGTCGGCAAGCCGCCTCGCAAGGGGCGCCGCACACACGGCCGCAGATCGACGCAAACGGGTTGGGGCCGCGCGCAATGAGGTAGGCCTGCTCGAACTGTCCGGCCGCGATCGCACGCACGTAACCGCGTGCGTCCGTGTGCACGGGGCAGGCGATCTGGCAGGCGATCAAACCGCGGTGGTATCCCTCGCCGGGAACCTCCACGCGCAGCCGTGCAGGCTCAGCGCCCGTTCCATGACGCCCCGTATCCACTGGCAAAACGCCAGGGCCAGCTGGATTCTGTGATCGGCGCGGCATCATCGAGCACCTCGCCGCCGGGAGTGGCCGTTGCCGCCCCCACGTGCCGGGGTCGGC
>BTUC01000206.1:0-12705 GCA_045863575.1 Phycisphaerae bacterium
GTCGTCATGGAGCCTTATCGGCAAAAACCGGAGTTTTGAGACAGGGCCTAGTGCCTCCTCCAGTTGACGGCTTCCGCGTCGGTAGCGGCCGGCCTCCGTGCCGGCCGTTCACTGAGCAGAACGGCCGGCACGGCTTCGCCAGGGCGCAGCCCGGCTACGCCGTTGCGAAGCACGCAGGCCGGCCGCTACGGAGTTGGGGAACAGGAACGAGTACCGGGAGTCGACGACGGCCCGCCCGCTTGCGGGCGCATGGGAGGACCAACGATGGCACAGCTTGCGATGCTGCTGGTGGGGTGGTTGGCGGCGGCAAACGCCACGCCCGAGCTCACGCTCTACGTGGCCACGGATGGCCGTGATGCATGGTCGGGTAAGCTGGCGAAGGCCAACGACGACCAGACTGACGGTCCGTTCGCGACGCTGGAGCGTGCCCGCGACGAAATCCGCGAGCGGCGTGAATCGGGCAAACCTTCAGCAGGTCCGGTGATAGTCGAGATCCGCGGCGGCATGTACCTGCGCGACAGGGCATTCGAACTGACTGCGGCGGATGGGGGGACGAAGGAGTCGCCAGTGGTCTACCGCGCTTACCGAGACGAGCAGGTCCGTCTGCTCGGCGGACCAGAGATCACCGCATGGAAGCCGGTGAGCGATCCGGCGGTGCTGGAGCGGCTGGATCCGGCCGCCCGCGACCACGTGCTTGTGAGCGATCTGAAAGTCCAGGGCATTAAAGATTACGGCCAGTTGAGCCGTCGCGGCTTCGGCGGCGGCTCGAAGCCCGCCGGGCTGGAACTCTTTTATCAGGGCCGTCCCATGCAGCTCGCCCGCTGGCCCAACGAAGGGTGGCTGCGGACTGTGGCCGCCCCGGCCGGTCCGCAGGGCGGTAAGTTCACTTATGACGGCGACCGCGCCCAGCGCTGGGCGAAGGCCGAGGACGTCTGGGTGCACGGCTTCTGGACCTGGGACTGGGCCAACTCCTACGAGAAGGTGAAGTCGATCGATACCGGAAAACGCGAGATCACGACCGAGCCGCCGCATGGCGTGTACGGATACAAGGAGAACAAGCGCTTTCACTTCCTGAATCTGCTCGAGGAACTGGATGTGCCGGGCGAATGGTATCTCGACCGCACGACCGGCAAGCTGTACTTCTGGCCGCCGGATCAGCCCCTGGAGAGCGGCCCGGAACGCGGAACCTTCGTTTCCATCCTCGAACACACCATCCGCATGCAGGATGCCTCCCATGTGACCTTCCAGGGCCTCAGCATCGAGTACATCCGAGGCACGGGGGTCACCATGATCAACGGCTCACATAACCGCGTGCTGAATTGCGTCTTCCGCAACGTCGGCAACTCGGCGGTGGCCATGAACGGTGGCACGGATAACGGCGCGGACGGCTGCGATGTCAGCGAGGTCGGCGACGGCGGCATCAGCCTCGTGTCGGGTGATCGCCAGACGCTGACCTTCGGCAACGGATTCGTCACGAACAACCACATCTGGCGGTTCAGCCGTTGGGCCAAGACTTACGCGCCGGCCATCAGTGTGCAGGGCGTGGGCAACCGCATTGCTCACAACCTGATCCACGACTCGCCGCACATGGGCATTCTGCTCGGCGGCAACGAGCACGTGATCGAGTACAACGAGCTGCACACCATCTGCATGGAAACGGACGACGTCGGCGCCTTCTACATGGGCCGCGACTGGACCGCTCGCGGGAATGTTATCCGCCACAACTACTTCCATGACCTGGGCACCTACCACAGCCACGTGGGGGCCATGGCCGTGTATCTGGACGACTGGAGCAGCGGCACGACGGTTTATGGCAATGTCTGCGTCAGGGCCGGGCGGGCCGTCCTGGTGGGTGGCGGGCGCAACAACACGATCGAGAACAACATCTTCGTGGACTGCACGCCGGCCGTGCACGTCGATTCCCGCGGCCTGGGGTGGGCTAAGAACTACTTTGACGGCAAGACCAACACGCTCATCGAGCGTCTCAACGCGATCCCCTATCGCCAGCCGCCGTGGAGCACCAAGTACCCGGAACTGCTCACGCTCTACGAAGACGAGCCGGCTCTGGCCAAGTACAACCGCATCGAGCGGAACATCTGCGTCGGCGGGCGGTGGCTGGATCTGCTGGACAAACTCACGGACAAGGTTGTACTGCTGAAGGACAACCTGGTCGAAAAGGATCCGCATTTCGCCGACGCCGAGAAGCGCGACTTCCGCCTGCGCGAGGACTCGCCGGCGCACAAGCTGGGGTTCAAGCCAATTCCTTTTGAGAAGATCGGCTTGCAGCGCGGCGCGCGGGAGGGGAATGACAAGGTGACAAGGTGAGGGGGTGACAAGGGAGACAAGGAGAGCGGGTTCAGGCGGAGTGGGCCTGATGGCCGGAACTGCCGTCTGGGGTCCTGCTCTTGCTCTTCATATTGATCCTGATCTCATTCCTGATCTTAATCCTCGTCCTGATCTCAATCTTCTCTGTGCCAGTGTTAGAGGTATTGTGGAGGGTTGTTGGCCTGCCCAGCCCCCACCCTGACCCTCCCCCGGACTACCGGGGGAGGGAATCGGGCGCGGCCGCGCGCCCTCACGCGGCCGCCCCAGCTCACCCGTCCGTGGCAGCTCGCCCGTCCCGTCCGTGGCAGCTCACTCCGCCGTGCCCTGGCACCGGCTCGCCGGGGCCCCTGTCTCCTTGTCCCCGGGTCTCCTTGTCACCCCCTCACCCTGTCACCTGGTCATACGCCCGCTCAGCAGGTTCGCAGCATTTCCTCCCAGGTCACCTCCCGGCGCTCGTAGACGGCCTTGCGGACCATGAGGGCCAGCAGTGAGGCGTTACGGCCGTAGCTCACCGGAGCGATGGACGGCTTGCCTTCGCGGATACTCTTGGTGAACGCCAACAGCGCCTCGTGCGTGTCGTCCCCGCCCTTGGCTGTAAGCGGCTCAGGTTGGGGGGCCTTCTTGTCCAGCAGGGCGATCCGCCCGCCGCCGATTTCGATGGCCCCCTTCGTACCGATGGCCTTCTGGGCGAACTCGTGGAATCCGTCCGGGCTGAGCCACCCGTGGGCGTAGTGCACGATGAAGTTCTTGGGATACTCGATGATGGCCGCGTAGTAGTCGGTCACATTACGGTCGGGCTCGCCGTCCCGGTAAAGATCGCTTCGGCCCATCCCGTAGGCCCGCAACGGCGTGGCCCCGGCCACCCAGTTCATGATGTTGTACTCGTGACAGGCCTGTTCAAGCATCCAGTCGCCCGACTCATCCCGGTGGCTGAACCAGCCGCGCAAGGGCGGCCCGCCGTTGTGGCGGAAGAAGCGGCCTTCAATCAACTCCCCGATGTCGCCTTGGTGAATTCGCCCGATCGTCTCGATGAATCGCGGGCTCGCCATCCACTGGAAACCCACCTGGACGACGAGTTGCGGATTAATGCTCACCATGGCCTGCAGGTCATCGCAGTCGGCCACCGTAAGGGCCAGCGGCTTCTCGCCGTAGATGTGTTTGCCGGCCTGGATGGCGGCCCTCATGACGCGGGCATGCTCGAAGCAGGGGGTGGCCGTCACGATGGCGTGGATGTCCTTGCGCTCCAGCAGCCGCTTGAAGTCGTCCGGGCCGTTGCCGTAACCCTCGGGCGCCTTGCCGCCGGCCTTCTCCACGACGCCGATGCCGCGATTGAGATTCTCGGGCTTCGTGTCACAGATGGCCACGACTTCCTGGCCGGGTAGTTTCACGAACGTGCTGAGCAGCCCCGTGCCCCGGCCGCCCACGCCGATGAACCCGACGCGGAGCGGCTCGTCAGGCCCCAGCGGAACCGGGGGGGCCGCAACAGGTATCATCCGGCTTTGCCAGGGGGTCGTCTGCGAGCAACCCGCAGCCGCCATGCCCGCGGCAATCCCGGCCGCACTGGACTTCAACAGATCTCGACGCGTCATGCTGTCCACGGATCTTCCTCCCGGATTTGTAGAAACAACCTATCGTCACCCATGTGGCCCCGGCGTCTCGCCGGTGGTCCTGAAATTCTTGAGATAGGCGGCAAGCCGTCCGTCCCGGCCGGCCCCAGCGCTTGCGAAGCCCGCCGGGCGGGAACAGGCAAGTAGACTAAGCGCCGCCTGCTCCGGGGTCCAGCCGCGAGAGATCCGCGAAACCACCGGCGGGCTATCGGAGCCCCGAGCGCAAGCGAGGGGGTGGCGGCGGAGTGGATGCGCAGTGTGCTTACGTGCCTGGGTGCGGACAGCGCTGCAGGGATCGTTGGTTGCCTGCCAAGCCCCCACCCCGACCCTCCCCCGGCGTACCGGGGGAGGGAGAATCGGAGCTTTGAGCGCAAGCGATGTTAGGTGCTTTGGGTCAGCTCCTCTAGGAACTGACGGGCCCTGCGGGCTTCTGCCAGTTTCTCGGCCGGTTCGCCGCGTGCGAGCGTTTCCACCAGCAGGGGGCCGCCTTTAAACCCGCCCTTCCGCAGGCGGGCGAAGACCTCGGCAAACTTGACCTGGCCGGTGCCGGGGGTGACGTCGACGTTCCTGGGATGCCGGTAGTCCTTGATGCACCAGCCGGTGACCAGCCCGTCGAGGACGCCGGCTTGCTCGACCGGATCGAGCTGGCCGTGTGAGTAGTAGAGGATATTCCCGGCGTCGTACCAGATGCGGAACGCCCGGTGCCCGACCTTTTCAACTGCCTTGCGGCATTGGAATGCGGTGGTGTTCAGGCCGCCGTGGGGCTTCAGTACGATCTCAACCCTTCGATCCACGGCGTGGTCGCAGCATTGGGCGATGGCCTGATAGTAGGTGTCGTAGACCCTTTCCCGCGTCACACCGCCCATGAGCAGGCTGGCGACGCCGGCGGCCGCGCAGTTGTCGATCAGCCGCTTTAACGCTTCGACGGCGGGTTTGAGTCCCTGGGCGGCCTCGATATCACCGCCATAAGCAGAGGCCAGCTTGAGGCCTCGTTTCTTCGCCTCCGCACCAACTTGCTGTGCCTCCTCGACGGATGTGGCGGTCGAGATCACCAGCCCCGACTTGGTGGTCATGAGCCCGGCGTACTTGAAGCCGGCCTCGGCAATGGCATCGAGGGCTACTCGATAATCGTCCTGCGCCCATGGCCGTGTGTAGCAGCCGATCTGCCAGCGCTGCGATTGCCCGTGCGGAGCCGTCGCCGGACGGGTCTGTCCCGCCGCCCATGAATGCAAGCCGGCCGCACCGACGCCCAGCGAGCCAACCAGAAACCGGCGCCGCGAGAGAGTCGAACTGTTCGAGTGGGGCATGCTGTGATCTCCAGATGGGACCTGTATCCGCCGGCATCATACCCGCTTTCGCCGCGACGGAAATCCCACGCAACCGCCAGGGTTTGAATTGTATAACCTATTGCCGGCCTCGCCCCTGCGGGGGGAAGTGGGATATAATCCCGCCCGATAATGGACAGCGGGGGACGTATCTTCCGCTTGGAGCTGGCGGGCAGGTCCCAGGGATGGCATTCCGGTGCGATTCGCTCAATGGATGATCGGGCTGGCAGTGGTGACCGCCAGCGGAATTACCACCGTCTGGCTGCTCGCCCCGGGGGAGGCTGACCGGCTGCGCGAGGAGAACGAGGCCCTCACGCGGCAGACATTCGAGCTCCAGCGTGCGGTGGAGAGATTGACCGGCGAGGCCCGCATGGCGGAAGTCCACGTGATTGAGCAGGTCTTTGCCGGTCAGCCGGTGAACGGCCAGCCCTCGCCGACGGATCAGACTACCATCGAGTTCATCGAGCTCGACCGGGAGGGCCATCCGCTGCCGGGGCGGCGGTTCACCCTGCAGGACGATGTGATCTTCTTTGATGCCCTGGTGATCCGATTTCACCAGGAACTGGTGGCGGCCGGCGATGCCCTACGGGGTAAAAGCCTGGCGCTGTTCAGGCGGGTGTATGGCGAAGCCCAGAGCCCAACCGACGGGTTTGCCATCGATCCGGCCGGGGATGTACCCGATTTTTACCGGGTGGAGCCGGAACCCAGCCCGTTCGAACGCGAGCTATGGGCGAGATTCTGGGACCTGGCTCGGAATCCCGAACTGGCCGCCAGCCAGGGTGTCGAGGTAGCTCAAGGCGAGGCTGTCTACGTGCCGATGCGCCAAGGGGACGTCTGGAGCCTGACGCTTCAGAACAACGGCGGGCTGAAGATGAAACTACGCCGTTCGGACGCCCGCCATCCTGCTCGTCTGGAGAGTCAGCCGCCGGTTAACTGACGCTGGCGTCGGTTGGATCACGTAGGGAGCTGCAAGGGGGTGTGCAGCAGCAAGGGAGGCAACCATGAAAACTGAAGAAATCGTTCGTTTGTCCCGCAAGGCGGTCAGTGACCTGATCCAGTCACGGCTGGCCCGAGGGAAGCTCGAACCGTTCGTCGGCCATGAGCGTCGGCGCAGCCCGCGGTGGCCGTTCCCAGGCCAGGTGGAGGTTCGCCCCGCCGACGAGCCGGATGCGGAGCCACTTTTCTTCGATTGCCGGGACCTCAGTGAAACCGGTATGGGCATGCGCGGCGACCGCGCGTTTGAGCTCGGCACCCTCATCAACATGTCGCTGCATCTGCCGGAAACCACCTTCTACGGCCAGGCGGTGGTCCGCTACTGCATGCACACGGGCCAGGGCCACATGATGGGCGTCGAGTTTATCTTTGATGAAGAGTGATCGCGCGGGCCGGCGATGAACCTGCGGATGCGTGGTGGGGGCTGCCCGCAGGTACTCCCGCTCAAACCGGCGAAGATGCTCCAATAAACGTGGATTGGTTCGTTCGGTGAGCCCATTTTCGGCGGCCTCCGCCAGCGCCTGCTCGGGGGTCCAGCCGAGATGTTTCATGCGCCAGGCGGCCAGGCTGGCTCCCGTGCGATTGACCCCGGCGTAGCAGTGCACCAGCAGGGGGCGGTTGGCCGGATCGGCAATCACGTCCGCGGCTTGGTTCAGCAGATCGAAATCCGCCAGGCCATCTCCAGGCATCCCGATGCGAACCAGGTGCACGCCGGCGGTCCGCGCGATCGCTTCTTCCTGCTGCTGCTCCTGAGTGTCCGGCTCGTCGTTGAGCAGTGTCAGGATGGTGCGGATGTCGTTCTCCTCGAGAACGCGGCGCAGCGGGCCGGGCTGGCAGTAGCCGGACCGGTAGACTAAGCCCGCCTCGACGACCGCAAAGCGCTTCGGGAAAACATGGTGACGGCCATATTTGATTCCGAAACCCAGGGCTACCAGCAGGCATCCAAGAATTCCCCAGCGAATCCAACGACGTCGTGGTCGGCGCACGTCAGTGGCGTCTCCTGGAGGTGGTGGCGATTGAACCAGGCGAAACAGAATCATCGGTCCTCTTGAACGGCCCGGCCTTCCCGCGTTGCCCACGTCGGGATTGCCCAATTCCACCCACTACGGCGATGAAGCGCTTAGTCTGCCGCCTCCTCACGCGGCTCGGCGAACGGGTCGTATTGCCACTCGACGCTGAAAAAGCGGCCCGGGTCCACGCTCACCGGCGCACCGTCCGGGGCGGCCAGCACATCGGCCAGTCGGGTAGCCATTTTGCGCTCGAACTCGCGCAGGTCCAACCCCATGTACACGCCGGGCAGGTCCTGCCAGAGCTGCCGGGCGGTGGCGAAGACTTTTCGAACACCTAAGCCGTTGCGCCGCCGGTAGTGTTCCCACACGACGGCCATCTGGATCAGCCCGCGATAGAAGTCGCTGCGCCGGCCCGAGGTCCCGTTCCACGCATCTTCCCACGCCTCATGAGCCTCGAAGAACTCGCCCGCGTTGAAGTGGGCGAGTCCCGCTTCGTAGATGGCCCGCTCCTCTTCCAGCGGAATATCATACCGGCCGCGTGGCATCGGGCCTCCTCGAAAAAAAGCGCCGATGATCGTCGGAATCATCGGCGCCTCGCCATTCTACTGGTTGTTGACCGGTTGTACGAACCTGCGCTCAGTCATCGCGCCTGCCGCCCAGCAGCCCCGCACGCATGAGGAAGTACAGCAGCGTCAGGATGCTGGTCAGCGTGGCCGCGACGTAGGTCATCGCCGCGGCATTGAGCACCTTGCCCACCTGCTTGTCCTCGGCCGGTGAGGTCAGGCCGTTGGCCAGCAGCGTCTCGCGGGCCCGGCTGCTGGCATTGAACTCCACCGGCAGGTTGATGAGCTGGAACAGAACCACCATCGTGAAAAACGCACAGCCGAGAATGGCCAACGGCTTCATCGCCATGCCAACACCCACGAAAAGCAGGAGCATGCCGATGCTGGACCCGAAGTTCGCCATAGGCACGATGGCGTTGCGAATGCCCAGCGGGGCGTAGCCCCGGGCATCCTGGATAGCATGCCCGACTTCGTGAGCGGCCACGCCGAATGCGGCCAGCGAACGGCCGCCATAGACGTCCGGGCTGAGCCGCAGCACCTTGTGGCGGGGGTCGTAGTGGTCGCTTAGCCGTCCCTCGACGGGCTCGATGTCCACGTTGTGGATGCCGTTGGCGTCCAGAATCGCCTGTGCCACCTGGCGGCCGGTCATCCCACGCGCGGCGGGAATCTCGCTGGCTCGCGAGAAAGTGGAACGCACCTTCCATTGCGCATACATAGCCAGCAGCAGCCCTGGCCCCAGGATGATAAAGTACCAAGGGTCGAAATAGGGATACATCACGGTACTGGCCTCCGATCAGAGCGGATGCGTTCCGGTTCCGCCCGGGCTCCGTCATCCGCCGGATTATATGGGGGGACAGCAAGCAAACCAGATGCCAACCCGCCGAATCGGTAACCCCGCTATGAGTCGCGGTTTATGAACGTAGCCACAAGCTTCGGCCGCGCCACTTTGGCAGCCCGGCTGTGGCCGACGGCGCTGCCGGCCGTTTCGCTCGATGAACCGCCGGTACACAGGCCGGCCGCTAAGGAACTGCGAACCGGAAGGAGGGCTTAGATCTCGCCCTTGAGGTCGGATTCGCTGAGCACGATGAATTTCTGTCGCTGTAAGGTATCGACGGCGATCTCCCTGTTGTCCACCGACAAGGCGATGGCGGGGCCGGCCGGCAGCGGCATCAACGGATAAGCGTAAGCGACGTTGATCTCGCTCGAGAGGAGCGCGGACCACACTGTCAGCAGACCACGTTTGCCCGCCGGCAAGACGACCACGATGAGCTCGGTAACGCTTACCGTGAAGCCCTCCGCCTCCAGAGCTTCCAGAGCGTCATCTGGGGAATCGAACATCAGCCGGACAACGGCGAAGTCGACCGAGTCGACAATGGAGAGCCCGACGATCCTAACGTCTTTGCTTTCAATAGCTTGCGTTAGTCGGAGGAGCTGTCCAATGCGGTTTTCGAGGAAGACGGAGAGCTGTCGCACGGTGGGAAACCCTTGTCCCTCAAGGGTTTCGAAGGGTGGTCGTTCGCTGGCCATGGCGGTATCTTACCCCATTCCCGGACCGTGCCAATAGCGAATTCCAGTGCCACCCGAGAAATCCCCCGGTCTGCCAGTCTGGCAGCGCGATGACGTCCAGTACGTTCCCCCTCATCCACTTAAGTCGCGGTGATCAAACGGCTTACGGAAATGTTCGACTCGATTCGCCTATTGGTATTCAACATGCATTGAATCGAAATATGTCTGCGCACGTGTTAGAGCAGCACAGCGGAAGGAGAGTTTCGGATGGCAAGCAACAAAATCATCGGCATTGACTTGGGGACCACCAACTCGGTGGTGGCCGTCATGGAAGGCGACCAGCCGAAGGTGTTGACCAATGCTCAAGGCTCGCGTCTCACGCCCTCGGTGGTCGGCTTCACGGACAAGGGCGAGCAGTTGATCGGCCAGATCGCCAAGCATCAGCAGGTCACCAACCCCCAGAATACCGTTTTCTCGATCAAGCGCTTCATGGGCCGTCGGCATAACGAGGTCCACTCGGAAGAGAAGATCGTCCCCTACGAAATCGTGGGCGGCGAGAACGAACTGGTGAAGGTCGCGATCCGCGGCAAGACGTACACGCCGCCCGAGATCTCGGCCATGATCCTGCGCGACCTCAAAAAGACGGCCGAGGATTATCTCGGCGAGCAGGTGACCCGCGCGGTCATTACCGTCCCGGCGTACTTCAATGATGCCCAGCGTCAGGCCACCAAGGACGCCGGCGAGATTGCCGGCCTCAAGGTCGAGCGCATCATTAACGAGCCGACTGCCGCCGCGCTGGCTTACGGGCTCGAGAAGAAGCGCAACGAGAAGGTGGCCGTCTTTGATTTGGGCGGAGGCACGTTCGATATCTCCATCCTCGACATCGGCGACAACGTGTTCGAGGTGCTCAGCACCAACGGCGACACGCACCTGGGTGGCGATGATTACGATGAGGAGCTGATCAATTACGTGGCCGAGGAGTTCCGCAAGCGCGAAGGCATCGACCTGCGCAAGGATGCCATGGCCCTTCAGCGTCTCAAGGAGGCCTGCGAGAAGGCCAAGATGGAGCTCTCGACCACGCAGGAGACGACCATCAACCTGCCGTTCATCACGGCCGACCAGAGCGGGCCCAAGCACCTCCAGCAGACCATCACGCGGGCCAAGTTCGAGCAGCTCACTGAGAAACTGACCGAGCGGACCCGCGGCCCGGTGATGAAGGCCCTTCAGGACGCCAAGTTGTCGCCCAAGGAGGTCGACGAGGTTGTGCTGGTCGGCGGATCAACGCGTATGCCGGCTGTCGGTCGCCTGGTTAAGGAGATCTTCGGCAAGGAGCCCAACCGCAGCATCAATCCCGACGAGGTGGTGGCGGTGGGGGCGGCCATCCAGGGCGCGGTGCTCGCGGGCGAAAAGAGCGACATCTTGCTGCTGGACGTGACGCCGCTGTCGCTGGGCGTCGAGACGCTTGGCGGTGTGATGACGCGGCTCATTGAGCGCAATACGACCATCCCGACGTCCAAGAAGGAGACTTTCAGTACCGCCACCGACAATCAGACGGAGGTCACCATCCACGTACTCCAGGGCGAGCGCGAGATGGCCGGCGACAACCGGTCGCTGGATAAGTTCAACCTGACCGGCATTCCGCCGGCGCCGCGGGGTATGCCGCAGATCGAGGTTACCTTCGACATCGACGCAAACGGCATCCTCAACGTGTCGGCCAAGGACGTGGCCACCAGCAAGGCCCAATCGATTCGTATCGAGGGTTCCAGCGGCCTCTCGAAGGACGAGGTCGAGCGGATGCGCCAGGAGGCCGAGGCCCACGCCGGCGAGGACAAGGCTCGCCGCGAAGTGGTGGAGCTGCGCAACCAGGCGGACAACGCCATGTACCAGGCGGAGAAGGAACTCCGCGAGTACGGCGACAAGGTCTCGCCGGGCGACCGCGGCAACATGGAGTCGGCCCTCAACGGGCTGCGTGAGGCCCTCAAGGGCGACGACAAGGACGCCATCCAGAAGAACATGGAAAACCTCGCCCAGGCCCGCCAGGCCATCGGCCGCGTGATGTACGAGGAAGCGGCCAAGAAGGCCGGCGCCGCACCGGGCGGAGGAGGCCCGGGAGGCGCCCCCGGCGGCGGTGGCCCGGAAACAGCCGGAGCCACAGCCGGCGGCGGTGGCGGCGAAGACGTCATCGACGCCGAGTTTGAAGAGAAGCGCTAAGGAGACAACATCCAAGCGGCCGACCCGAGCGGGTCGGCCGTTCTCCTTTAGAGTTGCTGAATACCGGCGTGCGAGATATCAGCTTCCAACCTTCGTTCTTGTTCTAAGGGAGGAGTGGGAACATGAGCGAAAACACTCGTAAGTACGACGTGGCGAGTATTCTAGATTCATTGTTTCAACGTGCCAAGCAGCGCGATGAGTTTGAGTACATATGCGCGCTATCGGGCTTCGACATGTTGGGCCAAGGTGTCAATCTTCTGGCTGAAACATGGTCGTTACTTCGGGACGTAGTTGGACTCCTTGATGCCCCCCTTCGCCCAGAAGCAAGATTGCGGTTGGGCCTCCTTCTATACTGCCATTTGATCGAGGCGAAGCCGATTTACGCGACGCTTGAGAACATGCTTTTTGCTATGGAGGGAGAAAGGTGCTGCATCGACCCGTTTTTTGACCTCTGCAGAGTGAAGAACAAGAACGCCTTGATGCCGGAACGAATTCCACCTTCATCCAAGAAGGTATTTGCCATTGTTGTCGCCCACGCCCGGCGCGTTGGAGAGCACGAGCTTGCTGATATGCTGGAAGCGGTTTTGGACGATGGATTGCGGAATGCGTTTTTCCACGCTGACTACTGCATTATGGAAGACGGGCTTTGGTCACGTCACTCATGGTTCGAGGAGGATGGTGTCAAAAGCCAGCTTCTAACTCTGAGCGATGTTGTCAAGAGGGTCCAGAATGCCTTCGCCTTTTACCGGGCGTTTGAGCATGTATATGTGCAACACCGCTTAAGCTACAAGGAGCCAAAGATGATACGCGGACGCTTTGGGCCGAACGATAGTTGGGTTGACATTTACGTCTATACCGATCCCAGCGGAGGCGGCTTAACCGGCTTCGGTAATATGCCAGAGCCGGTTGGCCATGGGCCTGGCGGCACCGAATCCAGGGCATCGGAGTGAAGCAGGAGGGTATAAGGGTCTAGGGCATGGGAGGGGGAGATCACTTATTACCTGAAGGTGATTGACGGCTGGACCGTGATTCTCTTGCTGGCGCGTTTGCCCCTTCAGGGCCACGTGGACTTCATGCCATGT
Source organism: Phycisphaerae bacterium (assembly GCA_045863575.1). Classification (GTDB taxonomy): domain Bacteria; phylum Planctomycetota; class Phycisphaerae; order UBA1845; family PWPN01; genus JAAXZI01. Next base: position 12,623 of record BTUC01000206.1, read on the forward strand.
GTGTTTGGGTGCGCCCGGGGTGAGGGGGGCTAACCCAGGTTGCGCAGTTCGTCGATTGAATCGGCCTTGGCAAGGGCGCCAGG
>BTUC01000207.1:0-12696 GCA_045863575.1 Phycisphaerae bacterium
GGGCCGGTGCCCGCCTCCGCCCCGGGCTAACTTCTTTCGCCCCTCGGGGGCTGCGGTTCGGTGTTCACCACCTCGGTTGCCATTCGCGAAGAGGCGTGCGGGCGGTCTTCAGATACGCACCGATGCACTCAGCAATGTCGGGATGCCTGGCGGCCAGGTTGTTCTTTTCAGCCGCGTCGACGTGCTGGTCGTAGAGCTTGATCGGCGCATCGGGTCCGCCGCTGCGGATACCTTTCCAGCGGCCCTGGTAGAGCGCCGCCTGCTTGAAGCCGCGCTCGTGGAATTCCCAGTAGAGGAACTCGTGCGCTTTCTGCTCGCCGGTCCTGCCCATCAGCGTGGGCACAAAGCTGATCGAGTCCAGGTTGTCCGGCACCGAGGCGCGGGCCAGTTCGGCGGCGGTGGCGAACCAGTCGGCGAACGAGCCGACATGGGCGGTTTCGCCGCCCGCCTTCACCTTGCCCGGCCACCAGGCGATGAAGGGCACGCGGATGCCCCCGTCGGTGAGACTGCGCTTGATCCCGGTGAAGGGCCCGGAGGGATTGAAGCGCGACAAATCGTGACCGCTCTCGTCGTGCGGACCGTTGTCGCTGGTGAAGATGACCAGCGTGTTCTCGGCGATACCCAGCGCCTTCAGTTCGTCCAGCAGGCGCCCCACGTGAGCGTCCAGGCGCGTGATCATGGCCGCGTGGCCTTTGTCCTGGACCGGCCAGTCCTTGCCCGCGTACGGGCCGTAATCCGGCACATGCGCGCCGTCGCCCAGCTTGACGGTGCGCTCATTGTTCGCGTGGGGCGTGACCATGCTCCAATAGAGGAAGAACGGGCGATCCTCGTGCTGAGCGACAAACTTCAGGCTCTCGTCGGCGAAAAGATCGTCAGCGTAACGCACGGCGTGGGTGGCATAGCCGGCGCCATCGGGTCCGGCTTCGATAATCACGTTGGGCAGCGGTTCCTTCGTCTCGTTACGCCACAAAAAGGCCGGGAAATGATTGTGCGCGTGGTATTGGCTGAGATAGCCGTAGAACAAGTCAAAGCCGTGTTTGCGCGGCAGGCCGCTCTCCGCTGCGCCGACATTGCCCAGCCCCCACTTGCCGATCAGGGCTGTCGCGTAGCCGGCCCGCTGGAGCACCTTGGCGATGGTCACATCCTCCGCGTGGAGCGCTTGAGCCTCGGGATTATGCGGGCCCGCGTTGCCCCGCACACGCGTGTGGCCGTGATGCTGCCCGGTCATGAGCACGCTGCGCGAGGGAGCGCAGACGGTGGCTCCGGCGTAAAAGTGCGTGAAACGCAGACCCTCTCGCGCCATGCGGTCCAATTGCGGTGTGGCGATGACCTGCTGGCCGTAGCAGCCCAATTCGCCGTAGCCCAGATCGTCGGCCATGATCCAGATGAGGTTCGGCGGCCGGGATTCTCCGGCAGCTTGCACCGTTCGCCCGGCCAATCCGACTCCGGCCAAGGCCGAAAGAACCGCCAGCATGAACTTCATCGGGGATTCTCCCGTTGAAAACGAGTTGGAGCGCCGCTCGAACCAGTATCGCCATTCGCCACAGGGTTGCCATTTCCGACAAGTGTGGCACCGGTATCCTGCCGGCGTCGCTTGAGGTTGGAGCCTGTTCCACAAAATCAGCTACCGGTGCTCACTCCGGAATCGGGTCGCCGCGCCGGACGGTGGTGCCTTCCCAGATGGCCGTATCGGTGGCCTTGTCGTACGTCAGCACGCGATGAGCACTGCCGGCGGCCGGTGGTGCGTCGATCTTGGGCAGCCACTTTCGGTGCTCGGCAATGACCGCTCCAAACTCAGCCTTGCCGGCGAGATTCGTCCATTCGTGCGGGTCGTTCTGGTGGTCGTACAGCTCCTCGCTGCCGTCGGCATAGCGGATGTATCGCCAGCGCTCGCTGCGGATGCCGTGGTTGCCTTGGTTGTGGCTGGTGATGGCCGGGCGCTCGCGGCGGGTGGCGGCGTCTTTGAGCTGCGGTTGAAGGCTCAGGCCTTCCAGATCGTCGCGCCGGGGAAGGCCGCACAGCTCAACGAGCGTCGGATAGATGTCCAACAACTCGGCGGGTCGCGTGCACCGCTGGCCGCTCTTCACGCCGGGTCCTGCGAAGATGAGCGGCACGCGCGTGCTGTTGTCCCACAGGGTGGTCTTGCCGGTCATGGCCTTGGTTCCGAGGTGCCAGCCGTGATCGCCCCAGACAACCACGACCGTGTCCTCAGACAGGCCGGCGTCCTCCAGCGCGGTCAGGATCCGCCCGACCTGTGCATCGATGAAACTCGTGCACGCCAGGTAACTGCGGACGAGGTTGCGCCACTGGTTGTTCGCTTGCAGCCATTTCAGACGCGGCTCGGGCAGGCTCCAGTGCAGGTACCACGAGAAGCGTGGAGTATCCGCGCGGTCGTCTTCCTTGATCGGCGGCAAGACGCTGTCATCATCAGGGTAGAGGTCGAACCACTTCTGGGTGGCGTAGCAGGGTACATGCGGCAGGAAGAAACCGGCGGCCAAAAAGAACGGCCGGTCCTTGGGCGCACCGCGGATTTGTTCAACGGCCCAGGTGGCTACCTGGTAATCGCCCTTGGCCGTGTCGTCGTTGTCGGGCGGCCATACGCCCCAATCCATGAGCGGATGATCGCCCATTGGCGTGGGCGGAATGAGCTTCTGAGGCGGCTTGGAGCCTACCCCGCCGAAACGGCCGGTCACCTGGAACTCCGGACGGGCCGCATCCCCCTTGCCCTGGGTGCCACCATGGCCGCCCGTTCCACCGTGATAGATCTTTCCGGTGGCCATGGTGCGGTAACCATTGGCCGCAAAGTACTGCGGCAGGCTCACACGGTCCTTCCACTCCGGCAGCGTACGGAACCAGGGAGCCAGGCCATAGATGCCCGTCGTGGTCGGGCGCACACTGAGCAGCAGGCTCGTGCGCGAGGGGTTGCACAGCGGCGAGTTGCAGTGGGCGTTCAGGAAGGTCGTACCCCGGGCGGCCAGTCGATCCAGATGCGGTGTCTTGACCAGCGGATGCCCGCCCAGGTGGCCGACCCAGTCGTTCTGATCGTCGATGGCGATGAACAGAATGTTGGGACGACGTTCGGCGGCCGAGAGGCTGGGTGAACTCGCGACGATGAGCAGCAGACTGAAGCACGATAAGAATTTCATGGCTGCCGGGTCTCCTTCGTGGAAGCCGCGGCGCGCACGCACCGCTGGTCGAATTCTACCGGAACCTGCTTTCCACGAGAATTCAATGGGGTTTCGAATGTGAAGGCGCCGGGTTGGACGCAACCGGCAATAGACGTAGAATAGGCTCCGTCTGCAACAGCCCTGTGCTGAGCTGAGGCTTTCTCGTGGCGGGGATCTCCTCGACTGCTGGCAGGCACTGGGATTATTCACGACGGGAGTTCCACCTGATGAAGAAGCGGGCTACACGCACGTCGCGGCGACAGTTTCTGAAGACCTCGCTCGCCGCCCCGGCACTGTTCCACATCGTTCCCCGGCACGTTCTGGGTGGCCCCGGCCACATACCCCCGAGCGAAACCTTCGGCGCCGCACTGATCGGCTGCGGCGGACAGGGTCCGGGAACGGTCCGGGAAATCACCCACCAGGGGCTGAATATCAGAATGCTGGCCGAATGCGATGTGCAGTTTGTGGGACGAGCCGACAACAAATCGATCTACACGGACTTCCGCCGTGTTTTGGAGCGAAAGGACATCGACGTGGTGGCCATCGCCACGCCGCCGCACTGGCACGCACTGATCGCCATTGCGGCCGCTCAGGCCGGCAAGGACGTGCTCTGCGAGAAGCCGCTGACGCGCTTCATTGCGGAGGGCCGGGCGGTGGTGAACGCCTTCAAGCGGTATAACCGGATCTTTCAGGTGGGCACATACGGGCGATTTCGCGAGCGCAGCCGGCCGGAATCGATCCGCACCCATCAGATCATGAAGAGCGGACTGCTCAAGCGCTGCGATGCCGTCCACATCCATCGCGGAGGCTTCAAGGTCAAGGAGTGGAGCGGCAAGCCCAACCTGCGTCCGCAGCCGGTGCCGCGCAACCTCGATTGGGACATGTACGTGGGCCCGTCACCGATGAAGCCGTTTACCGGCGAGCGCGTCGGCGGCACGCACCGGCGCTTCTGGGACTACGAAGGCGGCGGGCTCGCCGATATGGGGCAGCACTACCTCGACGGCGTACAGTGGACGTACGCCAAGGATGATACCAGCCCGGTCGAAATCGAAGCCTTCGCTCCGCCCGCCCACCCGGAGGTGACCGGCATGTGGGGCTGGGTCGAGATGAAGTACGCCGACGGGTTCACGCTGGTGCTGGACAGCGGGGAGTGGGGTCAGCCGTACAACCGAAAGGAGCCGCGGGGCGTCGAGCCTGCCGATTTGAGCGAATCAGATCGCCAGAAACTCGAAGGTGCACCTGAGCCGGCTGAGCTGATCAAATTCGCGGAAGCGGTTAAGACGCGACGGCAGGCCGGTGGCCACCCTGAAGCCGCACACCGCGGAGCCACTCTGCTGCACCTGGCCAACATCGCGATCCGCACGGGGCGGAAAATCCGGTATGACCCCGTCGCCGAACAGATCGTGGGTGACGAAGAGGCCAACCGGCTGGTCAGCCCTCCCATGCGGGCGCCGTGGCATCTCTGAATGCGGGTGTCCGGCGAAGTGTGAAACTGGCAATAGAGAGGAATTCCATGGCTGCATCTTCGACCGTTGTTGATCTCGTCAATCAGATGCCCGACCTCGATAAGTCCGGAGAGCTGACCGGTCCGCAGTGGCCTGATGTCGAGGTCGTTTACCGGAAGGTGCTGGAAGGCGGCCCAGATGCGGTGACGGCGGTGGCCGGCCTGCTGGTGCCACCGGGCGAAGGCAACGATTACAAGGCCCGCTATCTGCTGCATGGCCTGGCATTATTTGTCTGTCGGCCGGAGGGGGCGCCATGGCGCGGAGCGTTCATCCAGGCGCTGCTGTCGCAACTCGATGCCGACCGGCCGAAAGCCGTGAAGTCTTTCCTCGTCCAACAATTGCAGGTGGCCGGCACGTCGGAAACCGCGCTCCCGCTGGGCCGCCTCTTGCTGGACCCGGAACTCTGCGAACCCGCAGCTCAGGCGCTGCTGGCGATCCGCACTGGCGCCGTCGAGCAGTTCAGGCAGGCGCTGCCACAGGCCCGAGGGGCGTCCCGATTGACCATCGTGCAGGCATTGGGCGTCATGCGTGATGTGCAGTCAATACCGGCTCTCGAAACCATTGCGAAGGATTCCGCCCCCGATGCTCGACTGGCCGCGCTCGAGGCGCTGGCTGGCATGGGCGCACCCTCCATGGTTGACCTTTTGCTGAAGGCCGCGGATGCATCGACGGGCTACGAACGGATCGCCGCAACGGAGGCCTGCTTCGTGCTGGCCGAGCGGCTCATCGCAGCGGGTCATGAGGCGGACGCCGGCCGGATCTACGCGCAGCTCAGCAAGCGTCGCACCACTCCCCACGAGCAACACGTGGCGGACGCTGCTGAACGCGCCTGGGCAACCATTGCTCGCAACGACCGCCTCGTTCCGACGGGGCTGGATCCCCGGCACGCGCCCAGGCAAGGGGAAGGCTGGCTTCCGCTGTTCAACGGCCGTGACCTGTCGGGATGGAAGGGAAGGCATGGTGATCTTGGAGCCTGGAAGGTCATCGCCGGCGAGATGGTCAATGACGTGCGTCCGGGCGGCACACCGGGATCAGACATCCTTACGACCGATTCATTCTTCGACTTTGAAATCTACTACGAGTACCGCATCCCGGAAGGCAGCAACAGCGGCGTTTACCTGCGCGGCCGTTACGAGATCCAGATCTGGGACGACTACGGCAAAACGCCTCGCGATGGTGAAGTCGCCAAGCGGTTCAACGGCGCGCTGTACAAGGTTGCCGCTCCCGCATCGCAGGTCAGCAAACCCCCGAACCAGTGGCAGAGTGTGTTCGCCCGTATCCGGGACAACCAGGTGACCATCGTGCTGAACGGCACGCCGATCATTGAATCAGCCCGGGTGCACGAGCCGACGGGAGGCCACTACGACGAGCGTATCGGCGAGCCGGGACCGATCATGATCCAAGGTGACCACGGCCGCATCAATCTGCGTCACCTGTATATTCGCCCGCTGGCTGGCGGCGCGGACCCGGAACCAGGAAACTGACTGCCGCTACGATCTTCTAATTCGTCCGCGCCGGCTTGCCTCATGCCTTGGCCGCCAGGCTGTTGCCGTAGCCGATAAGCAGCGTGGAAAGGATCAGCGTCAGGATGCCCGCGCCGAGCGCCCCCTTCGTGCGGGCATCCACCAGGCGCCATTCGCGAAGATAGAGGCCCCACAAGTTGCTGAAAATGATGATGAAGGCCATGTGCAGCGTCCAACTGGCAAAGTCGTATCTGCCCATCTTGGTCGTGCCCATGCCGTAGAAGAAGAACTGGCCGTACCACATCATGCCGCTGATCATGGCCAGAAAATAGTTGGACATCAGCGTGCCGTAAGGCTTCAACACGTAGTTTCCAAAGGACCGGTTGCGGGTGCTCAGGATCACGGCCGCGATGAAGTTGGTGGTGAATCCGCCGCCCATGGCCAGGACGTACGTGGGGTTATTCATGAAAACCCGCTCGGTGCCGCCCTCCAAGGCGGCCTGGGCGATGGGGTCGCCGGCCTTGATGGCGAAGGCCATGCATGAGCTCATGATCCCGCCGAACGTGGCAAACATGAAGCCCTTGGCCAGGGAGAAGTCCTTGATCACTTCCTTCTTCTGCGCATCGGTGAGCTGCCGCTCCTTGAGCACGCCCGCATAGCCGCACAAGGCGATGCCCCCCAGGCAGACGGCGATGCCTACAAGGACGATCTGGCCCGAGAGTGTCCGTACCACCTCGTCGATCGTGCCGTCAAAGATCGGTGGAATGATGGTACCGAAGGCGGCGCAAAAGCCGAGCGAGATCGACTGCCCGAGCGACAGCCCCATGTACCGCAGGCTCAACCCGCAGGTCAGCCCGCCCACACCCCACAGAACGCCGAAGAGGTAGGACCATGCCATGCTGCTGATTGGGCTGTTGCGCAGGATGCCCCAGAGGTCGGGCGTGGTCAGCCATCCGCCTATCTGAGGCATGGCCACCCAGGCGACGAACCCGAGCGTGACCCAGTAGGTCTCCCAGGCCCAATGCCTGACCTTGTGGACCGGAACGTAAAAGCTGGCCGACGATAGGCCGCCGATCGCGTGCAGGACAACGCCCAGGAACGGATTCATCCACCCACCTCTGCTTGGACTCTCCCGGGCCATGCCCGGCGCCACATAACGGGACAGGAGCGGCGCCGATCGCCTCATTGCGGGGCGTGGCCGGGCGGACTATAGCATCTCGGCAGATTCGCTACCAGCCGGGGAGATGGGGATCGGAGAGGGATTGAGATTAGGATTAGGATGAAGATTAGGATTAGGAAGAGGATTATGAGCAGGAGCAAGAGGAAGAGTGGGAACTACGATTTGGGGCCGTCCTCCTCTGCCGCGCCTGTGAGCCAGCTTGGGGTGGGGGAGCTCCTGGCGATGATCGATTTGGGCTACGATCGCAAGGCGTGGCATGGGCCGAATCTGCGCGGGGCGCTGCGGCGCGTGGACCTGGAGACCGCTTCTTTCCGGCCGGGGCCGAAGCGCCGCAATATCTGGGAGATCGTGGTTCACAGCGCCTACTGGAAGTACGCCGTGCGCCGGCGGCTGCTGAATGAGCCCCGGGGGGAGTTTCCGCTGGAGGGGTCCAACTGGTTCGAACGGCCGGTCGAGCCGACACGGGAGGCATGGGGTTCCGACCTCCGCCTGCTGGAGGAGATGCATCGCACCCTGCGCACGGTCGTGGCCGCATTGCCGGCGGATCAGTTGCACGTCGTGCCCGACGGGTGCAAGGTGAGCAACTTCGTCCTGATTGCGGGCGTGGCGTCACACGACGTCTATCACGCCGGCCAGATCCAACTGCTCAAGCGGCTGGCGGGAGATTCCTAGCGGTCAGCGGTCAGCTATCAGCGGTCAGATTGGAGATCGGTGTTCTCAGTTCATGTTCCTCGGGGAGGCATCGGACAAAGCATGATCGCGACGAACGCGGCGTCCGTTGCCGAATGAGAGGTTCTCTCCCCACGAGAACCCCCCCAACCCCCCCTTTGTAAGGGGGGGAGCTTACTCAGAACTCAGCACTCAGCAGTCAGCAATCAGTACTCAGCAGTCAGCAGTCAGCACTTAGCTCTCAGCTCTTCCGCATCACCCATGACTCATCACTCATTACTCAGCACTTCCTTATGCCGGAATCAGTTCGCAATCCGGCGAGGGGGCCCGGTCCGGGCCGCCGTAGCAGCGCTGGAACTGCCCGAAGTCTTCCTGGTCGACGTCGCCATCGTTGTCCTCGTCCGACAGGTTGCAGTCGTCGTCCCCGGGGTGCGGTATGGCCGGGCCGGAGGCGCAGCCCTGGAAGGCGTCCAGATCCGTGAGGTCTACGTCGCCGTCGTGATCGTAGTCGAAGCGGTACATGGCGATCGTCTCGTGCACACCCATGTCCACGGCCGAGCCCAGGATGCGCGGCGTCCCATACAGATCGGTAGTCACGCCTGCCGGCACGGCCGAGCTGTCACCGGCATTGATGCAGGGAGAGCCGGACTGCAGGCGGACGTCGTCGTCCGGGGTACCGAATGTGTTATCCGCGCCGTCGGCGTCCACGAACATCGGATCTTCGTCAATGTTACCGGTTCCGGCATGGCCACCCTGGATGTTGCTGTAGGTCGTCGGGCCGCCGGCCGAGCCGTTTGAATTGGCGATCTGACCGCCCGGGTTGCGTCGGATGATCGAGTTCACGATCGTGGGCGCAGCGCCGATGTATTTGTTGAACATGGCCCCACCGACGCTGGCCGTGTTGGCGATCATGACGCAATTGATGAAGGCCGGCGTCGTGTTGGCGCCTAGGCTCTCGTTGGCCACGGCGCCGCCGGCGGTCGCGCCGTTCCCGCTGAACAGGCAGTTCACGTAGTGTGAGCCGGCCGTGTTGGTGCCGTTGTACACGCCGCCACCCTGGCCGGAGCTGTTGGCCAGGAACCGGCAGTTGATGACCTTGACCGAGGACGACTCGGTATACATGCCGCCACCGGAGTTGCCGCCGCTGCCGGTGGCGTTGTTGCGGAAGGTGCAGTTTTCAAAGACGGCGCTGCTGTTCAGATTGCCCACGCCGCCGCCGACCAGAGCGCCGCCGCCGGTGACGACGCAGTTTCGGATGGTGGGGCTGCCGTTCCAGTTGAAGATACAGGCGCCGAAGTTCTCGAAGTTCGGGTTGGGCGCCCCGCTGGCACGGCCGTCGGCCACGGTGAAGCCGTCGAGGACCGCCGAGTTGTCGGTGCCGCCACCGGTCACTACGTGGTAGGTGTTATCAAACGGGTTGTTCAGATCGTTAATGTTCCCGCTGAGCGTGGTAACCAAGGTCTCCGGATCGCGGAGCGACAGGTCGCCCTCCTCGCCCGGGTTTCCAGGGAAGCCGCCCAGGACCTCCACGTTGTTCTTCAGTTGGAAGTAGACACCGCGATTGCTGGTGGCCGGCTTGTAGGTGCCCTGGGCCACCCAGACCTGATCGCCCGCTCCGGCCGCCGCCAGGGCGGTCAGCAGACTGGGGAAGGCATTGCTCCAGGAGCTTCCGTCGCCCTCCGCGGGACCGGTTGTTGTCACGTAGATAATCCCGGCAAGATTGGATGTGGTACCCGAAGCAGTCGCGGACGCCGCCGACTCGTTGCCCGCGCCGTCGAGGGCGGTCACGCGGTAGTAGTACGTCCGGCCATCCAGCAGACCCGTGGCATCCGAGTAGCTGCTGGTGGGAACACCAGTTGCGATCTGGTGCGCCGGATCGATGGGCACATTCGAGATGATCGCGCGGTAGACGTTGTAACCGGCGATGTCCGGCTCCGGATTATCTGCCCAATCCAGGTCGATCTGTACGGCGCCCGCCGGCGTCGCCGCCAGCCCGGTCGGCTGGCTCGGTCGTGTCTGTAGAGCAACGCTCGGGCTGGCCAGTGACTCGCCGCCTCCCGTATCGCTGGCCGTGACCGCGTAGTAGTAAGTCGTGCCGTCATCCACCACCGTGTCGGTGTGCTGGCTGGCCGGCAGATTGGAGGCGATGAGTGTTGAGCCGTCGACGGGGAACCCCGGCGACGTGCCGCGGTAGACGTTGTAGCCGTTCAGATCCGGCTCGGGTGAATCAATCCAGTTCAAGGCCACCTGCGTGCCGGTGACCAATGAAGCGCTCAGGCCGGTCGGAGAAGCCGGAGGCGGATTCGGCGCGAGCACTTCGTACGCGCCCATATCAGGCACCGTGCCGATCAGGCGCGGGTTACCCTCGCGGTCAAACGGGATGACTTCGACCATGTCTGCATCGCCGTCCATGTCGCCGGCGTCGGTGGGCAGCAGCGGGTTGCCTGCCTCGACGCAGTTGGAATACGGCTGGATGTGCAGGTTGCCGGTCCCCGGGTCGACGAACTTCGGATCGACGTTGATATTGCCGGTCCCGGCGAAGCCGCCCTGGATGCAACTGTATTGCACCGTCGTCGTGCTGTTGCTGACGCTGGAGATGGCCTGGGGCGTGTTGCCCCAGACGATGCAACTCGACAACTGGGCGGAACTGGCCTGGACGTAGACCGCCCCCTGGGAGGCGTTGCTGTTGAGGCTGATCGTGCAGTGCCGCAGAGCGGTCGTGCCGCCGTCAGTCGCGAAGACGGCCGCGCCGTAGAAATTGGTGGCCGTGTTGTTCCGGAAGACGCAGTTGGTGAAGGTGGGGCTGCCCGTGCCCTCCTTCGCCGCCGCGGCCCCATACAGGCCGGTGTTATCCCGGAAAGTGCAGTTGGCGAAATGAGGCGATGCGCTGACGATGAACGCGCCGGCACCGTGGTTGGTGGCCGCGCCGGGGCTGCCATTCGCCTGGCCGAAGGCGATGGTGAAGCCGTCCACCACGGCACCGGTGACCGAACTGGCGGTGACGACGTGGTAGCAGTTCTGGCCAGCGATGTCGCCACTGAGGATGGTTTCGTTGGTGCTCAAGGAGCGGAAGCTGAAGTCGCCTTCCTGTCCGGCGAGGCCGCGGAAGCCGCCATAGAGACGCACGTCGCTCTTCAGCGTGAAGGTGCCGCCCCGGCCGCCCGCAGGAACATAGGTGCCGCCGGCGACCCAGATCTGGTCGCCCGCGTTGGCGGAGGCCAATGCAGTCTGCAAACTGTTGAAGGCCGTGGACCAGGAGGTTCCATCGCCGCCAGCCGGCGCATCATCGTTCACGTAGAGGATCTCATCCACCAGCAGGGTGCCTGCGGTCGCTTCATTGGACACCGCCGACTCGTTGCCCTGCCCATCGACGGCCGTTACCAGGTAGTAGTAGGTCACACCGTCCTGAAGCCCGCTGTCCGCATAGCTGCTGGAGGCGACTTCTGTCTGAATCCGCGAATTCACGTCGGCCACGAAGCCCGTCGAGGTGCCGCGATAGATGGAGTAGGTGATGCCCGCTTCGGGGTTGTCGTCCCAGTCGAGATCGATCTGGCTGCCGGAGGCGGGGGTGGCCGTCAGACCTGCCGGCGCCGAGAGGGTTCGAAATCGAACTTCGCTGGCGGTCACCTCGAAGCTGCCCGCAATAGCGGTAACGCCCAGGTCAAAGTCAGCGACATCGACGCCGACCGGGGCAGCTCCCAGGAAGTTGATGATCGTATATGCCTGGCCGGGCGCCAGTCCTCCGGCATCCGACACATTCACAACCACATTTGAATCCTGGTTATACGTTCCGCTCGAGATCTTGACCTGATCGTGGACGGTGCCCAGATCCAGCGAGAGGACCGCGTTGTTGTTCAAGATCAGTCCGTTGTTCAAGGTGAGCACGGCCGCCGTTTGGGCGATGGTTCCCGGTGCGATCGTGCCCGCGGCGGCAACGACGGTCACGCCCCCAACGCTGCCGCTGCCGGCCAACGTTGCGCCGGCGTTGACCGCTACCGCTCCCGTCCCCGTCGCCGAGCCGGACGAGTTGATCAGCATCAGCTTGCCGTCATTGATGACCGTTCCGCCGTCGTAGGTGTTGGCGTTGGCCAGCACGAGCGTGCCGGCGCCGTTTTTCTGGAGCGAGAGTGTGCCCGCGGCGTCGGTGAGCACGCCGTTGATCTGCAGGTAGCCCAGGTTCTCCGGGCCGTCAATCGTCCAGACCGCATTGTTGCCGATCAGGACATCGCAGGCGAAAGTCTGGATGCCGAGGCTGCCCAAGGCACGGCTGAGCCCTCCGGAGGAGATGGTCAGCGTCCGGCCGGGAGGCTGAATGTTGAAGGTGGCAAAGGTGTTGATCCCGACGCTGCCGACCACACGGTCGCCGTTGAGGTCGGGACTGCCCGAGCCGAAGGCGGTGCCGAACACGACGTTGGCCCCTGCGCTCGGCAGCGAGGCGGGGCTCCAGTTCGAGTACTGGTTGAACGGAAAGCCGGTGTTATAGTCCCACCTGCTGTTGGCTCCGAGGCCGACCCAGGTCCAGGTCTGAGCCTGGGCCGAGGCGGCAAGACACGCAATCAGCGCACCAGCAGCCTGAAACGTCCCGTTCCGAAAGGACATCATCCATCTCCTCGTTCTGAGCGCAGTTTGCAGCGTTCCTGCCCGCCGGAACGACCGCGAAAAGGCGTGGAATTCTTTCGTGGCCGCAAAACGGCCCCCTCACCCGAATACAT
>BTUC01000208.1:0-12672 GCA_045863575.1 Phycisphaerae bacterium
GTGACAACCTGCCCTATGACGCGTTCTGCCGCGAGCTACTCACCTCTAGCGGCAGCAACTTCCGCGTGCCGCAGGTGAACTTCTACCGGGCCATCCAGGGCCGCGAACCGGCCAGCATTGCCGAGGCCGTGGCCCTGACGTTCATGGGCACGCGGCTAAGCGGCTGGCCGGAGGCGCGCCGGGCGCAGATGGCCGTGTTCTTTTCGCGGATCGCCTACAAGCAGACGGCCGAGTGGAAAGAGGAAATTATCTGCCTCAGCCCCGAGCCGGCCGGGCCGGTCGAGGCCATGTTGCCGGACGGAGCGGCCGTGCGCATCCCGCCGGATAAAGACCCGCGGCAGGTCTTCGCCGACTGGCTGATCACGCCACGCAATCCCTGGTTCGCGCGCACGGCCGTCAACCGTGTCTGGGCCTGGCTGCTGGGGCGCGGGATCGTTCACGAACCGGACGACATCCGGCTGGACAACCCACCGGTGAATCCGGCGCTGCTGGCGTACCTGGAAAAGGAGCTGGTGGCCAGCCGGTATGACCTGCGGCACGTCTATCGGCTCATCCTCAACTCGCGCGTCTATCAGCAATCCTCCATCCCGCGCAGTGAGCACGAGCAAGTCGAGGCGTTGTTCGCGTGTTATCCCGTCCGGCGACTGGAGGCCGAGGTGCTCATCGACGCCATCAACCAGCTCTTCGGCGGCGCCGAGAGCTACTCCAGCCCCATCCCCGAACCCTTCACCTTTATCCCGGAGCACCAGCGCACGATCAACCTGGCCGACGCCAGCATCAGCAGTTCGTTCCTCGAGTTGTTCGGACGGCCGGCACGCGACACCGGGCTGGCTTCGGAACGAAACAACCAGTCCACGGAGGCGCAGCGTCTACATCTGATTAACTCGACGCATATCCAGCGAAAGATCCAAGGCACTCCACGGCTGCGGGCGCTGAGCGAAATGGCCCGCCGCAGGCCCGAGCAGATGATCCGGGCGCTTTACCTGAACATCCTCTCGCGCGACCCAACACCTGAGGAGGTATCCATCGCCCAGGCATACCTCCGCAGCGTCCGGTCCCCCAGGGAGGCGGCCGAGGATCTGGCCTGGGCATTGGTGAACAGTAAGGAGTTCCTCTACCGGCACTGAGTGTAGCGGCCGGCATGGGCAAAGGATACCAGACATGAGCGTGAAACCCGACGAGCGCGACGCGACTTCGATCTCCCGACGTGAGCTCGTGCGTCGAGGTCTGGCCGGGGCGGCCGGGCTGGCGCTGGCACCGCATGGGAAGATCTGGGCAGCGCCGCAACCGGCGCAAGCGGCGGTCACGCGGCCCGCCAAGGCCAAGGCTGTCATCCAGATCTGGATGTGGGGCGGGCCCGCACATCTGGATACGTTCGACCCCAAGCCGGAGGCCGGCGCCGAGTATTGCGGACCGCTGATTAAGCCCATCGAGACGAACGTGAAGGGTATCCGCGTCGGCGAGTTGCTGCCGCTGCTGGCCAAGCAGGCGGACAAGTACAGCATCATCCGCAGCATGACCCATCGCGTGAACGCCCACGAGACAGCCTCCTACATCGTGCAGACCGGCCGCCGGCCCGACCGGCTGGTGTACCCCTGCATCGGCGCGATCGTATCGAAGTTCAAGGGCTACGAGGGCGGCTACCAAGGGCTTGTACCCCCCTACGTCGTTCTGACCGAAGCCCAGGGGCGCTTCTCGGAGGCCGGCTTCCTGGGACAACGCTACAAGCCCTTCGCCACCGGCGGCGATCCGAATCAGGCCCGCTTCGTGGTTGAAGGCATCGTGGCCCAGGGCATTTCCGACGAACGACAGCAGGCCCGGCGCGAACTGGTCGTCCGGCTCGATTCACTTGGCCGAGCCATGCCAGGCAACGAGCAGTTCGTCCGCTTTGACGAGTGCGGCGAGAAGGCTTACGAGCTGATGTTCGGGGAAGCCCGCAAGCAGTTTGATCTGTCCACCGAGAAGGACGAGATCCGCCAACGCTATGGCCGTAACACGTTCGGGCAGTGCTGCCTCATGGCTCGCCGGCTGGTGGAGAGCGGCGTGCCCTACGTGACCATCAACTACAAGGGCTGGGACACGCACAAGCAGCACTTCGAGATCATGCGCCGCAAGCTGCCGGAGCTCGACGCCGGCATGGCGACGCTGATCGCGGATCTCGCGGATCGGGGACTTCTGGACAGCACCATCGTCTGGTGGAGCGGTGAGTTCGGGCGAACGCCCCGCGTGCAGTGGGAGGCGCCCTGGAACGGCGGCCGTGGGCATTTCGGCAACTGTTTTTCGGCGGTCGTCGCGGGCGGTGGATTCAAGGGCGGCCAGGTGGTGGGTGCGTCTGATGCCAAAGGGGAAGAGGTCAAGGATCGGCCGGTGCAGCCGCAGGATCTGATTGCCAGCATCTACAGCCTGCTGGGCATTGATCCGGACGGACCGCTGCCGAACCCCAAGGGACTCAACGTCCAGGTAATGCCCGCAGTCATCGATGGGCAGAAGGGCGGCGGGCGATTGACGGAGCTCATGTAGCACCAGGAGTCTCGGCGTGTTTCACTGTATCCGCATCCTGCTGACCATCCTGGCCGTGCTGCACGCAACTGCGGCATTTGCCCAGCCCGGGCCGCGTGAGCCGCGCATCGGCTATATCTATCCGGGCGGTGGGCGGCAAGGCACCGCCTTCGAGGTGCTGGTGGGAGGCCAGGGACTACAGGGCGCTTCAGAGCTCCACGTATCGGCGGACGGAGTCACCGGCACGGTCCTGCACCACTATCGGCCTCTCCGCAACATCAGCGCGGAGCAGCGTCAGGCCATCCAGCAGCGGCTGCGCGAGTTGATGGACCAGCGCCTGGCCGAAATGCCCCGCCCGATGCGGGCGTTCGCGGGGCGCCGTGGCGCGGACGCTACCCGCCGTGGTGCGAACGGGCTCGGAAGAGCGAGAAGACGGGCGGCCACGCAGCCGGCCGTTGAACTGCCCGATCACCCGCTGCTGCGCAACCTGGAGCAGAAGAGTCTGCCAGAACTGCGGCACGTCATTAACGAGCTGTTCGACCTCAAGAAGCGCCCACCGAACCCGCAGATCGCCGAGTCCCTGCTGGTCAAGATCAGCATCGATGCGAAGGCCGAACCGGGCGAACACGAGATCCGCCTCCAGACCCCATTGGGCCTGAGCAATCCCATGCGTTTCCACGTGGGCACAGCTCTCGAAACGCAGGAACGCGAGCCCAACGACCCTGGCGTAGAGCAGCCCCCGTCGGATGGCCCGGCCGTCGAGGTCCCCGTCGTCTTCAACGGCCAGATCCAACCGGGCGACGTCGACCGGCTCCGCTTCCGGGCGAAGAAAGGGCAGCGCCTCGTCCTCGAGACCTGGGCCCGGCGGTTGATCCCCTTCCTGGCCGACGCGGTGCCCGGCTGGTTCCAGGCCACGATGACGCTGTACGATGCCCAGGGCGTCGAGGTGGCGTTTGCCGATGATTACCGCTTCGATCCGGATCCAGTCCTCTTCTATCAGGTGCCCGAGGATGGCGTCTACGAACTGGAGATCCGCGACTCGATCTACCGCGGCCGCGACGATTTCGTCTACCGCGTGGCGGTGGGAACGCAACCGTTCGTGACCGAGCTGTTTCCGCTGGGCTGTCCGGCCGGCGCGAAGCGGGTGGCGGCGATTGAGGGCTGGAACCTGGCCGACAAGCGTCTTCTCCTCGACGGCTCAATCGAAAACGAGGGCATCCAGCAGACGCGATCACGCCAGCGAGAACGGCTCTCAAACCCTCTGCGTTATGCTGCGGACCCGCTGCCCGAATCCAACGAGGCCGAGCCCAACGATACGGCCGACCAGGCGCAGCTCATCGAGCCACCGCGAATCGTCAATGGGCGGATAAGCCGGCCCGGCGACGTGGACTGGCTGGCTTTCGTTGGCCGTGCCGGTGACGAGATCGTAGCCGATATCCACGCGCGGCGGCTCTACTCTCCCCTGGATTCACTGCTCCGCCTGACCGACGCCTCAGGACGCGTGATCACGTGGAACGACGACACCCCGGATGCCGCCTCGGGGCTGCTCACGCATC
This sequence comes from Phycisphaerae bacterium, assembly GCA_045863575.1. GTDB lineage: Bacteria > Planctomycetota > Phycisphaerae > UBA1845 > PWPN01 > JAAXZI01. Next base: position 4,056 of record BTUC01000208.1, read on the forward strand.
ATGCGGACTCATACTTGCGGGCCCGTCTGCCCGAAGACGGCACCTATCACGTCCAAGTCGCCGATGCGCAAGGGCACGGAGGCGGCAGTTATGCTTACCGACTGCGAATCGGTCCTCCACGACCGGACTTCGCGCTTTACCTGATGCCATCCAGCATTAATATTCGTGCCGGCGGGACCGCGTTGATTCGTGTGCAGGCGGTACGCCGCGATGGGTTTGATGGCGAAATCGAGGTCGTTCTCAATGAGCCCGCGGACGGCTTCACGGTGAGCGGCGGCCGGATTCCCCCTGGGCGGAACGCCATGCAGATGACGCTGACCGCGCACGGCCGGCCGACGGGTGAACCCGTGCGCCTACAGTTGGAGGGTCGGGCAGAGGTCGGTGGAGAGATCCTCAGCCGCTCGGCCATACCCGCAGAGGAGATGGAGCAGGCATTCGCGTATCGGCATCTGGCCCCCTCGCAGGAGCTGATGGTCGCCGTGGTGGGCGGGAGGCGGTCAGGACCGCTGCTCGAGCGGCGGAATGCCGGCATCGTCCAGATTCCGGCGGGAGGAACTACCGCCGTGCGGTTCAGCAGGCCGCGCGCGCTTCTCTCCCGCGATATCCGGCTGGAGCTGGCTGGACCGCCCGAAGGTGTCACACTGGAAAGAACAGACGTAACGCCCGGAGAACTCGTGCTCATACTGAAGTGTGAGAGATCGGTGAGCGCCGGAACGGCCGACAACCTGATCGTCCAGGCCTTCACCGACGGAGCCGGCCGCCAGCGGGACGGCAAGGGCCAGACGGGACAGCGAAACCTGTTGGGCGTACTGCCGGCGATCCCGATCCAGATTGTTGAGCATCGATGATGAGCTGCTTGTTATGGAGAAAGTTGGGGGATGGATTCTTTCACCTGTGATGTCGCGGCATCGTCCGTATCCGTTCACGTCTCGCGATTCCGAGGGGCCGGAGGCGTCGGGGAGTACCACCTGATTATCCGCCCGCGGGAATACGGTAGTTTTCAGCACCAGCTCGAGCAGGTGTTTCGCGCGTATGGACAGGCGATGGATGAGCTGAGCCTGGAACGCGACACGGCCATCCTGCGGCGGTTCTTCTGTAGCGACCCGGTCAACCAGGCTGATGCTCTGAGGGCCATGCCCTTTTCCAATCCCGGCTGTCCTGACCAGCCCTGCGCCGTATCGTGGGTCGGGCAACCGCCCGCCGGTGAAACGAAGGTCATGTTGTGGGCCTATCACGTGAGCGATCCGGCCGGAACGCTGAAGAAGTCACAGCAGAACTCACACCTGATTGTTGAACGCGGTGAATTGAGCCACCACTGGAGCACCGGCCTGTCCTGTCCGAACGGAGCGCCGGCCGCAGAACAGACCTGGTCAATCTTCGGGAGCTATGATGAGTTGCTGCGTGCGCAAGGCATGTCCCTGGCAGATCATGCGGTGCGCACGTGGCTGTTCGTGAGGGACATCGACGTCCATTATCCGGGCATGGTGGCCGCCCGGCGCGAGTTCTTCGCGGAAAACGGCCTCACGCCCGACACCCATTTCATCGCCAGCTCCGGAATCGAAGCGGTGCCGGCCGAGATCGGCGCCTGCGTGACCATGGACGCTTACGCCATCTCCGGACTGCGCCCGGGACAGATCCGTTACCTTTCCGCGCCGGAGCACCTGAGCCCCACGCACATCTACGGCGTCACCTTTGAACGCGGGACAACCATTGCGTACCGCGACCGCACGCACGTGGTCCTTTCCGGGACGGCCAGCATCGATTCGCGCGGCAACATCATGCACGCAGGCGATGTATCCCGGCAGCTCGACCGCACCCTGGAGAACGCGGAGGCCGTGCTCGCCCAGGCCGGGGCCACCCTCCACGACATGGCCGTCTTCGTCGTCTACGTGCGCGATCCGGCCGATCACGCCCTGGCCACAAACCGGATGCGCGAACGATTCGGCGACGCCCCCATCGCGGTCGTCGTCGCTCCGGTCTGCCGGCCCGGGTGGCTGATCGAGGTTGAAGGGGTAGCCATGATCGCTACAGCCGAACCGGAGTTACCTGCTTTTTGAGAGCTCTCAACCACGGATAGCACGGATAACACTGATTGCACTGATAACTGCCGCCGGGAGGAAGTAGGTCATATGCAGCACGATCTTATTCATGAGGAACTCAGTGAATCAATCATCGGCGCGGCCATGACTGTGCTCAATAAGCTGAAGCCCGGATTAGACGAGAAGCTTTATGAGAATGCACTGGTGATCGAACTCGCCAAGCGTGGGCACAAGGTTGAGAAACAGCGGCGATTTCCTGTTTACTACGATGACCAGTTGATCGGCAGCCTGGTTTCCGATCTCATTGTTGATGATGCAGTCATTGCCGACCCCAAAGTAGTGATATCTTTCACAGACACGCACGTCGCTCAGATGATCGGCTATCTCACCATTACCGGCCTTCGGCTGGCTCTGCTCCTGAATTTCAAGAACTCGAAACTCGACTGGAAACGGATCGTGCGCTGATAGAAAACCATTACCCGCGCCATCCGTTTCATCCGTGCTATCCGTGGTTAAGAACTATCCGTGGTCAGTAACCCGCGTGATCAGTGGTAACAGATCTCGGAGGCAGCGGATGACGTGGTCGGCCTGATCGGCGAATGGGGGCGCGGAGGCGTCTCCGATCATGAGCACGGTGGTCGCGCCGGCGGCGTTGCCTGACTGCAGATCGAACAGGTAGTCTCCCACCACATAGGATGACTCCGGCCGTACGCCCAACTTCCGGCACATGGCCAGAATCGGTTCGGGGGACGGCTTCACCGGCCCGTCCTCGCGCGTGTACACGATATCGAAGGCGAAGGCGTGCTGGGCCAGCACCGTCTCGACCGATCGGCGGCTGTTGCGCGTCAACAGGCCGACAGGGATGCCGCGATCGCGAACCGCTTCCACGACCTCCAGGGCTCCGTCCTGAAGTTCGCACGCCGTGGCGGCCTCTTCTTCGTACCGGTGCAGGATGGCTTCGGCGGCCGCCCGGGCTTCGGCGCTCATCGTCACCAGCGCCTCCAGAATCGGCGTGCGCGGCTGCGTGGGCAGGCCAATCTCCCGGCGGATGACATCGAAGTCCAAATAAGGGCGCGTCAGAGTCCCATCCAGATCGAAGATGACAGCGCCGACAGCGGGTCGAGGGTGTTGCTCAGGCTTCATGACAAAGACATCATAGCACGCCCATCTTCCGCTCGGATGCGCCGGCCCGTATACTTCCTGCCCGGCGGGGCACGGCCCCCCTTTGTTTCCGACGTCAGCGAGCCGCCATGGAAGGACTCGAATCCCGCGATATTGCCCTGATGTTTCTGGCTCTGGGCCTGCTGCTGGCCGTCGCGCGCGTGCTGGGAGAGCTCGCCTCCTGGCTCAATCAGCCGGCCGTCCTGGGCGAAATGCTGGCGGGTGTGGTGCTGGGCAAGACGGTCCTCGGCCGTGTGGCTCCGGACGCGTTTCAGGTGCTGTTCCCCTCGGAGGGTGCGGCGGGAGCGGTCCTGGTGGGACTGACCACGCTGGCCATCGCCCTGTTCCTGGTGGTGGCCGGAATGGAAGTCGACCTCTCCACCATCTGGCGACAGGGGCGGGTGGCCACCACCGTCGGACTGGCCGGCATCGTCCTGCCGTTCGGCATCGGTCTGGGAGCCGCGTGGTGGGCCCCGCGATGGGTGGGGTATGAGCCGGGTGCGGATCTCACGGTCTTTGCGTTATTCTTCGCCACCGCCCTCTCCATCTCCGCGTTGCCGGTCATCGCCAAGACGCTCATGGACCTCAATCTGTACCGCAGCGATATGGGCATGATCGTGATCGCGGCGGCCGTGTTCAACGACCTGGTCGGCTGGATCATCTTCGCAGTGCTGCTGGGCATGCTGGGGACGACGGGCGGCAACGGGCCCGACATCGGCATGACCATCACCCTGACGCTGCTGTTCACGGCCGTCACCCTCACGATCGGACGCTGGGCCGTTCATCGCGCGCTGCCCTGGATCCAGGCTCATACCATCTGGCCGGGAGGCGTGCTCGGCTTTGCCCTCTCACTGGCACTTTTCGGTGCCGCGTTCACGGAGTGGATCGGCGTCCACGCGATTTTCGGGTCGTTTCTCGTCGGCGTAGCGGTGGGTGATTCATCCCATCTTCGCGAGCAGACCCGCATCATCATCCTCCAGTTCGTATCCTTCTTCTTCGCCCCGCTGTTCTTCGCCAGCATCGGTTTGAGTGTGGATTTCGCCGCCAACTTCGATCTGCAGCTGATTGTGATTGTGACCGTGCTGGCGTGCATGGGGAAAGTGCTCGGCTGCGGTCTGGGCGGTCGGTGGAGCGGTCTGGGGAAGAGAGAGGCCTGGGCGGTCGGATTCGGCCTGAATGCCCGCGGCGGCATGGTCATCATCCTGAGTCTGCTGGCTCTGCAGAGCGGGCTGATCGGCGAGCGCATGTTCGTGGGCCTGGTGATGATGGCGCTGATCACGTCGGTCATGAGCGGACCGGTGATGGCCCGGCTGCTGCAGCTCAAAAAGCCGCGGCGGTTGGCCAGCTACATGTCGCCAAAAACGTTCATCAATCCGCTTCAGGCAGGCACCCGCCGCGAAGCCATCCACGAATTGACGCGGGCGGCATGTACCCCGGCAGGGCTTAAGTGCGAAGAGGTCGAAGCGGCCGTCCTGGCCCGCGAGCAGCTCATGTCCACCGGCCTGGGCAACTCGCTGGCCGTCCCGCATGCCCGCATCGAGGGACTGACGGCGCCCGTCCTGGGAGTAGGCCTCTCCGAGGCCGGCGTCGATTTTGACGCTCCGGATGGCGAACTGGCCCAGATCATCTTCCTGATCCTGACACCTTGGGACGACAACGGAGCCCAGATTGAGATCCTGGCCGACATCGCGCGCAGCTTCCGCGACGAAGAACATCGTAAACGGGCGCTGCGCGTCAAGAGTTACACGGAGTTCCTCGCCCTGCTGAAGACAGAGCTGCACTGACCGTCCGACTCGTTTCGGAGAATGGCTGATGGCCCGCAAGACAAGACGCCAGACAACGGTTGCGGACGTGGCCGCCGCGCTGGATCGCATCGCCCCACCGGCCCTGGCCCAATCGTGGGACAATGTCGGGCTGCTGATCGGAGATCGGGCCGCCGGCTGCCGGCAGGTGCTGCTGTGCATTGATTTCACGCCGCCGGTACTGGATGAAGCGGCACGGGCAAAGTGTGAATTCGTGGTGGCCTACCACCCCCCACTGTTCCAACCGGTACGACGACTGCTGGCGGACAGCCCGGACACGGACGCCCTGGTGCATCGGGCCATAGCCGGCGGTATGGCCATCTATTCACCGCACACGGCCCTGGACGCCGCGTCGGACGGCACGAACGACGTGCTCGCCGAGTTGTGCGGGGCCACGGAGCTCGAACCATTTGAATATGTGGCCACGGGCGCCGCACAAGTCAAACTGGTCACATTTGTGCCGGCCAAGCAGGTCGACGCGCTGGCCGGGGCCATGGCCGCCGCCGGCGCCGGGCGGATCGGTGAATACGAGCAGTGCAGCTTTCGCCTCGCGGGCACCGGCACCTTCTACGGCCTGGAAGCAACCAGCCCCCGCGTCGGCCGGAAGGGACGGCTGGAGCAGGTGCCGGAGATTCGGATTGAAATGGTCGCTCCTGTTGGGCGAGTGCCTTCAGTCGTGGCCGCGCTGCGCAAGGCTCATCCTTACGAGACGCCCGCGTTTGACATTTATCCGCTGAGTCCCGAACCGGTAGCGGGCATCGGGCGCGTGGGGCGGCTGCCGGCTGGCACGACACTCTCGAAGCTGGCCACGCGGCTGAGGCGGGCCACGGGTTCGAAGATGATCATGACCGTGGGTGAGGGCCGGAAGCAGTTGCGGCAGGCGGCGATCTGCGCCGGAGCGGCGGGCCGGCTGCCTTTCGAGAAGGCGCGGGCCAGGGACGGCGATGTCATCATCACGGGCGAAATCAGGCACCACGAGGCGCTGACCATCCTGCGACGGGGCAAGACGGCCATTGCCCTGGGCCATTGGGAGAGCGAACGGCCGGCGTTGGCGGCCCTGGCGCGCCGGCTGAAGGAGAAGCTGCCGGCACTGAGAGTTTGGGTCAGTCGTGCGGACGCCGGGCCGTTTGCACGCGCGTAACCTCAGGCACGAACCGCTTCCAGTGCCCGCTCCGCCCGCGCGGCCGCGTCCAGCTTCTTCTCGCCTTTGGACTTGTCTCCGTTCTCCAGGCCCGCGAAATCACCGCGCAGCGCCTTGAGCGCGTACCGCTCCTCGTCAATCTCCGCGCGAGTACGGAAGCCCAGGTGCCGAAGGACCGGCAGGGGCGGACACCATCCCTCCAGGGCGTGCTGGAGCAGGAAGGCGGACACGACCGTGGGCAGCAGAAACCATCTCCGGCTGACGGTCGCGCCCAGGACACAGCCGGTCAGGGCCAAGGCTGAGGCATTGGCTTCGAGCGTACGCTCGGTGTCCCACTCCTCGTCCAGCTCATCCAGCCGGCGGCCGATCTCGTCCAGCCGTGCGGCGTAGTGCGACAGCACGATCTCCATCTGTCGCCGGATGCGGCGGTTGAGGTGCGGTGAGGTACTCAGCGGTACGCGCTTGGATGACGCCGGTATCGCCCCGGCCTCGCGTTCTTCTTCGTCCTGGTAACTCATGGAAATCCTCCCATCAATTCTGACGTGCTCTCCGCTTCGACTATAGGCCCTCTTCCGGTGGCGTTTCCAACCTGATCAGATGAGCGCCTCGAACGTCGCGCGGATTACGACATTCGCTGCTTGACTTCGGCGCAACCGATCCCATATGAGCAGTAGCACGCTGGCGACTGCCACGCGCTCTTCCGCACGACGCGTTCTCCTCCAGTTCACTGTTGATCGTTTTCCGCGGGCGCGGCCGATGCGCCTTGCGCGGATGGTTCAAGCATATGTTCTATAGAAGCGAAAGGAATCCAACAATGCAGAGAAGCCAACTGCTGGTGGGCGCCGCGGGCGTCCTGACGGGACTGCTGGCCGCAGCCCTGTGGGCTCAGAGCCAGGGGCAATCCACCGGCCAGAGTACGACATCCGACACGCAGGGACAATCGAGCATCTCCAGTGGATCCGAGGAATCTGAGCGCCAGGGCTCCCGGTCCTCTTCGGGGATAGCCGGCCAGAGCGACACTTCCTCGGGCATCGCCGGCCAGAGTGGAACCTCATCGGGTATTGCCGGGCAAAGCGGAACCTCCTCCGGCATCGCCGGCCAGAGCAGCGGCAGCACCGGCTTGAGCACTCGACCGGCACGGGCCGACCGGAGCGATAGCGACCGCTTCAGCTCCTGGGGCAATAACCAGTCCCGCCAGGACCGCCGCGACTGGGAGTCTGACTCGCGGTTCAGGGCCAACGAGCGGGACCGCATGGATGGCAGCCGCTACGACCAGCGCTACGGCTATGGGCAAAGAGACGGCCGCTCTGATGAGTCGCGCTTCGATGACTGGGAGAGGGACCGCTACGGCTCCTCCTATGGTCGCAGCGACTGGCGCGACCGGGACAGGTACGGATCGAGCCGCGATTCCTACGGCCGGTACGACTACCGCGACTCGCGCGATCGCGACCTCTACGGTTCGGCTACGGCGCGAAGCTGGCGGGACATGGAAGATGACAACGATGGGTGGGATGACGACCGCTACGGCTCATCCAGCGGTCGAAGCTGGCGAAGCATGGATGACGATTATGGCCGTTACAATGACCGGTACGGGTCGCAGTACAGCGGCAGGAGCATGACCGATCGTCAGCGCGGCTTCGGCTCGGACTTCGACCGTCGTGACCGCGCGGGGACCTCGAGGTACGACGACTACAACCGCGGCCGTTACAGCTCCGACTACAGCCGCTCACGCTCGTCTGATCGCGGTTACGGCGACGATTGGGATAGCCGCTACGGCTCGACCTCCCGCTCCCGTGACTTTCGCTACAACCGCGGCTCTGATTTTGACGATGACGAGAACCGCACGAGTTACGGCAGTGCCCGTTGGCGGGATCGCGACCGGTTCGATGACTACTCCGAGGATCGCTACGGCTGGCGGAGCGATTCCCGTGACCGTGGCTACGACTCTGACTACGGCTATCCGGACTCCCGCACGAGCCGGCGTTTCAGCGGTTCGCCCACGGGGCGTGACTGGCGTGATGACAACGATCTGTACGAGGATTCCGACGCCAGCTTCGGCGGAGGCCGGTGGGGAGACACCGATCGTCGTTCAAGATCAACGTACAGCCGATCCAGCCGGCAATACGGCAACACCGCCGCGAATGAGGCTTACGATCGCGGGCTCGGTTGGCGCGATGACGACCTGGGCCGCAGCCGCGGCACAGTTGGTCGCAGCAGCTCCACCAGCCGGTACAACCAGGGGATGAATCGTGACAACTGGGGTACGAACCGCAGCTATTCGAGCGATCGAAACCGGATGAGTGGCCGAGCCACCGGGCGCTCGGATTGGGATTCTGATTGGGATTCCGATCAGGACAATAGCAGCAACTGGTCCAGCAACTACCGCTCGAACTCCAACCAGAGCGGCAACGACTGACCTCGACGACTCATCGATGAAGCCTCGCGGTGATCCAGGCCGGCCAGCCGGCCTGGAT
>BTUC01000209.1:0-12667 GCA_045863575.1 Phycisphaerae bacterium
CGCAGCCTGTGGAACAAGCTCGACGACGCGGCTTGGGTGCACAAGCTCACCGGGATCTGCCCGGCCGTCGCGGTCCACGTCCTGTGGGACTTCCCCAAGGGCTTTGACCCCCAGGTCGTCGACTACGCCAAGAAGGCGGGCATTCGCATCGGTGCGATCAACCCGAATGTCTTCCAGGCCCAGTGCTATAAGTACGGCAGCTTCGCCAATCGCGACCCGGAGGTTCGCCGCAAGGCCGTTCAACACTGCCTCGACTCAGTCGCCATCGGCAAGGCCGCCGACAGCAACGTTCTCTCGCTGTGGTTCGCCGATGGCACGAACTACCCCGGACAGGATAACATCCGCGCCCGCAAGCAGCGGTTCACCGACGGCCTGAAGGAAGTCCACGCGGCGATGCCCAAGAGCATGACCATGCTGGTCGAGTACAAGCCCTTTGAGCCGGCGTTCTACCACACCGATATCGCCGACTGGGGCATGGCCTGCCTGCTGGCCCGGGCGGCCGGGCCACAAGCGCGGGTGCTGGTGGACACAGGCCACCACTATGCCAGCCAGAACATCGAGCAGATCGTCGCCTGGCTGATCGACGAAAACATGCTGGGGGGCTTCCATTTCAACGACCGCCGCTATGCTGACGACGACCTGACCACCGGCAGCATCGACCCGTACCAGGTCTTCCGCATCTTCAACGAGATCGTGGGCGCCGAGGCCCAGGCCGGCAAGCCGCTGGACATCGCCTACATGGTGGATCAGTCCCATAACCTCAAGCCCAAGATTGAGGCTATGATCCAGACCGTGTCGACGATCCATGAGCTTTTCGCCAAGGCCCTGCTGGTGTGCCGCAAGCGTCTGGCGGAAGCCCAGGCCAAGGACGACGTGGTCATGGCCGAGGAGGTCCTCAAGAGCGCCTACAGCACGGACACACGGCCGCTGATCGGCTATATCCGCGAACAGATGGGTGTGGAAGCCGACGCTCTGGCCGCCCACCGGGCCAGTGGCTACGAGGCCCGTGTGGCCAGGGAACGTACGGAGCAGTTCGGCACGCCCGGGGACGCCAGCTACGCCTGAGCGGGGCGCCTGTGGTTTGACAAGCTCAAGGTCCTGCCGATATACATGGGTTTTCGGCATGGAAGGCTTTGTTTTTCAGGAGATTGCGCGTGCCCAACTTCAGTCTCCGCCGTTATGACACCCAGGCCCGGTTCGGGATGATTGTCTCACTGCTCTCTGCCGGCACTCTCCTCGTTCTCGCCGGGCTGATTTTTTCGGCCGACAAGAGATTCCAGTATTTCGATGCCTCTGAATTGACGGTTCACTACGGCCCCACGCGCCGTATCGCCGTCCTGGCCGCCGGGGGCCTGACCGCCCTGTTGGCCGCCCTTGGCTTTGGATTCGGGCTCAACAGCGCCGGTCAGCGGCGCAATGACAAGCCGTTACTGTCCTGGATTGGATTTTTCGTCGGCGCGGGCGTGCTCTGCCTGTCGCTGGTGCTGCTGTACTTCTTCATCAAGCGCGGCGAATCGGTGATCGGGTAGTCCGCAAGCCCCCGACCCGCCGGGTCGCCCCAGGCGGACCACATGCGTGTCTCACTCTTTGTCACCTGCCTGACAGATCTGTACTTCCCTGACGTGGCCGAGTGCGTCGTCCGCATTCTGCACCGGCTGGGCATTCCCGTGGACTTCCCCAAAGGGCAGACCTGCTGCGGTCAGCCCGCCCTGAACAGCGGGTTCGAGGAGGAGGCCCGGGCCGTCGCCGCCCACATGATCGAGGTATTCGAAAGTTCGGAGCTGGTGGTCACGCCTTCCGGCTCGTGTTGCTCAATCGTGCGGGAGTACTTCCCCCATCTGTTCCAGCACGATCCGGCCATGCACGCACGGGCCGAAGCCATGGCCGCCAAGACGTTTGAATTCGTCGAGTTTCTGGAGAAGGTCCTGAAGGTGGACTGGACGGCATGGGATCTGCACTACCCGGCCGTGGCCACCTATCACTACAGTTGCCACCTCCGCGGCATCGGCATGACCGATGAGGCCGTCCGTCTCTTGCAGAAAGTCCGGGGAATCGAGTACCGCCCGCTCGAGAAGATGGAACAGTGCTGCGGGTTCGGGGGGACCTTCGCCGTCAAGTACGGTGACATTTCCGGAGCGATGGTTCGTGACAAGGTGGCCTGCATCCAGGCCACGGGTGCGACGACACTGGTATGCAACGACGGCGGCTGCACGCTGAACATCCAGGGGGCCTGCCGACGCAACGGCGTGGATATCCAGGTGAAGCACATCGCCGAGATTCTCGACGCCGCCATGCAAAGAGCCGCGGGTCCGGGTTTCGCTCCGCAACGAGCCGCGGGCTTCAGCCCGCGCGGCCTGCCGGTCACGGAGGAGCCTTCGGAACGTCTGCCGCATGGGCACGGCTCCACTTCGCCCCCGTGCGGCATGGCCCGGATGGAGAGTGCCGCGGCCACGCTTCGCCCCAGCAGCCCGGCGCCCCCAGCGAAGTCCGACGGAGGTGCCGCATGAGTTCGACTCTCGTCCACGAACACGGCGTCGAGCCCGATTTCAAGCAGCGTGCCGCACTGGCCATCGCCAATGCCCGCCTGGGCCTGGCCGTCGACCGCGCCACCCGTCGGCAGGACGGAGGGCGAAGAGTCGCCCTGCCGGAGTTGCCTGACGCCCTGAAAGCGCGCGAGCTGGCCGCCCGGATCAAGGATCACACCCTTCAGAACCTCGACCGCTATCTCGAGCAGTTCGCCAATAATGTCCGCCAGCATGGCGGGCATGTGCACTTCGCCGCGGATGCACAGGAGGCGAACGCCATCGTCGAACAGATCGCGCGAAACGCTCAGGTCCGCACCATCATCAAGGCCAAGTCGATGGTCGGCGAGGAAATTGAAATCAATCATCACCTGACGCAAGCCGGTTTCGAGGTGGTGGAAACGGATTTGGGCGAGTACATCATCCAGCTCGATGAGGACCGGCCCTCTCATATCGTGGCCCCGGTCATCCACAAAACCAAGGAGGACATCGCGGAGCTCTTCCGGCGCAAGCTGGGCATCGAGTATACGGTGGATCCTCAGGAGCTCACCGCCGCGGCCCGCACGGTACTCCGCGAGAAGTTCCGCACCGCCGACATGGGCATTACCGGCGTCAACTTCGCCGTGGCGGAAACCGGCACCATCGCCATCGTGACCAACGAGGGTAACGGCCGCTTCTGCATGTCCCGTCCGCGCGTGGTGGTCTCGCTCATGGGCATGGAGAAGCTCCTGCCGCGGATGAAAGACCTCGGCCTGTTCCTGAAGCTGCTGGCCAAGAGCGCTACCGGCCAGCGGATCACCTGCTACACCAGCCTGCTGACCGGCCCGAAACGGCCAGAAGACTTTGACGGCCCCGAGGAATTCCACCTGGTTGTTCTGGACGCCGGCCGCATGAACGTGCTCGGCGGGCCCTATCGGCAGACGCTGCGCTGCATCCGTTGCGGCGCGTGCCTCAACGCCTGCCCGGTTTACCGCAAGATCGGAGGGCACGCGTACGGCAGCGTGTATCCCGGCCCCATCGGCAAGCTGGTCACTCCACTGCTCTCCGGCCTGCTGGCGCACGAAAACCTGCCCCAGGCGTCCAGCCTATGCGGCGCTTGCCTGGAGGCGTGCCCGGTCCGCATCGACATCCCGTCCCTGCTGATCCGCATGCGGCACGATCTCGTCCAGCGGGGCCGCAGCCCGCTGACGTTCCGACTGGGGTTTAAGTTCTGGAAGTTGGGGATGAAGTCCAAGTTTCTTTACCGCTGGGGAGCGCGCATGAGCCGGTACTTCATGGCCGTCCTGGCCAAGGAGGGCTGGGTGCGTCACGTGCCGGGTCCCTTTTCGCCGTGGACCGACCACCGGGATTTGCCCGCGCCGGCCCGACGCCCGTTCCATGCCCGCTGGGCGGCGCTCGCGCGGGATCTGGACAGCGAGCGGGGAACTGCACACGGTGGCAATGGCCGGTCCGATAAAGAATCCAGGAAAACATCATGATGCCGGGCGAATCACAGGAACAATTCCTTCAACGCGTGCGCACCGCCCTGTCCGATCGTGGCCAGCCGGTCGAGCTCCCGGACGAGCACGAGATCTCACGGGTGATCCCGGCCAGCACGGATGGCAGCCTGATCGACGCATTCGCGGGACGCGTGGAGGAAGCCAAGATGCACCCCCACCGCGTCGCGGGCGAGGCGGCCATGATCGAGAAACTCGCCGGGTTGCTGCGCCAGGCGGGCGCTCGCACGGCCATCGTGCCAGCGGACGGGCTGCCGGCGCGAGCGGCCATCCTGGAGCGGCTCCAGGCGGAAAACGTTGAGCTGATCAATCCCGACGACGCCGACGGCGCCTTTCAGGCTGACGTCGGGATTACCGGCGTGGATGCGGCCATCGCCGAGACTGCCTCGCTGGTGCTGACCAGCGGTGACGGCCGGCGCCGGCTGGCCAGTCTGGCCGTGCCTGTTCACATTGCCATCGTTCGTGCCGATCAGATCGTGCCCGACCTTCTGGACTGGTCCATCCGCCCGCGCGAGCAGGTACCTGCCAACGAAGTACTGGTCTCGGCGCCCAGCAAGACCGCCGATATCGAGCTGGCCCTGGTCATGGGGGTTCACGGGCCCAAGGAAGAGCACGTGATCATCCTGGAATAAGCAGGGAGCATTCCGCTTCGCACGTTGCACGCATCTGGTGAAAGCTGCAGGAGTTGCACCGGAGCCCCCTCCTGCCATATGCTAGGGTCCGGCCGAATCCTATCTCCAACCATTCGTTTGGCCTCAGGGAGAATCTCGATGGGTATCCTGTGGACACCACGGCCGGGGGAGCGCTCACGCGCGCTGGCCGGTTTGACGCGACGAAATCAATCGCTGGTGAGCGCGGTCGCTTTACTGCTCGTGCTGGCGGTGACGGCGCCGACGCACGGAGCCGAGAACGCTTCCGAAGGCTCGGCGGCGGCCAGTTCCGGTGCAGCAGGCGCTGGCCCGGGCGCTCCCGGGTCGAGGGACGCCGGCTATATCCTGCTCAACCAGCGGTTCATCGAGGGCCTGTACACCGAAGGTCCGGACCTGGAGGACGTGGACGCCGTCTTCTGGTACGTGTTCTCACGGTTGCCTGAGGCAGTGACCGTTTACCCATCGGAGAACTACTACTACTTCCAGCTCTACGTATCCGGGCGGCAGATCTGGGGCAATCTCCGACTTCCGGCCGGGCGCCGCGACAACGGCGTGCTCTCCTTCGGATACGCCGAGTACAACGAGTTCCCCAGCTACGGGGCCCGCTACGGCCTGACCCGCTCCAAGTTCTTCACCGACGCCGACGGCCTGCTGGTACGCAAGGTGGACGATTTCACCTACGTGGTGCGCTTTCGCGGCCGGGAGGTCACCTTTCACCTGCACAAGCTTTCCCAGAAGCCGCCGAGTCGATTCCAGTTGGGCCCGGGGGAGCGATTCATTGAACGTACGTTCGATGAATCCGGCTACCAGTTCTTCCTCCTGTTCAACGAAAAACGCAACTACTTCTTCTGGGTCCTCAACGAGGAAGTCACCGTGCCGGACGTGCTGGTGCCGCTGGAGGACGACCTGCTGGTCGGGCGGCGCAGCGGATTCGCCTTTTTCGTCGCCAAGACCCACCAGGCCCGCAAGGTGCTGGCGGCCGTCCGCAGTCTCAATGTCAACCGCAACGACTACTACGATGGACCTTTCGACCAGTTGGCGGACAACTACGCGGACCAGACCCGCATTGCTGAATACATGCAACTGGCCGCACCGGCCCTGCGCGGACGCATCGACAAGTACGGCTATTACACTGATCAGGAGCGCCCCATGCGCGTGGCGCTCTCGACCTACTACAGCTACCTGGCCCCTTCCGATCTGATCAAATTCATTCAGCGGGCCAAGGGCTCTGGCGAAATCTATCAATACATCTCGCGACGCGGGATCCCGCTGGCCACGTATCCGTCGACAGCTCCTGCCGAAGGTCCGCCGACGGCAGAAGATGAAGTCGGCAGCACGGACAAATGAACCAGGGAGTGCCGTAAACTCCTGAGCAAGTGGAAAAGTTGCCTCGGCAATGAGTTTTTTGAGGCTGATTTTCATTGCATCCGCCGAACACTGATGGTACAGTCGACCTGACTTAATTGCCGGAGAGCGTCTCTCTTATCCAACCTGCGAACGCACCAACGACCGGAGAGGGCTTGCGAAGCGCAGATCTGTTCAGTTCGTCCTAAATGCTTGGTCCCTCGTTCGTGCGAGGGTTCACCATAGAGGGCTGTTCAAAGCTACCGTCGGGCGTGTTGCACTCGCAACGCCCGTCGGCGTGCTGCCTTTTCGGGAAAGGTGCCAGATCATGTCCAGCCGTCGTCAACTCCACCATTCGCACGCATGGATCATTACGATCCTGCTCGCGGCACCTGCCGCGGCCCAGGACCACGACCCGGTCCGCTCCGTTCTGCACGAGCCGGATCTGTCCGCTCAGCACAACCCCGATGAGTCGGCCATACACGAGCCGGCGCTGTCACGGGTTCACATCCCGGACGATTCGACGCTGCACAACCCGCTGACGTCCGTCGTTCACGACGTGGCCTGGTCGCAGATGCACAGGCCCGAGGAGTCGGTGCTGCATGATCCGGCCGTCTCCGTGCTGCACGACCCGGAAAGATCGGAACTCCACAGACCACTGGACTCGGCCATGCACTCGCCGATGATGTCCGACCAGCACGATCCGACGCAGTCCGGTCAACACGACCCGGTATTGTCGGCCACGGGCCACGACACAACGTTGTCATCCACACACAACCCCTTGACATCCGATGTACATGATCCGGTCTGGTCGGGCATGCACGACCCCAGCAGGTCCGAGCAGCACAATCCGGCACGATCGGAGGTGCACGACCCGGCCAAGTCTGACGAGCACGATCCGGTCCGCTCGGCCGTACACTCACCGCTGATGTCCGAGCAGCACAGTACCGATCAGTCCGCGCAGCATGAGCCCGGCGTCTCCCCACTGCATGACCCGGCGCTGTCCGCGAACCATATTCCCGGCACCTCGCAGGCGCACAACACGGCGACTTCCGGGATTCACGATCCGCACTGGTCGAGCATGCCACATGATCCGACACGTTCCCAGCAGGGCCACTTCCCGGTCGAGTCGGTGCTCCACGACCCGCAGCGGTCAACGCAGCACAACCCGAATCTCTCCAACAGCGGCCATGATCCGGCATTGTCAACGCACGGCCCCGACCTTTCGGCCATGCACAACACCGCGACCTCCGAGACGCACGATCCGGCCGTCTCCGCCGCTCATAACCCCGACCTGTCGCAGCAGCACAATCCGCGCCGTTCCGACGTCCATGACCCGAAATGGAGCATGATGCACAAGCCGGAAAACTCCGTGCTGCACGATCCGGCGCGGTCCAACGTTCACCGGCCCGTCCGGTCGCAATTGCACGAGCCGTTGCGGTCGCTGACCCACTCCCCGTTCAACTCCGACCAGCACGATCCCAGAGGCTCGGTGGTCCACGACGTAGCGGTTTCCGGTATCCATGAGCCGACCATGTCGCCGTCACACTTCACGGCCGACTCGAACTTCCACGGTACGCTCCGCTCCGTGCTGCACAGCGCGGTAGAATCCTTCCACCACGACGCCCAAGGCTCGATCATAATTGGAGAACCCGATCCCGCGGGCGAACCGCTCCACCGATCCACCTTGTCGGCCAATCACCAACCACTCAATTCGGACATCCACGACCCGCACTGGTCCGGAATGCACGACCCGGGTCAATCCGAAGTGCACGACCCGGTCCGCTCCGTTGTACACTCGGTCCAACAGTCGGTTTTCCATCACGCTGTGGTCTCGGCCTGGCACGCACCGCTGAGCTCCAACCAGCACGATCCGGCGAAGTCGGCCATTCACTCGCCGCTGACCTCGTCGCGGCATGATCCGGACACCTCGGCTACCCACGACCCGGCACTATCACAGGTCCACAACCCGGATCTTTCCGTCCAGCACAACCCGCTCAACAGCGACATTCACGATCCGCACTGGTCGAGCATGCATGACCCGGTTGCGTCCGTGAACCACGACCCCATCCGGTCGCACGTCCACATCGTGCCGCTGTCCCCGGGGCATCTGCCGACACCGTCGGCGGTGCACGTGGTGCGCACCTCGCAGCAGCACAATCCCAACGTCTCGGCGACGCATGACCCGGTCTGGTCGCGCAAGCACCGGCCGGTGAAGTCGGATCTGCACGATCCGCACTGGTCGGGAATGCACGACCCGCGTGGCTCGATCATTCACGAACCGGCGCGCTCGCAGGTGCATCTGCCGGCGGCGTCGATCTTCCATGAGCCACTCCGGTCGGTCGTACACTCGCCGTTGCGTTCGGATATCCACACTCCCAATCTGTCGATCCAGACGCACGACCCGGCCATCACCATGATCCACCGGCCGTTCAATTCGACCCAGCACGACGCGGCCCAGTCGGGCACACACGAACCGCTGCGCTCGGTCATCCACACGGCGGACATCTCGGCGGGACACGATCCGGCGCAGTCCACCGGACATGACGCGGCTATCTCCGAGGTGCACGAGGTCTTCCCGTCCTCGCAGCACGATGCCCTGGAGTCGGACATCCACGACCCCCACTGGTCGAGCATGCATGACGGTACGCTGTCGACCCACCACGACCCGGCGCGGTCCGAGGTGCACAAGCCGGACACGTCGGACACGCACAACGCGGCAGACTCGGTGTGGCACTCCGCCACCATGTCCGTCCAGCATGATCCGGGCGTTTCGGATCAGCATGATCCGGCCCTCTCATCGACCGGGCATGACACGGCGCTCTCGAGCCAGCATGACCCGCTCCGCTCAGACATCCATGACCCCGTCTGGACGTCGATGCACAAGCCGGAAGTCTCGGTCCTGCACGACCCGGCCCGGTCCAACGTTCACCCGGCCGCGCTGTCGGTTCATCACGACCCGGCCCGTTCCATCGTGCACGCGCCGTTCCAGTCCACGCAGCACGAGGCGGAGAAGTCGGCTCAGCATGACCCTGTTGTCTCGATGGGCCACGATCCGGGGCTCTCTCCGCAGCAGCTCGAGCCGGAGAAGTCCATCCTGCACAACCCGCTGACCAGTGACATTCACGACCCGCACTGGTCAGGCATGCACAGCCCGGATCTCTCGCCGCTGCACGACCCGGCCCGTTCGGTGGTTCACCGCCCCGAGGAGTCCGTCCAGCATGCGACCGTAACGTCGGCGACTCACTCGCCGGTGCTCTCACGGCAGCACGATGCGGCCACCTCCACGGTCCACGATCCGGTCTGGTCGATGATGCACGATCCGGTCAAGTCGGTGGTTCATGACCCCTGGTGGTCGATGCAGCACGAACCGCAGCAGTCGATCCAGCATGACCCGGCCATCTCGGCGGTACACGACCCGCTCGCCTCCGCCCAGCACGATCCGGTGCGGTCGGCCGTCCACTCACCGGTCATGTCGCAGCACCACAATCCCGCGGATTCAGCGGTGCACGACGCCGGCCTCTCCGCGGCTCGTGACTTCATCATCATCACTGAGCCGCCGGTGCTGGTCTCGGCAATTTCGCGGAGGGTGCACGGTGCGGCCGGTCCGTTCGATATCCCGCTGCCGCTCGATCCGCCAGCCTCGGCGGGCATCGAGTGCCGGCAGGGCGGCCCGCGGCAGGTCATCCTCACCTTCAGCAAGCCCGTGCAGGCAGCGGACGGGGCGCTGGACGGCAGCGAGGTTCTGCTCTCCGCCGGCATCCTGGGCGCTGTGAGCATCAGTGGGAATGAAATGACCATCAACCTGAGCGGTGTTCCCGATCGCTCCTGCCTCACCATTATGCTGGCCGGCATCAGCGACTTCGCGGGCCATCTGCTCGAGGGCGATAACGATGTGCACGTGCGTGTTCTGCACGCCGATGCCAACGGCGACGGCCAGGTGGCCAGCGGTGACATCACCCAGGTGAAGGCGGTTAGTGGAAGCACCACAAACGCCAACAACTTCCGACGGGATGTCAATGCCGACGGCCAGATCGCCAGCGGTGATATCACGCAGACGAAGTCGCGCTCGGGCGGAAGCACGAGCTGTCCATAGCATGAGCCGCCCGCGGGCCAGACGCCCGGTGGGATACTGCTGATGCTTCCAGGGGCCGCCGGATTTCCCGGCGGCCCTTTCTTTCGCGCCGGCCTCTTCAGGAGAGACGGAAGAATGAGGCGGCGTTTTCGTGCAGAATCCGCCGAGCCAGTCTTCGGGCCCCTTCCTGACGCAAATAGCCCGTGTCCAGTTTTTCCTGGAGCACCTGGCCGATGAGGTGCCGCACCAGTGAGAGGGTCCCGAAGGTCTCCTCTACGTGCCAGTTGTCGCCGCCCACCATCAACCGGGTTTCGTCGGGAAGGATTTCAATGGCCTCGTGCAGCGCCCGCTTGAAGTGCGTGGGGCTGAGCAACGCCCCCCAGGTGAGGTCCAGCCAGATGTTGCGGTAGACGAAGGCCAGGGCCAGCAGGTCGCTGCTCCAGGGATAAGCCAGGTGCATGAGCAGGAAGCGGGTCCGCGGATGACGCTCGATCAGCCCGGCCGCGTTCAACGGATGTGAGCCCCGGATTCGCGCCGTGCCCAGGTGCATCTGAAAGGGAATATCCCGCTCGCCGGCCAGGCGCGCCAGCCGATCCACCACCACGTCGCCAAAGGCCTTGCGCTGCTCGGGCGTCGGGTTCAGAAGTCCCCACGCCTCCCGGGCACGCTGTTCGTCGATGTCATCGAATTGAATCTCGCGATCGTATGCCAGGGCATTCTTGAGGCCGACCTGATGGCGGTCGCCCATGGTATCCACCGCTACCTCCAGAAAGGCCAGGTAGTCCTCGAACGACGCCAGGCGGCGGCCAAGCCTTTGAGCGTACTCGTGCGCGCTGTTGCCGTTGTGATCGCGCGAATCCGCGTGCCAGCCGACGGCGAGTGCGTTAATGCGAAAGACGGACTGGTAGCGCGGCCCGAGGGTCGCCCTCGCGTCCATCAGTGGATCGAGGTACGGATCGGTTATCACGCGCCGCACGCCGGCGCGATCGAGCACGGAAGGCACCCAGGAAGGATCTGCATGGCGACGCCGGATCTCCTCGTCCACTCTGCGCCAGTTGTCCTCAGTCAAGCCCTCGTCACCCAACCCGTACAGTTCCCCCAGCGCCCAGACGACGTTGCGAACAAACGTGCTGCTGCCGCTGCGCTCCACGAAAGGCGCAATGTCGCGCCAGTCCTGCGGGCGATCCGAGGCGGGCGCAGGAGGAGGTTCTTCAGTTCCTACCGGGTAGGGACGCTGCTGGGTCCAGCCAGCGTAGCTCTCCCGCAGGAGCTGCAAAAGGCCGACCTCCCGGTTCAGCAGCGTGGCTGGCATGTGGTGTTCATGTACGTCCAGAATCGGCTGGTCGGCGATATAGGTGCGGAGGTCAACCATCTCATATCCTTTCTGCTCGCGATCCCGGCGGAGATTCTACCATAAGCGTCGGCTGAGACACTGACGAGGCGTGCGTTCACCCCTGCCAGGCGAATCGGTTACAATCCCCCCCGCCGGGTCCGTGGTGCACGGGAGTTCGTCACCGCAGGACGACGTGGCGAAGGCATCTCCCCATGGTGAATGCGATGGCAGAACGCAATGTGCTGATTACCGGTGGCCGGGTTATCGATCCCGCTTCGCGGCGCGATCAGATCGCCGATGTGCTGCTGGCCAACGGCAAGGTGGCTCGAATCGATCGCCAGATCGCAGAAACCGACGCCCACGGGCCTGACGGGCAGACCCCGCAGATTA
Source organism: Phycisphaerae bacterium (assembly GCA_045863575.1). Lineage (GTDB taxonomy): Bacteria > Planctomycetota > Phycisphaerae > UBA1845 > PWPN01 > JAAXZI01. The sequence continues at coordinate 11,811 of BTUC01000209.1, forward strand.
TCGATGCGAACGGGCTGATCGTCTGCCCCGGATTGATCGACATCCATGTGCACCTTCGCGAACCCGGTGACGAGGAGGAGGAGACGATCGCCACCGGCAGCGCGGCCGCCGTGGCCGGCGGCTTCACGACCGTTGCCTGCATGCCCAACACCCGCCCGACGCTCGACGATGAAGCCGCCGTCGAGTTCGTCTACCACCAGGCGTGGCGGGCCAACCTGTGCCATGTCTACCCGATCGGGGCCATCACCAAGAACCGTGAAGGTTTGGAACTTGCCGAGATGGGCCAGATGATCCGGGCCGGCGCGGTCGGATTTTCCGATGACGGGGTTGGCGTGGCACGCACCGACGTGATGCTGCGTGCCATGCAGTACATGCACATGTTCAACCGGCCGCTGCTTCAGCACTGCGAAGACCCGGACGTGGCCGCCGGCGGGGTGATGAATGCCGGCGTCACCGCCACCCGGCTGGGGCTGCCCGGGATTAACCCCATTGCCGAAGAGCTCATGATCCAGCGTGATCTGACGCTGGTACGGGCGACCGGCGCCCGCTACCACGTCTGCCATATTTCGACGGCTCGCGCAGTCGAGCTGGTGCGGCAGGCCAAGGCGGCCGGGCTCCCCGTCACCGCCGAGGTGTGCCCGCACCACCTGCTGCTGACGGAAGAGGCTTGCGCCACCTACGACACGAACTTCAAGATGAACCCTCCGCTGCGGACCAAAGCCGATGTGCAAGCCTGCCTGGAGGGGCTGGTTGACGGGACCATCGATTGCCTGGTCACAGACCACGCGCCCCACGGCATCCAGGAAAAGGAACGGGAATTCCTGGATGCGCCCTTTGGCATTATCGGACTGGAGAGC
>BTUC01000210.1:0-9258 GCA_045863575.1 Phycisphaerae bacterium
CTCCCGGTCCCGGATCTGTGCCGCTTCCGCATGCGGGACGCCGGGCTGGTCACTCATGCCCTTGTCGCCATTGGTCGTGCAGATGAACGACAGCCTGTGCCCCTGCCGGCGGTACTTCAGCAGCGTCCCCAGGCAGAACATCTCATCATCCTGATGAGCGCCGACGAAGGTCACGTTCATCAATCGGGTCTCCTGCCTGCGGCGCCGGCCTGCGCCTCGGGAAAAACGAGCGCGACTTTGAGGGTGCACTCCGGCCGATCACCGGCCATTCTGAAGGCTTCCGGCCAGTTATGAAAGGGGATCCGGTGCGACACCATCTGACCGAGTTGGAGCTCATCCCCCACGATCAAGTCGAGGGCCTCATCCAGAAGGTCCTGGTCGTTGCAGGCCCCGACGAGTTCGAGTTCCTTAACCAGGATTCGCAGCATATCGATCCGTGGTCGATCGGGCATGACGGCGAAGACGACCAGCCTTCCGCGCGGCCGCAGGCTGGCCAGGCAAAGGTCCAGGGCTGCCTGGGAATCGACGGCCAGGATCGCCGCGTCCACGCCTTGACCGCCGGCCAGTCGAAGGATATCCGCCAGCAGGTCGGCCGATTGGTCCACGTCGATCGTCCTCGCGCCCGTGGCGCGCTGCATACGGTAGGCGTGCCGGCCGGTCATCACGGCTTCCGCTCCGATCCGGCGGACGAGTCGCGCCATCATGACGCCGAACGGCCCGTCGCCTGCGATCAGAACGCTTTCTCCTGCCTGAACGCGGGACCGCTGGACCGCCTCCAGGCAGACCGACACGGGCTCGAGCAGGGCCGCTTCGGCCATATCCAGAGTCTCGGGGGTACGCCGGACGCGGGTCGCCGGAATACAGAAGAACTCGGCGAACGATCCCCCGCGATCGACCCCCAGGTGCCCCAGGCGGGCGCACAGGTGTCCCAGGCCGCGTCCGCATTCGATGCATGCCCCGCATGGAATAACCGGATGCACCGCGACCCGATCGCCCACCGCCAGGGCTGTCACGCCGGCCCCGACCTCGGCGACGACACCGGCAGCCTCGTGGCCCAGGATGCGCGGCAACGCGATTCCAAAGGGATTCTCGCGGATGTCGCCCAGGTCGGACGTGCAGATCGTGGTGGCCACCGTCCGGACGAGCACCTCGCCGCCGCCCGGTGATGGAACCGGATGCTCGACGCATTGCAGCTCGCCTGGTCGCTGGAGTTCCAGCGCCTGCATCATGGACGATGAACGGGCCATTGACACCTCGGGCCGCATTGTACCCCCATCCCCCTTCGGATTGGCAATCTCGACGTTGTGCAGGGGCCGGTCTCTGCGCCGTTCGTTCTGGCGGGTTGCTTCAGGGCGTTCGCTGACGGTTCGGCCTGGAGGCATCCTCTGGTAACGGCCCCGCCAGCGGCGGTGTCTCGAAGAACGTGCCCTGATCGATGAGCCGGGGATCGCCGGTGCGCCGCAGCTCGGCCAGCAGGCGTTCCCGCAGCGCATCGGCGATCCTGGCATAGGCCTGATCGTTCGCGACGTTGTTCATCTGGTGGGGGTCTTTCTTCAGATCGAACAGCTCTTCGCGCGGCCGTTTGCCGTAGGCATGCTGGTAGTAACGTCTCCACTCGGGATGGTTGCGGTGCTCGACGATCCAGGCCTTGGTCGGGCCCTGGTCTTCATCGGCGAGGGTGACAAAGGTGTTCTCTGTCAGTTCTTCGGCGGATGGGGCCTCATCGCTGTCCAGTCGATACGGGTCTCCGAGCGGGTACCGGTCCGGCCGGAAGTTGATGATGAACAGGTAATCGGCCGTGCGGATGCCGCGCTGCGGATAGGGTAGCGCGTCTTCGCGGGCCAGGGCGACATGCCGCTCGCGGCCCAGGAAAACGGCCGTCCGCCCGGGGTCGACCTGGCCGTTGCGATCGGACTTCAGTACGGGCCAGAGACTGCGCGCGGTCACGACATCCGGCACTTTCACACCACCGGCTTCCAGGAACGTGGGGGTCACGTCCGGCAGGCTCACGAAATCATCGACCACGCGACCGCCGGTCACGCCCGGCCCGGCGATGGCCAGGGCGACCCGGGTGCCGAAGTCATAGAGATTGCACTTGCCATGGGGAAAGCCCGGCGGGCCATGATCGCCGCTGGCGACGATGAGGGTGTTCTCGTAGAGACCCGCTGCCTTCAGTTCATCGATGAGCACGCCCAGCGAAGCGTCAAAGGCCTGCACCTCGCCCAGGTAGTCCGCGAGATCCTCGCGCACGGTCGGCACATCCGGCAGGAAGGGCGGCATCCTGCCCTTCAGCACATCCGGATCAATGTTCCACAGGGCCTTGCCGGATCCCCGGACCCACTTGCGGTGTACGTTGGTGGGGCCGAACCAGTAGCAGAACGGGGTTTCCTCGCTTCGATCCGAGAGAAAGGACCGGAAGTCGGCTCGCACCGCATCGAGGATTTCGCGCTTCGCGTCCTCGACAGTCGCGCCCTCGCCGACCCGGCGGGTCACGTTCTGCGAGAACTGATTCATTGCCCGGCCGGCCTGCTGATACGCATGCTGCTGACCGCCGTAGGGCGCATCCACGGGTGTGCCCGGGCTCCACACCTTCCAGCTCTTGCCGATGTGGTAGCCGCTGTCTTTCAACAGCAGGGGCCAGCTTGGAATCCGCGGATCCCACACCGCGCCCTGGAGGATCGCGCCGCGGCCGGTGCGCCAGAAATGCTGGCCGGAGAGGATGGAGCTGCGACAGGGTGTGCAGGAGGGCGCGTTGACCGAGGCGTTGCGGAACAGGACGCCGCGGGCGGCGAGCTGATCGAAGTGCGGTGTCGAGACGGCGTCGTTGACGGTGCCCGGGCCGTCGATCCGTGCGTAGGCGCTGGCCTGGCGACCCCAGTCGTCCGCGAAGGCAAAAAGAATATTCGGGCGATCCTTCGACGGTGCCGCGGAGGCGAATCCGCCGGCAGTGAACGAGACCAGGCCGCAGACGAGCAGGCTTCGAATCTGGCGCATAGGCACATCTCCCAGGGTTCAACGCCCTGGACTCAACTTAAGCAACGCAGCGGTCTGCGACAAGCGCTCCCGGTGCAGGGCAGCACGTCGACAACTGGTGTAGGACACACTAGGATGGGCCGGCGTCGAGGATCACGACGCGAGAAACCACAACGCAACGCGAGCCGCACCATGTTGATCAGGCATGGCATTCCCCGCCTTGGACTCTCGGCCATGCTGGCCCTGCTGTGTGCCGCATCCTGTACCAGCACAGGCCCGGCCTTCAGATCCGGCCAGGCGCCTCGGTCCAGGATTCTTCCGGTCGCGCTGGTGCAGTTTGATGCCGTTCCGGAAGAGCCGCAGCGAAATCTGCGGGAGATGGAACGCCTCACGCGCGAGGCCGTCAGCCAGGGGGCCCGCCTGGTCATGTTCCACGAAGGGACCTTGGCCGACTACACGCCGCAGCTCGAGCGACTCGCCGAAGAGGTGCCCGATGGTCCTGCCTGCCGGCGCATGGCCCGCCTGGCCCGCGAACTGGACTGCTTCATCAGTTTTGGCCTCTCTGAACGCGACGGTGGGCGCTTCTATATCAGCCAGGTGTTCCTGGGACCGGCCGGGCTCATCCACTGCTACCGCAAGACCTGGCTCTGGCGCGAAGCCAGGGACGAAGATTATCGCAACGAGTGGGCTCGCTACGACCCGGGGAAAGGCCCGGAGCTGTTTGAGATCGACGGCATTCTTGCGACCTGCATGATCTGCGCCGACGGCGAAGCGCCGCGCTGCATCGAGCGGGTCAGGGCCATGAAGCCCCAGCTGGTCTTCTATCCCAACAACCGCGGCACGCTGCCCGATCTTCCGGTCTTTGGTGCCCGTGCCGCCCGGATCGGCGCACCCCTGCTGGTCACCAACCGCGTGGGAGACAGCTGGGGCCACGACTGCGCCGGCGGTTGCGTCGTGTACGGACCAGACGGCTCAGTCCTGGGCCAGGCCAACCGGTCCGGACGTGAAGAGATTCTCTACCATGAGCTGCTGGTTCCCCCAAAGCGCTGAGTTGTGAAGCTCAGCAGTCCGCGCCCGTTATAATGAACCAGCCTGCGGCGCATCGCACCTGAGACCGGCACCTTCGGCCCAACCATAGACGTCTGATCATGCATGGCCTCTGGAGAACTGGCGGTGGACCCTAGGATGGCGGAAAGATCGGACTTCCGGCGTGTCACAAGCCCGACCTGGACATCGGCGGGATTTTCCGGGTCGCCCGCCTGCAAGCCTGGACCATCAAGCCGGCGATCAGGCAGTAACGCATCGTCCCAGTTTTCGGATCAGCTTCCAGCGGAAGACCAACATGAAACGACTGGCCAGTGTGCTCGTTCTTTGTCTCGCAGCCGCGGCGTCAGCCGAAGCGTCAGGGCCGAACATCGTCCTGCTGCTGGCGGATGATTTCGGCTACGGCGACATTTCCTGCTTCAACCCCCAGAGGGGCAAGCTCTCCACGCCCTCCATTGATCGCCTGGCCGAGCAGGGCATTCGGTTCACGGACTGCCACTCCCCGTCCAGCGTGTGCAGTCCGACGCGCTACGGATTACTCACTGGCCGGTACGCCTGGCGGACACGCCTCCAGGCGGGTGTCCTGAAGCCGTTCGATCCGCCGCTCATCGATCGGCATCGCCTGACGCTGCCAGCCCTCCTGCGCCGGCACGGCTACACCACCGCCTGCATCGGCAAGTGGCACCTCGGTTGGCAGTGGCCGCGGGAGAACGAGCAGATCGACTTCGATGGGACAATTGCGGATGGGCCCACCACGCGGGGCTTTGATTACTACTTCGGAACCGACGTGCCCAATTATCCTCCCTACTGCTTCATTGAGAACGATAGGACCGTCGGCCAGCCGACAGCGCACAAGCCCGAGAAAGATATCGATGGTCCGCCGGGTCCGGAACTGCCCGGATGGAGGCGCGATGAGATCCTGCCGACGCTGCTGGACAAATCAGTTGAGTTCCTTCGGCAGCGGGCGGCGGACAAGAAGCCGTTCTTTCTCTACGTCCCGCTGACTAGTCCCCACGAGCCGATCGCGCCCAGCGAGGCATTCCGCGGCAAGAGCGGTATCAGCCCGGTCGGCGACTTCATCCTGGAAACGGACTGGGCGGTCGGGCAGATTGTCAAGGCCATCGATGGTCATGGCCTGCGAGACAACACGCTGGTGATCTTTACCGCCGATAACGGCCACAGCCCCTACACCGAGCCGAACAAGGCCATCCTCGTCAATGAGGGCCACGTACACGGCCACTACCCGAGCGGGCCCTGGCGGGGTCTCAAGAGCGACATCTGGGAAGGTGGTCACCGTGTGCCCACCGTCGTCCGCTGGCCGGGCAAGGTGAAGGCGGGCACCGTCTCTGATGCCCTGGTATGCCTCACCGACTGGATGGCCACGGTGGCGGAGCTGCTCGGCGCACACCTGTCGGACGAGGGGGCGGAAGACAGCGTGAGCTTCCTTCAGGTACTGCTGGCTGGGGATGCGGGCCGGCGCGAGACGGTGATCGTTCATTCGGTCCGCGGAAACTTCGCCGTTCGCCGGGGCCGGTGGAAACTCATCTTCTGCCCCGGCTCGGGGGGTTACGGATCGTTCCCGGCGGATGCAAAGGCCCGGGAGATGGGCCTGCCGGCGGCACAACTCTATGACCTCACCGCCGATCCGGGCGAGACCAGGAACCTGCACGCCGAACGCCCGGAGATCGTGCAAGAGCTGACCGCGCTGCTCGACAAGCAGATCGGCGAAGGCCGAAGCACGCCGGGCAAGCCGCAGCCCAACGACGTGGCCGTCCAATGGCGCCCGCGTACGGGCGGATAGAGGGCAAAACTCAAATTGCCTCTGCAGGTCCCGAGGCTGCACGGCCGGGCGGCAGTGGGGGTCATTCACGCTCCCGACCAGATCGAATCCGCGCTCGCGTACATGATCACGCTGCGCGGGGGGCCGTGGGAATCCTTTCCGTTGTGCGCGCTGTTCACCGCGGTGTAGAATAGATGGTAGCGCCCGTCGCGGTGCACCAGGTAGCTGGGGGCGTAGATGCCGTAGGAGTCGGGCTGGCTTCTGTCGCCGCGCGGCAGCCAGGCCGTCCGGTTCCGGCGGTCCCAGGTCAGGCCGTCGCGTGAGAAACACCACTCGAGATCCATCGTCTGGGCTTCGACGCGGTAATGGCCGAGCATGCCGACGCGGCCCTTGGGTGTGTGCGTGACGGACAGGTAGTAGAACTGCTGGTCGGTGGGATCCCGCTCGTCGCGCTGGATAACCCGCTGGCGGGTTTCAAAACGCAGACCGTCTTCCGAGGTGTAGCGATCGACGAAGCGGAGCAGCCCCGGGGCGTTGTCGTGGGCGATGTAGGCGGGGTCTGACTTGGGTACCGGGAACAGGGCCACCGAATACATCTCGAAGGTGCCGTCCGCCAGTTGATACACGTTGGTGGCATCGTTGGAAATCAGGTGGGCCGGTGCCGGGGGCTCATCAGAAGGGCGGCTGGCCGGCCTTTTGGACAGAAGCACGCCGTCGGGTGAGGGCACGCCGCGGGCGGCTCGATCGTTGGGGTGGTAGAGTACGGGGCGAAGCGGGTCGAGGACGCGATAGCGCCGGCCGTCCTCGCTGTCGGCGGCCAGGTAGCGCAGGATTTCCGGTCCATGAGCCCAGAAGTAGATCCGGTGCCGCCCATTCCGCATGCGGATGTGAACCACCTGGGTCGGATTCCACCCGTCCGGGAGGTTGCCGAGCCCGAAGGGTGTGTCGGGTGCCCGTCCGGTGGATCGCTGCATGGGGACCTTCTTGATTCCTCCGCCATCAGGCCCTGCTTCCGCGTAAGCAAGGGTGAACGACTTGGGAGAGGAGATGCCCGCTGAGTACCAGATCCGCCACTGGCCATTATCGATAGGCTCGGCGGGGGAGGTGAAGTTCTGGAATCGACCACTCTCCCACCCCTCCGTGGGTTCCATGAAGAGGCCATGCTTTTCCCACGCGCTCGGCGGGCAGGGCCGCGGGGTGCCCGGCGCTTCATCGCGGCTTGCCTGGCCAAGCGCGGGAAGCCCGCCGGCCAGCCCCGCCAGAACGGCGCCGCCCAGGAATGATCGGCGACTGAGCGGGTACTGGTCGCGACTGGCTGGCGGCCTAGAGTTCAGCTTCGGTCCGGGCATGCGTGTGGCTCCTGAATCCCCTTCAGATGGCATTTCTCGAATGGTGTCGCGGATCATACGAACCAGTATAGTGTGTTAAGCCACGAGAATCAGTCCGTGCACCCCCGGTCGGCGGCCGCGTTGGGTCCGCTGATGCACCGTTGAAACAGCCCGAAGTCGCCCTGGTCTACGTCCCCGTCCTGATCGAGCTTGGCCGGCCAACAGGTTGGATCGTTCTGGCTCACACCCGGGCCGGAAAGGCACCGCTGAAACCCGCCGAAGTCGGACTGGTCTATATCACCGTCACCGTCAAAGTCGCCGAGCATCGGGAGCGGACAGCCTTCGTCATCCACCTGGACGCCGGGAATCGTCCCTGGGCAGAGATCACAGCCATCGCCGGCGCCGTCGGCGTCGCCGTCGGCCTGCGCTGGATTGAAGAGGCCCGGACAGTTGTCGTCACAATCGTCCAGATAGCCATCGCCGTCCGCGTCTACGCGTGAGGGATCGCAGTCGTCGGGTATCTGATCGCTATCGCAGTCCCCCAGCCTGCCGTCGGCGATTTCCTCGACGTCGGGCACGTTGTTCATGTTGCAGTCCGAGGACTCGTAGGCGCCCATGTTCAGCCCGCCGTGGATCCATCGGGGCATTCCTTCAATGTCCTGCGGGGTGTATTCGGTCAGGTCGCCGTCCTGGTCGAGATCAGCGATATCGGGCAGCAGCGATGCGAGGTCACCCGCGTTCAAACAGGGAGAATCCATCCGAAGTCGGAGGTTATCGTCCAAGGTTCCCGGCACCCCGTCCGCGCCGGCCGGCTCGACGAACAGCGGATCTGCGCCGATGTTGCCGATGCCTCCCAGCAACCCTGTCCAACCCTGAATGCACGAGTAACTCACGATGGCACTGCCCGACGTGATTTCAAACTGGCCAGCTTCCGACTGGCCCACAGTGCTCTGGTTCCCGTAGAGAATGGAATTGAACAGGCTCAACCCGGTGCTGCCGTCGACGTGAATCCCTCCGCCGAGCCCCGCAGACACATTGGAAGTGAATGTGCAGCTGTGGACGGCCATCCGGCCTGCCCCCCCCGCGAAGGAGATGGCCCCGCCGTTTCCGCCGGCCGTGTTTCCGATGAACGCACAATTGACCAGCGTCGTGCTCCCGTTGCCGGCCCGCAGACCGCCGCCGTGCTCCGAGGAGCTGTTGGCCAGGAACAGGCAGTTGACAAAACACGGGCTGGCCGTGCCGACGATGTAGGCACCGCCGCCCCGGGCGCTGAGGACGCCGGGGCTGGTCTTATTGCGAAGCAGAATGCAGCGGACAATCAGGGGACGGGCAGTTGCCCAACTGCAGCTATTGACTTCGATGCCGGCCCCGTAGCTCGAGCCGGTGTTGTCCCGAATCAACAAATCACTGAGGATCGGGTTCGCGCTCCGCACGATGCTGATACCACCGGCCCCCGGAACGCTTCCGCTGGCACCCGTTCCGGCGGCCACGGTGAATCCCTCCAGGACGGGAGTTCCCCTGGTGTCGTCAGCGGTGACGACCCTCTTGCTGTTGTCGGCGTAATTGGCGAAGTTCGGGCCGTCGTTGCCGAGCAGGTCGCCAGTGAGGATCGACTCGTAATCCCGGATATCGCGCGCATCGGCCTGTGCCGCCCCTAACCCCGCATAGCCGCCGCGGATGGCGACGCCGTCGATCAGATTAAAGCTTGCATCGCGGTCGCCGGGGGTCAGCCCCTTGCCCTGATCAGGCTTGTAGACGCCGCCGGCCACGTGGATCTCCGAAACGGTTTCGTCGCAATCCGCCAGCGCGTCCTGGAGGTAACGGTAAGCCGTCTGCCAACTGGATCCATCGCCTCCCGGAGCAGCATCATCGTCCACGTACAGCACACTTCCCTGTGCGGCCATGTACCCAAAGGCGATGAGAAAAACGATTGATGTGGTGACCATGGTTCTCATGATGTTTCCTCTGAGGGGCTAGGGACGCGGGGAGACTCTGCCGTCTTTGAGCTACTGCCCCTTCCAGTTCGTCAGTTCCGTAGCGGCCGGCCTCCGTGCCGGCCGTTGTTGTGTGGTTAAGCCCGGCCCCGGGGCCCGCCCCGACCCTCGCCGGCAAGTTAAAAAAGGAGGGGGCCAC
>BTUC01000210.1:9268-12642 GCA_045863575.1 Phycisphaerae bacterium
AAGCGCTACTCGGCGTTTTCCGCCGTTTGGCCGTAGCGGCCGGCCTCCGCGCCGGCCGTTGTGCTGAGTGAACGGCCGGCTCGGAGGCCAGCCGCTACAGTCGCGGAAGTCTTCAACTGGAAGGGGCACTCGAACGGTGTTTTGCCCGGTGCCATACATTCTGCCTCACGGGGGTGACAGGCACTTGGTGGCGGGTGTGCAGTATATCAGCGATAATAGAAGTGAGCAAGAAGGTCAGGCGCTTGCTCAAGTGCCGTTCCGGGATGAGCTTGTCCGGCGGCTTCCCATCTGGGCGAGCAGCGATGCAAACGCCGGGCACAAAAGAATTTGAGATGGATAGGTGGGGACGACCAAAGGACACGGGTTTATCCCTGCGACTCACCGGCGGGCCGGCGCTGAACCCATGGCTTGCGGCTTGGCGTTCGCGGTGATCTGCTCGCGCAGCCATGCCACCCACTGGTCCATACCTTGACCGGTCTTGGCGGAGATCTGCAGCAGGGGGGCGCTGGTCTTGATGCGCGAGAGGTCGTCGCGCACCCGGCCGACGTCGAATTCGAGAACGCCCAGCAGATCGACCTTGGTCAGCAGCACGATGTCCGCCTGCTGGAAGAGGGTCGGATACTTGGCCACCTTGTCGTCGCCCTCGGGGGTGCTGAGCAGAATCACGCGGCGATGCTCGCCAAGATCAAAGCCGGCCGGGCAGACCATGTTGCCGACATTCTCGACGAACAGCACGCCCAGTTCGCGCAGGTTCAGCCCTTCCAGGCCCTCGGCCACCTGCGTGGCGGTCAGGTGGCAGCCCGTGCCGGTGTTGATCTGCGTGGCCTCGGCCGCCACCCGGGCCACGCGCTCGGCGTCGCGCGTGGTCTGCAGATCACCGACCAGTACGGCCGCGGGCAGGTCCGGACCCAGCAGGGGAATGGTTTTCTCCAGCAGCGTGGTCTTCCCGCTGCCCGGACCGCTCATCAGGTTGAAGGCGGTGAGACCGGCCTCGTTGAGCCGGCGGCGATTCAGGCCGGCGATGGCGTCATTCGCCTTCAGGACGCTTTCGACCACGTTGACTTTCATGGAGCCGTCACCTCCTCGGGCGTACGGCAGACGACCGAACGAAGAATAATATCGTTACCCGCGATGATGCGGGCGTCGGCCTGACCACAGCGGGGACACAGGAAGTTGTCCACCGCGGGCATATACATGCAGTCGCATGTGCGGCAGACACCGACGATCCGTTCTTCAATGATATTCAGCCGGGCACCGGCGGCAATCGTGCCCTCGCCCGCGGCCGTAAAACTCATTTGCAGTGCTTCGGGCACGATCTGGCGCAAGGCGCCAATCTGCACCTCGACCTCCTCGACGGCCTCGGCGCTGTGCTGCTCGGCCACTTCCACAGCCTGCCGCACGATCTCCATGGCTATGGGCAGCTCGTGCATGTGCAGCCTCCCTTCTGGAAGCCTCTCTGCCGGGCCTGGATCATGTCTACAATGGCTGCTTCTGCGCGGGCCATGGCCGCGGCGGTCTTGGGGCTCAGACCATCGCCGAAGTCGAAGTCATACCCACGGATGGCCACCAGCACCGACTCCGGCAGCTCGAACCCCATGCAGCGTCCCAGGGTCAGCAGCACGCTCGGGTGGCAGTGGTGCGTGTCAAAGCCGCCGGCTTCGGTCGGCTCGATGCGCTCTAGGTGAACCTCTTCGAAACCGTCGCTGACGTGCGCGTCGATGAAAATGGCCAGGGAGCAGTGGTTCAGCTCCTCCACCAGTTCCGGACCGAGCTGGTGGTACTGTTGGACGATCACGCCGCAGTCGTCGGCGTAACGCTCCTCCAGTCGCTCGGCCAGCAGCAGCGCCACGCCGTCATCACGCCGGCCCCGGTTTCCCCAGGCGAAAATGCGGATCGGGTGCTGCATGGTGGTTATCCTCTCTGGAGTCTGTCGAGCTGTCGGCCCTCGCAGTCCAGTAGCTCGATGGTCAGTGGCATCTGGCCCATGGCGTGCGTGCTACAGGACAGGCAGGGATCGTAGCAGCGGATGGCCGCCTCGACCTTGTTGAGCATCGGCTCCTGCAGCGCGTTGCCATTGACGTAAGCTTTTGCGGCCAGGGCGACGGCCTTGTTCATGGCGAAGTTGTTCTGCCCCGAGGCGACAATCAGGTTCACCCGCTCGATGGCGCCACCCTCGTTGACCACGTAGTGATGGAACAGCGTGCCGCGCGGAGCCTCGATCACGCCCACGCCTTCGGGCACGATCTGGTAACTCTCGGCGATGAGGTCGTCGCCGCAGATGTCGGCGTGGTTGAGGAGTTGCTCGGTCCGCTCGATACCGAAAAGGATCTCGATCAGCCGGGCGTAGTGGTAATAGAGGGAACCTTCGAGCGGCTGGCCCCCGGTGATGGCCCGGAAGTTGTCCAGCTCCTGCTGCGTCTCGGGCATGCCCGCCGCATCGCAGACGTTCAGCCGCGCGGAGGGTCCGACGCGGTAGGAGCCCTCCGGGTAGCCTTGCGGCCGGTAGAAGGGGAACTTCAGGTAGGAGAAGTCCTCAGTCGCCTCCGCGATCAGCGAGAGATAGCTCCCGGGATCATAGAAGTCCTCCAGACGCGTGCCATCCGGTCCGATCATGCGGAGTAAGCCGTCGTAGTACTCGAGGTTGCCGTCCGCCGTGACCAGTCCCATGTAGTTAGTCGGGAAGGAGGCGAAGCCGCGCACGAAGTCGGCGTTGGCCGCGAAGTAATCGAGGATGAGGCGTACGCCCAGCCGGGCCGTTTCGCGGGCCTCAGCCAGACCGCGCAGCAGCCGATCGCGATCCTCGATGTCCAGGGCCCGGTTCATGCCGCCGGGCACGCAGACGTCCGGATGGATCTTCCGGCCGCCAACCGCCGCAATCACCTCCTGGCCGTACTGCCGCAGCCGGATGCCCCGGCGGGCCAGGTCGGGATTGGCGCCGATCAGGCCGAAGACGTTGCGCCGCTCCGGTGGGCAGTCAAATCCCAGCAACAGGTCCGGCGAGCTCAGGTGGAAGAAAGAGAGCGCGTGGGACTGGATCATCTGCCCCATGTGCATCAACTCGCGCAGCATTCGCGCGGTCGGCGTGGGCCTGACGTCGCAGATGGCGTCCACCGCCTTGGCGCTGGCCAGGTGGTGGCTGACCGGGCAGATGCCGCAGATGCGCTCGGTGAGTGTCGGCATCTCGGAGAAGTGGCGGCCCTCGCAGAATTTCTCGAATCCGCGGAACTCCACCACGTGAAAACGGGCATCGGCGACCTGCCCATTGTCGTCCAGATGAATGGTGACCCGGCCGTGGCCTTCCACGCGGGTGACAGGATCGATCTTGATTACACGGGACATATTCAGCTCTCAGCAATCAGCGTTCAGCTTTCAGC
>BTUC01000211.1:0-12582 GCA_045863575.1 Phycisphaerae bacterium
GTCTGTGAATACCTGGCCCGGGAGCTGCGCCGGTCTCGCCTGGCGAACCCCCACGTCGAGCGGCGGCTTTCCCCGGAGGAGTTGATCGACAGCCCGGATACGTCGGTGGTCGAAGTCTTCGGGGAAATTGGGGGCGGTCTTCTGGCCGGGCAGACCTTCGACATCACGGTCAGCGCCAGCTCGTTCGATCCCGACACCCAGTCCCTGGCGGGCGGCTACCTGCTCACATGCGACCTGAAGATCTACCGCGAGGTCTCTCCGCAGGAAATCATCGAAGGCCGTACGCTGGCCAAGGCCCGCGGTCCCATCTTCATGAATCCCTTCACTCAGCGGGACGGTTCTTCCGCGTCGGGTTCCAATCCGCGCGAGGGCATCGTCATCGGCGGAGGGATGACGCTGGACGCCCGGCAGTTAAGCCTGGTCTCGGTAATGGAGTCTTATGCCACCGTCCGCCAGGTGGAGACGGCCATCAATCGCGTCTTCAGCAGCGATCCGAAGGCGGCCGTGGCCGTCAGCCCCACCAACATCGAGCTGCATATGCCGCCGGAGTACCGGGGGCGGGAACGCCGGTTCATCGAGCTGGTCACGCATCTGTCGCTCGCCTCCACCCAGGCGGCGCGCGAGGCGCGGGGACAGCAGCTCCTGGCGGAGCTGACCCGCCCGGATGCGCCCCTGGAAGATGTCGCGCTGTCGCTGGAGGGGATCGGGCCGACGGTGCTGCCCATGATCAAGGATTACTACACCCATTCGCGGCGTGACGTGAACTATTATGCCGCCCGCACAGGTGTGCGCCTGGGTGATGAACTCGGGTTGGAGGTGTTGATCCGCCACGCCCAGGACGAGCGCAGCCCATACCAATCGACCGCCATCCGTGAACTGGGCGAGTCGCGCATGCCAGTGCGGGCTTCCTTCGCCCTGAAGGAACTGCTCGCCAATTCGGATCCCCGCATACGCATTTCAGCTTACGAGGCTCTGCGGCGCGTCGATTCGGATCTGGTCCAGTCGCGCGTGGTGGGGCATGAGCCGGAAAACTTCCTCCTGGACATCGTGCCCTCCGATGGTCCGGCCATGATCTACGCCCGCCGGACCGGCATCCGGCGCATCGCTCTCATTGGTGGCGACCGGCTGGTATTACGGCCGCCACTGCTCTACTCCGAGCCGGGCAAGCCGATCATTCTCAGCGCTCAGCACGACGATCGGCTGGTCTCCATCATCAAGAAGGACCAGAATGGCCGGATCATCATGGGGCCGACCCGCGTGGGCTTCTCTGTGCCTCTGCTCACGCATTTCCTTGGTCATGACCCCAAGAAGGGTCTCAGCGGCCAGCTCCTGGGCGTAGGGATCGAGTACTCGGTCGTGCTCGACGTGCTCTTCAAGCTGTGTGAGAAGGGCGCCGTCAACGCCGAGTTTCGCTGGGAAGAACCCAGCGTCGAAGACATCCTTGGGCCGCTCAAACCCATGGGCCGGCCGGAATCCGAACTCTGACCGTCTGATGCCGTCTCCATGTGGAAGGCCTGCCTGCCGACTTTGCGCTGCGTAGGGGTCCCTGAGCGGGCGTGCCGCTGCTCTGGGAGCAGTGTGGGAGCAACTGGAACCGCCCTGGCCTAAACCACTGCTGACCCGCCTCCGCGAACAGGTTTCGGCGTGGCGGGCACAGCAGTGGCACACGTCCCACTGCGAGGAGCTCTAAGTTGCTCCGGCTCGTGCCGCCTGGACCAGGGCTGTGAAAATGCGCCGTTGCAGCGGGTCGTCATCCATGTCTTCGGGATGCCACTGCACACCCAGAGCAAATGATCGGTGGGGGTCCTCCACGCTCTCAACCAGCCCGTCAACCGCCCAGGAGGTGGGGACGAGGTCGTGGCCCAGCCGATCGAGTGCCTGATGGTGGGAGCTGTTCACCGCGAGCGGATCAGTCTGCATGATGCGATAGATCAGGCTGCCGGGTTTCAGCCGCACGTCGTGATGCGCGAAGCCCGGCTCGGCGCGGTGGACGATGGCCGGATCCAGATTCAGATCGGGCACGTGCTGATGGAGCGTGCCGCCGCGGAAGACGTTCCACTCCTGGACGCCGAGGCAGACGGCCAGCAGCGGCAGGTGGCGCCGCTCGGCGATCTCGAGGACGGCGAAATCGGTGGCCTCACGGCGGGGCTCCATGGCCGTCGTGGCCGGATCGGGCGGCGTACCATAGCGGGCTGGAGGAACATCGGGCCCTCCGGTGAGGATCACCGCGTCCACCGTCTCCATGAGTTTGCTCAGGACGTCTTTATCCTCGGTGGGATGAATGAGCACCGGCATGCCACCACCCGCCAGGATCAAGTCCCCAAAGCGCGCGTCCACGGAGACCTCGGGTACCAGCAGAGCCTCCGTGACGGTCCGGATCTGATAACGGCAGGTGATGGCGATGCGCGGGCGCATGTGGCCTGCTATGATAGCGGGTCAAGGATTGCGGGGCGCTATGCAGGACATCGGTCTTTACATTCACGTGCCATTCTGTGCCACCAAGTGCGGCTACTGCGATTTTTACTCGCATGCGCCCGCTCCGGGCGCATTTGATCCGCTGGTCGATGCTCTGTTGCGCGAGTTGGAGACGGCGGTGGACGGCCGTGACTACCGGTTGGAGACAATCTTCGTTGGCGGCGGGACGCCGACCCTCCTGCCGCCTAGAGCACTTGAGCGGCTATTCCGTCGGCTGGCTGATCTCGTCGAACGCGACCGGCCGCTGGAGTTCACCGTGGAGGCGAACCCGGCCAGCCTGAACGACACCAAGGCAACCATTCTGCGTGCCTGCGGCGTCTCCCGGATCTCGATGGGCGCTCAATCGTTTCACAGCCATGAGCTGCGGACGCTGGACCGCATTCACAGCCCGGCCGACATCGCTCCCAGTGCCGAAATCATCCATCGGGCAGGGTTTCCCCACTTCAATCTGGACCTCATCTTTGGCATTCCGGGCCAGACGCCGGACAGTTGGGCGGAGTCCATCCGCCGGGCCGTGGAGCTGAAGCCGGATCATCTGGCCTGCTACGGCCTGACCTACGAGCCCCAGACGCCCCTGCGGGAACGGTTGGAGTTGCGGCTCATTCGGCCGGTGAGCGACGATTTCGAGGCTGGTTTGTACGCTGTGGGCGTTCAACACCTTGCGGACGCGGGGTTTGCGCAGTACGAGATCAGCAACTTCGCGAAGCCTGGGGCGGAATCCCGTCACAATCTTCGTTACTGGCGAAATCAGCCTTATGTAGGCCTCGGGCCTTCGGCCGCCAGCTATCTGGCTGGCCAGCGCTGGCGGAATGTGCCCGACACGGCCGAGTACGTCCGGCGCGTGCTGGTCGGTGATTCCGCCGGCATCGAGCATGAGCGGCTCTCACCGCTGGAACGGGCGGGCGAGACGGCCATGCTCCAACTCCGGCTCCTGGAAGGCATCGATTGCGCCCGATTCCAGGCCGAAACCAGCTTCGATCCTCACCTCCTGTTCGCCGAAGCCCTGGAACGGCACCGCGCTGAGGGTCTTCTGGAGGTTACCGCCGAGCGTATCGCATTGACTCCCGCCGGGCGGCTCGTGGGGGACTCGATCATCATTGATTTTTTGTCGCCTGAAGCAGCGCTTCAGTAACGAGGCGCTTTTGCCCGATCTCCAGTGCAGAGCCGGATAGGCCAGGGTCTTGACAGCAATTCGCCCTTCGGCCTTAATCTGGTGCGTGTGGCTGCCGTTCGCGAGCCACGAAGATCGTCGTCGATCCGAATGGTCGAGGGCGAGCGGCCCGGAATTTGAGGCAGCGGCTTTGAGTCGCGAAGAGGAGATCTGGCATGGGATTCTTCGAATGGTGGCAGTGGGTGTTGATCATCCTGCTGATCGTGCTCATCGTGGTCTATTTCCAGATGCGCAAGCGCCAGATGTGATCAGCTTTCCCTGGTTTGATGGCACTTCAAGAAACGAACGAGCGGGCCTCCCTCGGGGGAGTGGCCCGCTCATTCGTCCTGTTGCGCCGAAACAAAATGGGGGGGCCGGCCTGGTGCTCGGCCTCACACCTTCGGGGTTGAGCTCTCGGTCAACCGTGAGCGCGTGGTGATGCGCGCGAGCAGAGTGCCGTACGCCTCAGTCACATGACCTGCCACATCCGAAAGATTCTGCGCGGCCAGAAGAGCGGCCAAGTCACGCAGACGGTTAGCAATGGAGAGTAAATCAGGGTCCCCAACCGACGCCGCTACGTAGTCAGGTGTTGCTTCCGGGCAGGCAGGATGGGCGGGGTTCATCGCACTGTCTCCTTACCAGATTATAGGATATGTGTCGGATGTCCGTCACCTGGTGCTTGACGATAAGATTGGACTCACGGCACGCCCTATAATGAAGCAGGTGAATGATAACCTTCTCTCAGTCACGCGAGGATTCTGTCGATCGCGCCCAGCTCCTCGCGGGTGAAACTGCTATTGCTTAAAGCCGCCACGTTCTCTTCGATCTGCTCCGGGCGGCTCGCTCCGATCAGGACGGAAGTGACTTCGGACCGCCGGAGCAGCCATACGATCGCCATTTGTGCGAGAGTCTGGCCGCGTGCCTTGGCGATCTCGTTCAGTGAGCTGATCAGGGGCACTCGATCCCGGGATTCCAGCCGCTTCGCACACGTGTCGGCGCTGCGGGCCAGACGGGATTGATCGGGCCGGTTCTGCTGGAGGTATTTGTCTGTCAGCAGCCCCTGAGCCAGCGGCACGAAGGCAATGAAGCCCAAGCCGCATTCGGCACACGCCTCCAACTCACCGTCCTCCACGTGACGGTCAAACAGGTTGTACGCCGATTGGCTGATGATGGGCCGGGCAGTGTGATGGGCGAGCGCATAGGTGTTGCGGGTTCGGATCTGCTCTGGCCCATGATTGCTCAGGCCCACGTACAGCGCCTTGCCGGAGCGGACCGACTGGTCCAGCGCGTCCATGACCTCGTCGGCCGGGGTGTTGGGGTCCGGTCGGTGTGCGTAGAAGAGGTCTACGTAGTCCAGTCCCAGCCGCTTCAAAGAGGCATCCAGGCTGGCCAGCAGGTACTTGCGTGACAGCCACTCGCCGTAGGGGCCCGGGTGCATGTAGAAGCCTGCCTTCGTGGAGATGATCAGTTCATCCCGCGGCATCTCCCTGATGATCCGACCACAGACCACCTCGGCGTTACCGTTGGGTTCCCCGTAGTTGTTGGCGAAGTCGAAATGGGTGATGCCCAGGTCGAAGGCCCGGAAAAGGCAGCTTTTCGAGACCGCATCCGATACATAGCCGCCGTAGGTCTGCCAGGCGCCCAGTGAGACGGCCGGGAGCTTGAGGCCCCACCGGCCACAGCGGTTGTAGACCATCGATCCGTATCGTTTTTCACTGAACGTCGGCACGGGCATTGCTCCTCTGGCGTTTCGTTTGCCGCCGGCCGTGCCGGGGCTGCGGACATGATAACGGTTCAGGTGCGCGTGTGAAGCGGCAGGCGGTGAAGACGGAGTGAAGGAGCGAGAGCGTCGAAGGGAGGCACATAAGCAGCCCCCGGGCCGGTAGGCCGCCTCCGGGAGGAGCGTGTGCCGCGCGTTTCCCGAGTTTGCGGATTGAGCCACGGGCCAGCATAATGCGTGGCTTACATCGCCCGGCGGCGGCCCAGGGGGGGCCCAACGCTGCGGGGTTGTGAGTCTTTTCGTGGAGTGCGGTGACCGATGAGCAGCACCCGTATGCAGGGCGAGGGACCGGACTATCCGGGCACCGCCGTTCAGCCCGGCGACACAGCAGTTGAACTGGAATACGCATCGCCCGCGACTTACCCTCCGGTGGCCCGGCGGGCTCCCCTGAGGGATATGCTCGTCTACGCCACCGGCGACGGGGCCACGTCGCTGGTGATGAACACGTTCTTCAGCTACGCGATGTTGTACTACACGAAGGCCTTGGGGATGAACACCGCATGGGCCGGTCTGGCGATGGGCGTCATCGTCCTGTGGGACGCCATCACCGACCCGTTCATGGGCCACATCACCGATAACACGCGATCGCGTTTTGGCCGGCGGCACCCTTACATGCTCGTGGGCGGTGTTCTCACCGTTCTGTGTTTTTATGCCGTCTGGTCTGTGCCCGAGTACTTCCGCAATCCGACGTTGCTCTTCGTCTACATGGTGGGCATCAACCTGTTGCTGCGAACGACGGTTACGGTTTACCTGGTGGCCCAGGGGGCGTTGGGTTTCGAGATCTGCACGGATTACAACGATCGCAGCAAGCTTCAGGGAATTCGCAACGGTCTGAACATGGCCGTCAATCTGGGCTCCAGCTTCGTCATCTGGACCTACTTTCTAAAATCCCGGGACGGTGTCGATGGCACTGCCGTCGCGTCCAACTATCAGCGCCTGGGGCTGACTTTCGCGAATGTGGCCCTGGTGTTCATCTGCATCGCGGTCTTCGGTACACGCAAGTACATCGTGGATACGCGGAACTCTCCCGATATCTCCAGTAACAACCTCCGGAGCATCCTTTCGAGCCTGCTACATACGCTTGGCGATCCCGTTCCCGGGGCGGTCTACATTTTCATGGCCATTCTCTACATCGGGATCGTGTTCGTATGTGCGTTTCAGATGTTCATCTACGTGGATTTCATGATGCTCGAAGGTTGGCGAACCTTCATCGTTCATGGCTCCACCATGGCCGGGGCGGCAGTGGGCAGCCTGCTCGCGGCTCCGGTTGTGCGCCGGCTGGACAAGAAGCCGGCCATCTACCTGGGCGTGCTGGGGGGGGCCTTGGCCAACACCATGCTGGTCGTCCTCTTCTATACGGGCTGGGTCAAACCGGGGACCGCCTGGGGCGCCATCCCAATCGCCATGCTCCTGTTCCTGATCTTCAACTCCGGCTTTCACCTGATGACCAACGTGGTCAAGGTCACGGCGGACTCCATCATGGCGGATGTTTCCGAGATCAACCGTTATCGAGTCGGCAAGCTCAAAGACGGCGGCTACTCTTCGATGCTGACTTTTGTTCTCAAGGCTGGCATCTCGCTGGGAATGCTGCTGGTGGGTTTCTGTATGCACCTGGTCGGCTACGTCCCCGATCAGCCTAATCCGCCCGAAGTGATACGCAATTTGCTGGCCTTGGGGTTCCTGGGTGGTGCCATGATCGGCCTCGCAGCCCTGATTCCTATCGCCGGCTACAGGGTGGACAGGCGCTACATTTCCCGCATTAAGGCTGCACTGGCCGCCGGCCGCCAAGCGCCGGAGGGTGAAGCCACGGCGTACGAACTGGCCATCAATAACCTGTCTGCTGCTGCCAGGCCGCAGATCGTATTCGCCCTGATCACGGCGGTGCTTTCGCTGCTCACGCTGGCTGTCTCTCTCGAGCGGCTCTCCGGTACGCAGAGCACCGTCCTCGCTGTCGTGGGTCTGTTCAGTGTTGTCTTTGCCGTGGTGCTCTTCACGGGCTCGAGGCACTGGAGGGCAGGCAGAGGGGTGATGGGATGGACCGCGCTGGTCGGCATCCTGGCCCTGGTCGATGGCGTCGGCCGGGTGAGCCTCATCGCAATCGGCGCCGTCAATAGCTGGTGGTCGGCGCCGTTCATCGTGGTCGGCTTTGTTTACAGCGCCATGCTGCTGCTGGCCACTATTCAAGTGCTTGTAGCCATGCCTACCGGCCTGAGTCCGACCGGATTCCCGGTCCAGTCTGTGGAAGGCCTGCAAGCCTATTCGAAGACCAAGGGCTAAGGCTGTAAACCTGGACACCACAACCCGGAGCAATCCATGTCCGTGACGCGCTATCCCGAGAACCCGCTGATCCGCCCGGCCGATGTGCAGCCCTCACGGCCGGACTTCCAGGTCGTCTGCGTGTTCAATGCCGGCGTTACCCGGGTGGGCGACGAGATCATCCTGCTGCTGCGGGTGGCTGAACGGCCGCCGGTGGCGCCGGATGAAGCGGTTGCCCCGATACTCGATCCGGACGACGTGTCCCGCGGCATTCATCTCATGAAGATCAAGCGCGACGATCCGGACTTCGCCCAGTCCGACCCGCGGGCGTTCGGCTATAAGGGGCGGCCCTACCTGACCAGTATATCCCACCTGCGGATCGCCCGCAGCCGCGACGGCCGGAACTTCGCGGTCGACGAGCGGCCAGCCATGTGCCCGCAACGCCGCGAGGAGGAGTTCGGCATCGAAGACCCACGGATCACGCGCATCAAGGACGAGTGGTTCATCAACTACTCGGCCATCTCGCGCTATGGGATCTCCACGTCGCTGGCCACCACGTACGACTTCAACCGGTTCGAGCGGCACGGCGTGATCTTCTGCCCCGAGAACCGCGACGTCACCATTTTCCCGGAGCAGGTGAACGGCCGATACGTGGCTTTCCACCGGCCCGTGCCGCGGATGATCGGCGATCCAGACATCTGGCTGGCCAGCTCGCCCGATCTGCTGCACTGGGGCGAGCACCGGTACGTCTGCGGCGCCCGGCGGGGCATGTGGGACGGCTGGCGCATCGGCGGCGGGGCCGTGCCCTTCAAGACTCCGCGCGGCTGGCTAGAGATCTATCACGGTGCGGACCAGAGCCAGCGCTACGCGCTGGGCGTGCTGCTCACCGAGCTGGACGCACCGCACAAGGTCATCGCCCGTTCAAAACAGCCGATCCTGGCCCCGGAGGCCCAGTACGAAAAGGAAGGCTTCTTCGGCAACGTGGTCTTCACCTGCGGTGCCCTGGCCGAGCCGGATGGCCGCGTAATCATCTATTACGGGGCCGCAGACGAGTGTATTGCGGCTGCGGAGACGAGTGTGGATGATCTGCTGGCGACGGTAATCTGACGTAGCCAGTTGTCAGTCGTCAGTGGTCAGTTGTTGGGTCAGTGGTTCTTAGGTCCGTTGTCGGCGTGAGTGGTACGTGGGTTGTAGGTGGCAGGTGGTGGGTTGTAGGTTGTCGCATGTGGGCGCTGGCTGGCAGGTGGTTGCTTGTGAACAGCAGGATGTATGGGGTCGCCGTCTCCTGGTCACCTTGTCACCCGGTCAGCTTGTCACTTCCCCACCTTCCCACTGCCGTCACGCGTCGCTGGGGTGAAACGGTTTTGAGCTCAGGCGGGGGCATTGGGAGAATCAAAATGACGCGGAAGATGATGCTGGTGGGGCTGGGCCTGGCCGTGTGGGCCGGGTGTACGCAGCAGAATGGGTCGGCTTCGCGGGAACCGATGTTTCCGCGGGGCGTGCAGGGTAATTGGGTGCTCAAGGATGTCCACCCGGTTGAGGCCGCCGAGCAGTACGGTATCGCCCAGGCCCACTTCAAACCAGATCTGACCTTCACGGCCATCTCGCGTCACGGCACGCAGCTCGAGCAGGCTCGCGGCACGTATACCTACGACGAGTGGACGAAGCAGCTCAAGCTATTCATTGGCAGCCAGCAGAGGACTTACACGGCCGCGGTCTGGTTCGGCAGCGAGTTGCGCGTTGAGGGCGATATGCCCGACGGAAAGAAGGTGTCTGCCGTCATGATACGCTCCAACCTGCCTATGCCAGAACCGCGGACGGATCCCCGCCGCTCCGAGCGTCGATAAAATGGCCAAACGGCGTGGGTGTCGTCCCAGCCGAACCCCTCATTCCAGTGGGGCGTGCCACTGCTCGGTGGACGGCGCACTGGAAACACACTCCAGTTCTGGGTATCCTTGTCTTCAGTGAGGCTCGCGGAGCACTCCCTCCCAAACGGCGGGTCTGGACAACAGGCGCGCGACGCGGTGGATTTCCCCCAGAAACTCTGGACCTGAGGTAAGAATGCCATCTCGGCGCCTCAATGGAATGGAGTGACTGCGGCGCCCGTTGGAGATCGGGGTGACATCTTGATTGGAACACGCCGGAGGCCTGTTTTCCTGAAGGCGATAGCGGTCGTATTGACCGTGATGGCGGCCGCCCCAAGCCTGGCATCGTCCGTTGATACTCAGCCGACGGTGAATCCCCGGATCCTCTTCCTGGGATTGTGGGATCGGGCCTTTCGGCAGATGGCCGAGGCTTCTGAGGCCATTGGCGTGCCGGTGCGCATGCGAGGGATCACACATGGCGACACGCCCGCGGATGTCGTCGCCGCCATGGAGAACATCGACTACGCCGGGTTCGATCTGATCTTCGTGCTACAGATCGACCAGACCGAGGCACACCTGCTGGCCAGTCAACTGAAGCAGGCCAAGGCAGACAACCCATCTTTGCGGGTGATCCAGCTCGATCAGCGGGGCTCGCATCAGGAGCTGGTCGAGGAGGGCATCCTCGAATTGGATCCTCAGGTGCGGGCCTACTGGCGTGGTTTCGGGCTGGAAAACCTTAAGCGCCTGCTGACCTACAGCCGCGTGAAGTACCTCGACGGCGCCGGCACGGTTTCTGAGCCGGTTCCGGCCGCCTCTTGTGGGCTGTACCACCCGGACGCCACCAGCCTGTTTGACTCCTGGACGGCCTACCTCGCCTGGTATCAGAAGCGTCCGGGCTATGCCCGTGAGCACCCGCTGGTAGCCATTGTCATCCAGCACGATTACGTGATTTATGGCAATGACCGCGTCTATGAAGCCTTGATCCGCGCACTGGAGAGCCGCGGGATCAGCGTGGCCCCCGTCTTCGGAGCCATGTCCAATCTGCAAACCCTGGTGCGCGAATGCCGGCCGGCCCTGCTCATATTGCAGCATCACAGCGGACCGGAGGATGCTCTCGAGGCGGGCCGGATGCCTTTCCTGGAAGAGCTAGCGGTGCCGTACATTTATGCTGCTGGGATGATGAGCGGCATCACCGTCAAGGAGTGGGATAGGGATGTCCGTGGCATCAAGATGGCCGGCTACGGACAACTGGCCCGGCATGAGCTGTATGGAATCATCGAGCCGTTCCTGATTGGGGCGCGGGGCAGCTCGGCGTATGGATTCGCGCTGGACGAGCCGATTCCGGAGCGTGTCAACCGGGTGGCGGATCGAGTGGCCGGTTGGTTGAAGCTCCGGGCGACGCCGGCACAGGACAAGAAGCTGGCCATCATCTACTTCCACAAGTACCTGGGCAAGGCAGATATCGGCCGCCCAGCGCCCGAGATGTCGCGCTACCTCGATCCGCACGCCAGCCTGGTGAAGCTGCTCCAGGCGTTGTCGGCGGCCGGGTATTCCGTGGACGCCTTGCCGGCATCGAGCGAGGAACTGCTCGAGCGCATGAAAAAGGGCGGCCGGAACATCCCCTCCTGGGCTCCGGCCGAGATGAGGCAGCTCCTGGCCGAGGGCAAACCGGTGCTGGTGGCCGAGAGCCGGTACCTCGAATGGTACCAGCGCAAGCTTTCAACCAGCGCCCGTTCGGCAGTAGAGAAATCGCACGGGGCGCCGCCTGGCGAATTCATGGTGACGCACAAGGGCGGCGAGCGGTACTTCGTGCTGCCCTGCATTCGGTTGGGCAACGTGGTGCTGGCGCCGCAGCCCGACCGTGGCTCCATCCAGAACACCGATCTGGTCCATTCGCGGATTGTGCCGCCGCCGCACAATTACTTGGCATTCTACTGGTGGCTTCAGGAGGAATTTGGCGCGCACTCAATGGTTCACTTCGGCACCCACGGGAGCGACTTCTACCTGCCCGGCAAGGAGGTGTTTCTCTCCGGTGACTGCTTCTCCGACGTGATCGTGGGTTCGATGCCCAACTTCTACGTGTGGACAATCCAGAACATCGGCGAGGCCGTGATCGCCAAGCGACGTTCCTACTCGGTCATCGTGGATCACGGTGTGCCGCCGATCCTGACGGCGTCCAGAGATGCCCAGGTGAACGAACTGCTGGATCTGCTGGATCGGCTCGGAAGCACGGTCGCGCCGCCCGTGAAGGAGGGGATCCGTCGCGAGCTGGCCGATGCCCTGCGGGCGTCGCCGTTCCTGGCGGAACTGAGCCTGACCCTGAGAGAAGGCGAGGTCTTGAGCGACGCGCAGGTCGAGTCGGTCTCGAGCTATCTTCGGCACATCCAGGAGAATAGCGTCGTACAAGGAATGCACGTGCTGGGCGTGCCGCCGACACCGGAGGCGGCCCTGCCGTTCGTGGCCCACATCGTCGCCCGCAACAGCGCGCTGCATGCCAAGTTGCAGGCGGCTGGCGCGGCCGGCGACCCCGATCAGGTGGCCCGGTCGTTGTTCGAGGAGCTACTGGTCAACAGCGCGGACTCGGCGGATGCCGCTGGCCGCGTGGGTCTTTCCGAAGCGGTCATCAACGAAGAGCTCGCGCCGGAGATCGCCCTGGCTCGCTGCGCGTGGGAGGGATTAGCGCGGACGGGAGATGAGCTCACCAACCTGCTGGCCGGCCTGGAAGGCCGGTATGTGCCGCCCGGCCCGGGCGGCGACCCGCTGATGCGTCCCGACGTGCTGCCCACCGGGCGGAATCTCTACGGCCTCTCGCCGCTGGAGATCCCCACGCGGCCGGCCTGGGACTTGGCGTGCCGGGTGACCGACGAGTTTTTGGCTGATTTCCATAAGGAGCATGGCCGTTATCCGGAAAAGCTGGCGTTCACGCTCACCGGGATGGAGACGTTCCGCACCACGGGTGTGATGGAGGCACAGATCCTCTATCTGCTGGGTGTACGGCCGGAGTGGAGCCCGGGCAGGCTGATCTCGGGTCTGAAGCTGATTCCGCGCGAGGAACT
>BTUC01000212.1:0-12577 GCA_045863575.1 Phycisphaerae bacterium
CCGATGTAGTCGTAGGTTCCTCCGCCGATCGCCCCCATGAACGTGGTCAGCGTCACCAGTACCGAAGTGCTCGCGATCCTGGGGAACTTCTCGCCGATCCAGTCAGGGTAACTCAGCCCCCCCATCATGAACGTGCCGCGCAGGACTTCGCCCCAGTTTACCGGCGCCATCACCATGGCGCCCAGGATCGACAGCAGCAGGATGGACACGATGGCGATCTGGACCCGTTCCAGCGTGCGGTAGGACTGGAGGAGGACCAGTACCATGACCAGCGACAACAGGGCTGTTCCAAACAACCGCGCGTAGAACTGTTGTGTGGCCAGGTCGCGCCCGTCGAATCCCACGATCCAGTTGATCGCCGTCCCCACCATCATCGACAGTCCGCCCATCCAGAAGGGAAAGCAGAAGAAACTGAGCGTGCCCAGGAGAATGGGAAACCATCCGCGCGGTCCCGGCAGCCGGGCCCATGCTTCCATGGGGTGCTCGCCGGACAGGACCATATACCGCGCCCCGGTGTACACGGGCACCAGCTTGCACACCACGCACATGGCCACAAACCAGAGCAGCCCGTATCCGAAAATCGCTCCGGTGCGCGAGGCGAACAGCGTTTCGCCGCTGCCGATGGTCACCGATGCGATAATGGCCCCCGGCCCGAACACGCGCATCGCCCCGCGCAACCCGCCGCGGCGCATAGCGGGGGGCAGCTCGGGATAGTGAATCTCCGGATTCGCAGCAGCGACGGCCGTCGCGGTCTGTTCCAGCATCCTGCTAAACCTCTTTATGGCCAAGCTTTAAGTCGGCGTCCCATTGTGCGCAGGCTTTCAGCCGGCCTCCTTCATTGCCAGCGGCCTGAGGGTAAACGATCAACGCAACGACAGACATGTGCCCTTCCACGGACGCGGAAGTCGTCCACCCGGAAGAGGCGCTAAACATCCCGGACATCCGGTGAGGGCAGCTTAACTCAAATGAGGTTGGAGGGGTAGCGGAGAACCTGGCTGACCAGCTTGTCCTTCACGGCCGACTCGACATGAGCAACGTAGCTTTCGGTGCTCTCGCCGTGGAAGGCATCCAGACTGTCGATGAGGACGTTATTGGCCTCCACCACCAGCCGCGGCAGCTCCACGGGTGAAAAATCCTCGAAGGTCTTGGCACTCTCCCATGCGATCCAGAGGGATGAGCCGACGATCATGCGCCGCGCGTTCGGGTCGCCGGCCTTGGCCCGTTCGAGTTGCTCGGGGAACCAAGTGTCATCCAGGCGGGGGAACGACTGGAGATGCTCGACGTACTCTTCCTGCCACTGTTCCATGACGACCTCGGATGCTGTCTCCTCGACAGATTCTAGGCCGGCACGAAAACAAACACCGCTTCCGATGCGGGTAAGAATTGGCTCATCGAAAGCACCAACTGACCGGTGGTGGCCATCGAGCGGCCATCCAGTCAGTCGCGGACGGCACGCTTCAATCCCCTCACGCGCTGTTGGTAAACCTCGAGATGGTCAGTGAAGTCCCGAGGGTGAGGCAGGGCCATGGGAAGCTTTGTGGCTCGATAAGCTTCGTCATAACGGCGATTGGCCTGGCTCACCTCTTCGCCCACGAGAGGCAACTGGAGCTCCGAGCGGGCGAGTATCTGCCGGACAGCGCTATTGCGGCGGTAGAAGATCGCGACGCACGTGAAATCGTCCGTCTGCGGAAGATGCCCCAGATGCCGCGGTTCGACGATGATCACGTCGACACGATCCAGCACGCCGGTCACCAGAGGGTTTATCGCTGACGCCGGGATGTCATAGTCGGCCAGGGCGTATCGACCGAGGTAGTATTGCGCGACCGCAACTTCCATGCCCAGGTTGTCATGGACTGCCAGCACCGTGGCATCCTCAGGAACGTGCCTGCGCACGTACTCGCCGGCGGCTTTCGCGCCGCTGTCCGCGTGGACCCGGCCCCAGCAGGGTTCGATACCCGTCAAGGCCTGCAATCCTGCTGCGGGAACCACACTGTCGATGTTGCCGAGGAGAAACTGCAAGGCCGCCAGAGCGCCGACGGCTGCCACACCTGCCTGGAGCCTCCGGTAGCGCCGCCAGACCCCCGCGAGCCACAAGACGCCAAGCAGTCCGGCCGTGAAGCCGGTCTCCATCATGAGGTATAGCGAGTGGTACCCAGTAGTAGTCCAGTCCGTCATCAGGATGATGGGAAGCAGCGCGACCCATGCCCAGAGTGCCAGCAGGCCGCAACGGCCACCTCGCCGAAACCAGCCCAGGCTCGCGATCATGCCTATGGCCGCCGCAGCTCCGAAAACGGTCCCCAACTGCCTGCTCCATGCGGCCGGGAGTTCCAGCACCTGGTGAATGGGCAGGCCGAATGAGCCATGCCGCTGCTTGAGCAGCAGGTGAGCGAGCTGGCCGTGACCTGTCCACAGGTAAGCCAGCACCATGACACCCAAGGCCGCGCAGCAGGGGAGCACCCAGCCCACGGCGATATGCGACAGCCGAACACGCTCCTGGCGTTCAGAGGAGTTTCGACCCCGCCGCCAGGCCATCCACCAGGCGGCTGCGACCGTGACTGGCAGGGCATAGGAATAAAGGCAACTCAAACAGTGGACCCACAACCCGACGGCGGCAATTACCAGATGGACTTTGCGCCGCGAATCGATGTATGCCAGCGTCGCCCAGAGCGCCACCACCCCGGTGAGAATCCAGGGCGTACGGTATCCCCAGGGACAATGGGCATCGCACACCAACCCGGGCCAGAATGCGGCGAAGACGGCACAGAGCCAGGCCTCGGTCCGGGGTTGCCCCAGACGACGGACCAGGAGGAAAGTGGACGGCACGATCAGCAGGCTGAGCAACACCACCGGCGCGCGGATGGCCGCTTCGCCGATGGGGATACCCAACCGGCACAGCAACTCGGCGGAGATCCGCTGAACCAGCGGCAGCATCGGGCCATAGTCGTGCCCGACGATCCACTTCAATCCAAAGCTATACAGCAGGTGGTGACCGATGGCCGCCTGATCACCTGTCTCAAAGGGCGCACCGAGATTCCAGATCCGGGGCACGATCGCCAGGGTGGCGACGAGCACCAGGCCGGCTACCTGAGCCGGGACTGACCGGGACGGATTCCGGAGCTGAGCGACAGACGGTTGCTGCTGCAATGCGGGGCGCAGCGGATGCGGTGAAGCGACACTCATGGTGACTCCGGTGGTGGCGCGCTGGGACCCTCTGTCAAAGTCCATGCGGTCGACCAGGTTGTATCGGACGCTTCCCGGACCTTCTTGATTTATCAGCCGAACCGGCCCGGTCAACGGCCAGGTAGGAAACCGGAAGACGCGAACGGTTGCCGCTGCGCCGCCGTGGAGCTATAGTCTGCGTCAACTGGCTGTCCCTGGAAGGAGCTTTTGATGCACTTTGAAGACCCGGCCGGCACGCTGCAAGACCTCACCTCCCGGATCATCACCATCCGGGACTCTCTTTGACTTGCCGATCAAGACCTCCCGCAAATTAGAACTGGAAGAGCAGATGGCCCAGCCCGGCTTCTGGGATAACCCGGAGCGGGCCCGCGGTGTCGTCGGTGAACTCAAGGGCCTCAAAGGCGTCATCGAGCCGGTGGAGACGGCCATCAAGAAGGCCGAGGACGCTCAGGTTCTCTTCGAACTGGCCAGGGAAGCCAACGATGCGGACAGCTTCGCCGAGCTGGACAACGAGCTCCTGGGGCTGCAGGAGCAGCTCGGCCGTATCGAGCTGATGACGCTGCTGTCCGGCAGGAACGATGCCCGCGACTGCTTCTTCAGTATCCAAGCCGGCGCAGGCGGAACCGAGGCCTGCGACTGGGCGGAGATGCTCTTCCGCATGTACCTGCGCTACTTCGAGCGCAACGGCTATGACGTCGAGGAACTCGCCCGGACGGAGGGCGAAGGCGCGGGCATCCGCGGCATCACGCTGAAGGTCAGCGGCCCGTACGCCACGGGCTATCTCTCCTGCGAGCGCGGCGTGCACCGGCTGGTCCGCATCAGCCCGTTCGACGCCAACAAGCGGCGGCACACCAGCTTCGCGGCCGTGGACGTGCTGCCGGTACTCGAAGACATCGACGTGGAGCTCAAGGAAGGCGAGCTGGACATCGTCTACTTCCGCCGGGCGGCCGGCGCGGGCGGCCAGAACGTCAACAAGGTCGCGACGGCCGTGCGCGTCAAGCACATCCCCACCGGTATCACCGTCGAGTGCGTCAATGAACGCAGCCAGGGCCAGAACAAACGCATGGCCCTGGCCATTCTGCAATCCAAGATTGAGCGCGTGGAGCAGGAGTCGCGCGACCGCGAGATGGAGAAGCTCTACGGCGACAAAGGCGAAATCGCCTGGGGCAGCCAGATCCGCAGCTACGTGCTCGACGACCGCCGCGTCAAGGATCACCGCACCGGCGTCGAAACGTTCAACCCCGAACGCGTCCTCGACGGCGACATCCAGCAGTTCATCGAAGCCGAACTCCGCCGCCGCGCCCAGCGCGGGCGGAAGGATGCCTGATCTCCCAGTCGACACGGCCACCATTATGTCGGCGTCTTGAGGCCTTTCTCAGTTGCCCGGAGGACAGCGGGTTTATGAGTGTTGATTAGAGGGACGCGTGGCAGGCTGCGTATCCGCTGGGCGGCTGGAAGTGGCCCCCGATCGCAGCACGCTTCGGCGATGCAGACCGAGGCGTACCTGCTGGCCAAACCCTGGGTCTTTCATCAAGTGAATGACTTGCTCGGCGACTCCGAACACTTGCTGAGCGCCCTGCAAAAAACGGCGGGGAAAAGTCTTGAAATTGAGCAGCGGCTTGGTATGATCGCGCGAAGTTGAGACTCAGTCTCAAGATTCGGGCCCTGAAAAGCGCTGTTTAACTGGATGTGTGCCCGCTGCTCTGCGGTGGCACACCAATAAAAACGGGCGGTCAGAGTCCTCGGCAAAGTCTCCTGACCGCCCGGTATCGGCGACAACCGGTAAAGATCGCCGCACGCGCTTGATTATCCCGCGTGCGCCATCCTTCCGCAAGGGTATTCCCTCCGGACCGGTTGAAGTTCGGCCATGGCCAAGCGGCGGTGCGCCCTGGGGACTTCGCCGTCCTGAGGGTGCCGTGCCGGAGTCCTCGGAGGTTCTGTGCGTCTCCCGGACGTCGCTTGGCCTTTTTTAAAGAGCGAGGATGGAGACATGCGCGAATCGGGAAGAGGTGAGCGGTGGAATGGACGACAGGCAGTCGTGCGCCTGCTGTGGACGGCCGGCCTTGGATTGCTGACGCCTCCGGCAGAAGCGGCATTCGTCCCCCCCACTCTCTGGGCACGTGGGCAGGCGAATACGACTTACCAGGAATGGAATGTCTTCAGCAGCGTGGCCGGGCCGAATGGGCCCGACGTTGGCAGCTACAACCCCAACGGGACGCCCAATCTCCGGGATACCAGCGGCGGAGCCCTGCTCACCGGCTCAGGGAACATCTATTCCCCCGCGGCGGTTCTCAACATAGCCGTCGAGGTGCCTGATTACGCCGGCGCCGGCGACGTCACCACGGTCATCCTGCAGACCCGCACACTAGGCAGCGAGATCGATCTCGGCTCCGTCCAGGTCGGCGGCGCATCGGCCAGTGACGTGGGCGAACTGCTGCGCGAGCCGGCCGGCGGCCCCGGCGGGTTCGCGGTGGAAACCTGGTTCAAGTTCCTGCTCCCGTACAGTGCGGCCGGTTTCACCATCCAATTCAACGCCGATGGCAGCTCGATGAGTCTCGACCGGGTGGCGGTCGACACCATCACCGCGGCAACCTACATCCCTGAACCCAATCCGGTCCCGGAACCAGGCGCCCTGGTCCTGCTCATCATGGGCATCGCACTTCTAAACGGGTCCATCGGAAACCGGAAACAGCGAGCCGCGGGCTTTTAGCCCGCGCGGCCATTCGAACCGGGAGAACGTGAGTCTGCCTGTCGCGTGGACCCGTTGAGCACCGGTTCGGCTGGACAACTTCCGCAGCTCTAGCGGCCGGCAGCTATGGAATCAGGGAGGAACGCGGAAACAAGCATGGCGTGCGACCGGCATTCTGCGGGTCCATGACGGGCTCGAGGCCGGTCCCACACAGTCCAACGACTCAGAACCTGAACGGGGCGATGCTGCGTCCCGGGAGAGTACCTTCAGATGAATCGAACTGTTCCTGGAATACTTGCCCTCATCACCAGCGGAGCGTTATCACCGGCGTGGGCGGAACTGCACACGTTCCCGACCCCCAGCCACGACCGCTGGCACTATCCCTTCAATTTCACGCCAGGCTCGCGCGTGGTCGGATCGTGCTTCGGAGCGGTCGGCGATCCCGATTTCAACGACCGCGACGCGTACGTGATCGTGGCCTGGCAGACCTCAAGTCAGATCGCTGCCGGCCAGGGAGCGGACGCGTACGGCGTGCGGTCCGTGCGCATCACGGTGGCGAACACGAGCAACGCCGCGTGGCCGGTCGACCTGAGCGTGGACGAGTGGTTCACCACGGATGTCAACGGCGACGGCACGATCAATGGCGACGGCATTCCGCGCGGTGAGCTCGGCGACACCGACGGCGAAAGTGATGATTCGGACCCCGGCCGGCCCGTCGAGCTGTATGGCGTGGGCTTCGGGCCCTTCTACACGGCCGGCACGTGGAGTGAATCCAGCCTGTTCGTCGGCTCCGGCGGTGACAGCGAGGTTGCGCGCGATCCTTACCCCTTCGTGTTCCGAGACGACTCGACCGACCGGCTGCACGTGGAGGATCACGTCGACGGCTTTTTCAATGAGTCGTTCAACATCGGCTCGTTCACGCCAGTCCCATGGGCCATCGGCCTTCCCCTGGACTACACGCCTGGAATGCAGTCGGCGCCCTTCGAGGTGGTGTTTGACGTGGACCTGGGTCTGAGCGGCGGTCAAGTTCGCCGTTACTTCCAGGAGGCGGTCAACAGGGGAACCGTCTTCGTCATCCTCAGCTCGGTCCGCGAAGCGACCCTGATGGGGCCGCAGGCCGGCTACCCCAGCTTCTATCTCCAGGAGGGCGCCGGAATCGAGCCCGGCGCTGCCGCCCCCCGGCTGGATGTGCACGTTTGCCCGGCGGTAGCCCCGGATGCCGATCGCGACTGCGACGTCGATTTCGACGACGTGGATGCTTTCACCGCGTGTCAGCGCGGCCCTTCCTTGCCGGTGCCTGCCTCGTGTGACTGGGCCGATTTCGACAAGGACAGCGATGTGGATCAGGACGACTACGGCGTATTTCAGCGGTGTTTCAGCGGCCAGGAGGAACCGGATCCGAACTGCGCCGGCGCCAGCGAGGCTGCCAGTTAATCAGCTCCGCGCGATAAGCCTCTCCCCCCTTTTAAAGAGGGGGCAGGGGGGTTATGGGAGCCGACGAGCCAGTATTCGCGGCCGGCCTCCGTTCTTGTGTAGCGTCCGGCCTCCGTTCTTGTGTAGCGTCCGGCCTCCGTGCTTGTGTAGCGTCCGGCCTCTCTTGTTGTGTAGCGGCGAGCCTCTCCCCCCCTTTTGAAGGGGGGGCAGGGGGGGTTAAGGGGACGCAAGGAGCCAACGTCCGGGGCGGAGCCAGGTTGAGCGGATCGAAAGCGCGACTCGCTTCAGGAGGCGACTCCATGATGCAGGCAGGAAAATCGAGCGGCCGGAAAGCCTTCACGCTGATCGAGGTGCTGGTGGTCGTTGCCATCATCGCCCTGCTGGTGGCCATTCTGCTGCCCTCCTTGCGGCAGGCGCGGGAACAATCCCGCCGACTGGTCTGCCGCAACAATCTCCGCAGCATCTGGACGGGCGTACTCGCCTACGTCATCGAGAACCGCGATCGGTTGCCATTCATGGAGGACGTGAACCTGACGCTGCCGGATGCAGACCCGTTCAGCCGGGAGTACCCGACGACGGTCGGGCGCGTGCTGTTCCGGCACGTCGTTGCCGGGAGCTGGCGATGCCCCTCGCCGGTGGCCGGCTTCCCGGCGTCTGCCGGACCTGGCGGCTGGACCATGACCTATACCTTCAGCGCCGCAGGCAAAATCGGTGAGGGCATCCCGTACGACAGGAACCCACAGGCCAACTCCGGCGGACCACTCGACCCGGCCATCAGCAACTACGTGCACTTCGACGGCCGTCCGATCCGGCTGCTCGACGGGCGGCGCTACACCCAGACACCGGCTCTCAACAAGAACCGCAAGGTCTACTGGAACGTGCGCCGGGCGATCATTGCGGATGCGCTCGGCGGCCAGCCCATGCTGGGCAAGCCCATCTATCCACACCACGGGCAGGTGGATGTGCGGACGGATCTGGGGAAGGCCCGCGCGCAGTTTGAAACCAATACGCTCGGCACGGGCTACAAGCCCGCCGGCCATGAGCTTCATGCGGATAAGGACAAAGCGGAGATCTTCTTCACGCGGTACTGGCAGCCGCACTGGCCGGGCTACTGACGGGCCAGGCGGTGAGCCTACCGACAGAGCAGGAGAACCAGGCATGTTGATGCAACTCAGCGGACAAAGAGGTTTGCCGGAAGTGCCGGTCAGCCTCGCGATGGCCGTGATGGCCTTATCGGCCTCCACCCTACAAGCAGCCACGGCCGTACGCCCGGCGACCGACACGCCGGCCATCGCCCCCCTGCCCAAGGCCGTTGCCAGCTTCGGCGCGGCCGTCACCGGGCACTGGCTCTACGTGCTCGGCGGGCACGTGGGCGAAGAGCACCACCATTCGGCCGCCAATCTCTCCAGTTCCTTCATGCGGCTGAACCTGCTGGATCGCACCACCTGGGAGATCCTCCCCGGGGGCGTGGGCCTGCAGAGCGTTGCCCTGGTCGCCCATGAGGGCCGTGTCTACCGCATCGGCGGCATGCGGGCATTGAACGCCGCGGGGGAACCGGAGCGGCTGGAGTCGGCTGCAGAAGTGGCCTGCTTTGATCCGTCGACTCGAACGTGGAAGCCGCTGCCCGACCTGCCCGAGGCGCGTTCCTCACACGACGCGGTGGTTCACGAGGGGAAGATCTACGTGGCCGGCGGCTGGACGTTGAACGGCGCGTCGGACGACGCCAAGTGGCTGAACACGGCTCATGTCCTGGACTTGGCGAAGGGCGACCCGAAGTGGGAGCCGCTGCCGGCCGCACCGTTCCAGCGGCGAGCGGCGGCCATCACGGCCACGGATGGCAAGCTCTACGTCATCGGCGGCATCGGCACCAACCGCAAGCCCTCCAGGCAAGTTGACATGCTCGACCTGCGCGCCGGCAAGTGGTCAGCGGGCCCGGAGCTGCCCCACAACGGTTTCGGCGCGGCCGCGGCGAGCGTGGATAAGGACGTCTATCTCAGCGGCCTGGACGGCGTTGTCCGCAAGCTCGACGCCGGCGCCCCGCAGTGGGTTTCCGCCGGTAGGCTGATGTTCCCGAGATTCTTCCACCGGCTGCTGCCCGTCGGTCCGGGCGAGCTGCTGGCCGTCGGCGGAGCGGCCCGCGGCGGGCATTTGCGGCAGATCGAATCGATCAATGTGACCGGCCAATCAGAGGGGCCGCTCGTGTCCGTCTGGACCTTGCCGTTCGCCGGGGCGAGTCGTAACCGCCAGGGGATGTTTCTGCACGATAATCAGCTCTACCTCTTCGGCGGGAACAACAGCCTCGAGCAGCACGATTTCGAGCCGGAGAACTTCCTCGCGGAAGGCTACGGCGTGCACCTGGGCGGTCTCACGATCGAGCCGCGTCCGGCCTTCCCCGTCAAGCGGCAGTCCATGGGTACCGCCCTGGTCAGCGGCCCGAGCACGACGGGTTATGCGATCGGCGGCTTCGGCCATGATGGAGAAGTCGCCCGATCGTTCGACGACGCCTACCGGTACGATTTCAAGGAAGACACCTGGAAAGCGCTGGGGAAGAAGCTGCCGGCGCCGATCACACAGTTCGGCCTGGTGAGCGAGGGCAGCACGCTATGGATCTTCGGCGGGCTGGATTACGATCCGCGGCGCGAACGCGAGGATCGCTTCCGGCATTCCAACCAGGTGCTGATGTGGGATACGCTCGATGAAGCGGCCGGTTTTGCGCCTGTCGCGGCCACGCTGCCCCAGCCGCGGCGTGCCTTCGGCTGCGCGGCCCTCGGCGACAAGGTGTATCTCGTCGGCGGGATGCGGGAGAGCTTCAAGACCATTGAAGCCTGCGACGTGTTCGACCTGAAATCGCGTACCTGGATGACGATCCCATCTCCTCGCCGGCCGCGGATCTCGCCAGAGATGGTGGCCATCGACGGCTGCCTCTACCTGGTGGGCGGCTCGTCGCCCGATGCCCATGGCGAGATCGCACCCAACGAGAGCATCGAGGTCTTCGATCCCGCCACGGGTGCGTGGACAGAGCTCATGAACAAGCTGCCGCTGCCGGCGCGGCAACTTCGAGCCCTGGCCGCCGGGGAGCACTTGCTGTTGTCCTCGACGCACGATGAGCGGCCCAACGTGCTGCACATGGCGATGATCAAGCTGCCCTTGCGCGAAGCGTCCCGTCCATTGGCAGACGCGGAGAGGATCTCAAATCCGAATGACGAAATCCGAATGACGAAAGAATGACGAAACCCGAAGGTGAAAACCCGAATGACGGATTAACCACGAATCCGGCGCCCCCTTCTGTCATTCGTCATTCGTCATTCTGGCTTCCTTCGTCATTCTGGTTTGGACATTCGTCATTCGGCTCTGTGGCTCGGTGTCTCTGTGGTGCACTATCGGGTCTGAGTGATCGACGAAGCAGCCCGGTGCGAGCCGGGCATTTTTTTAGACCGGATAGACGAATTCCTTCGTCTTCTTGTCTTGACTCGGACGAATTCCTTCGTATCATGAACTGAAACAAAGGAGTTCCCATGGCCAGACGCGCCTCGCCGCATCCCACGGAAGTCGAGTGGCAGATTCTCCGCGTGCTGTGGGAACGCGGCCCCAGCACGGTCCGCCAGGTGCACGAGGCCCTGGAAGGCGAGCGGGACACCGGCCACTCCACCACGCTCAAGATGATGCAGGTCATGACCGAGAAGGGCCTGCTGCTCAAGGATGACGATCAGCGTCCCCAGGTTTACCGCCCGGCCATGTCCCAGGAAAAGGCACAGAGCCAGTTCGTGGACGACCTCATCCAGCGGGTGTTCGGCGGCGCGGCCGACAAGCTCATCCTGCGCGCGGTCAGCTCGCGCCACGTGTCACGCAAGGACTTACAGGAGATCCGCAAGCTGCTCAAAAAGCTTGAAGGAGAATCCAGATGAACGAGCTCACGGCGCTGGTCTCGACGGATCTGGCGTATCGGCTGGGCTGGATGCTCCTGCACTCGCTGTGGCAGGGAGCGGCGGTTGCGGGGCTGTTCGGGCTGGCCATGCTGCTCATCCCGGCCAGGCGGCCGGAGATGCGGTACGTGGCCGGCTGCTGCGCGCTGGCGGTGCTGGTGCTCGCGTGTGGAATCACGTTCCTGATGATGACGCCGCCAGCTGTACCGGCGGAGGCTGTGTCGATCGCATCACCGGAGCGACTGTCCTCCGCCGTAGAGCCGCTGGTGGAGGAAGCACCGGTTCTGGCTTCCGAGCCGATGCCGGCCGTCGCCGTCAGCGGCGAATACGCTCCTGTCGTCAGTGATCAACACGCCTCCGCGGCAGTGATGCTCGCAGCGCCCCCACCAGGCCGGGTGGATGTTGCCGCCCCACCGGCAACGGCCGAGAGCTGGCAGGCTCGCCTGGCTCGAAGCACGCAGTCGGTCATGCCATGGCTGGTGGTCGTCTGGATCGCCGGCGTGTTCGGCTTGTCCCTGTGGCGGCTGGGTGGGCTGGCGGCCGTGTACCGCCTGCGGAGCAAGGGCACGAGCCCAGTCGGCGATGAAATTCTCGCGGTGGTCAGGCGCTGCTGTGAGAGTCTGCGCGTCAGCCGGCCGGTACGCGTGCTGCGCTCGCTGGTGATCCGGACGCCGGCCGTCATCGGGCACTTACGGCCGGTGATCCTGCTGCCGGCATCCGCACTCACGGGGCTGTCGGCCGCGGAGATCGAGGCCATCCTCGCGCACGAGCTGGCCCATATCCGCCGGTGCGACTATCTGGTCTGCTTCGTCCAGGGCGTCATCGAGATCGTGTTGTTCCACCACCCGGCCGTCTGGTGGATCTCACGGCGCATCCGCATCGAGCGCGAGTACTGCTGTGACGATCTGGTCGTCTCGCTGGGCAAGAGCCGGCTGGTGTATGCCCAGGCGCTGACCAAGCTGGCCCCGCTCGAGGACTATCGCGACGTCGCAGCCCTGGCCGCTTCGGGCGGCTCGCTGCTGGAGCGAAT
The DNA here is from genome assembly GCA_045863575.1 of Phycisphaerae bacterium. GTDB lineage: Bacteria > Planctomycetota > Phycisphaerae > UBA1845 > PWPN01 > JAAXZI01. Next base: position 12,257 of record BTUC01000212.1, read on the forward strand.
CCGACGGTTGGCCGGCGCAGCGGCCGACGAGGGCGTGGGCCGGAGCCGATCGGCGGCGGGATTGATCCTGGTCGTGCTGCTGGTTGTGGGGACGGTCGGCGTGGCGCGACACATCCTGGCCGACTCCGGGGAACAGCAATCGAGCGAATTGAGCGGTCAACCCGCCACAGCCCCGGCGGCTGAGCCACCGCAATCCTCCGCGCCTGGACTCCAAGCCTCCCGTGATGCTCAGGGCCCCGTTACTCGGCCAGCCATGTCACCGGCGGCTGAGGATCCGATCGCCGTACAGACGCGCCCCACAGCCGCACGGGGCGGAGAGGG
>BTUC01000213.1:0-12551 GCA_045863575.1 Phycisphaerae bacterium
AAGCTCCACAAGGCCCCGTGCATCCCGACCAGGCCTTTGCCGGCCTTCAGCGCGTCAAGTACCTCCTTGCGCTGATCGGCCGGTAGTCCCTGGTTGATGCAGGTATTGAACAGCAGCACGTCAACGCCGGCCCGGATCTCGAAGCCGATCCGCGTCAGATCGCTGGTCACCCGTACCTGCAAATTATGTTGAGAGTTGAGCGCGTCGGCCAGCTTTCGCGGCAGGACATCGAAGTCATGGTGTAGCCCTCCAGTGATCATCAGCACCCGGATGGGCGACTCGCCAGCCGGGGTGTTGGCCGGCCTGGACTCAGCAAATGACCGCACCGTCGTTCGTATGAGAAGGATCGCGCCCGTGAGGATGCATGTTTTCCACATATGCCGGCCTCCTTGAAGATGAGCCTGGCTTCAGTGAAATGTGCCGGTCGCCCGAGAGGCGGTCGCATGCCTTCGATATAAGCCTTGTGCTGTTTGCAGTCTAACCAGAGACAGGAGCATGAGCCAGTGCCCTGACGAAAGGTTGGCCCACTTGTCAATAGCTGCATGTGGCGTCTATCCTGCAGCCTGGCAGTTCCACTTGTCTGATGAATGCGACGTCGGAGGAGCCATGGCCGCCATCCAACCCGGGCCCCGCTTCGCGACGCTTTGCGGCTTGGTCGCGAATCTTGCGTTGAGCTGCATGACCTCCTCGGCTGTTTACGCTGAGGGACCGGGCAGACCCCTTGCTCTCCGCTGCGAGTACCGGGTCAATCCCCTGGGCCTGGACGAGGCATCGCCACGGCTGTCGTGGCAGGTCGATGATCCAAGGCGTGGAGCGGTTCAGAGCGCGTACCAGATTCTGGTAGCGGATACGCTGCAAGCACTCGACCGAAACGATGGCAGGGCATGGAACAGCGGCAAGGTCGATTCGGATGAGTCCATCCACGTGGCGTACGGTGGTCGGCCACTGGAGTCGGGCAGGCGATACTGGTGGAAGGTCCGCACCTGGGATGCCCATGGCCAACCATCTCCGTATTCAGAGTCAGCCTGGTGGGAGATGGGCCTGCTCAGCCCTGACAATTGGTCAGCCCGGTGGATCACGGTGCCGGCGAACCCGGAAAGCAAAGTGTCCGACCCGCCCAAGCCTCTCCGGTCGCTCTGCGTCCGCAAAGAGTTTGCTCTCAATCAGAAGCCTGTCCGGGCTCGAGTGTACGCCAGTGGCCTGGGATGCTATCAGACATGGATCAACGGTCGGCGCGTGGGCCAGGATTCCTTCACGCCAGACTGGACGTATTACCCGAAGCGCATTCAATACCAGACCTATGACGTGACCGGATTGCTGCACGAGGGGAGGAATGCTGTCGGAGCGATGCTCGGGAATGCCTGGTGGTCGAGCGGGCTGGGCTGGGACCGGCGCGTCGTGTACCCCGGGGGCAACCTGCGTTTCCTGCTCCAATTGAATGTCGAGTACGCCGACGGGACGAGCGACAGCTGCGCAACCGACGGCACATGGAACGCGCACAACTCGCCGGTTGTGCGGGACAGCATCTACGGCGGGGAAACCTACGACGCTCGACTGGAGATGCCCGGCTGGGACGGTCCCGGATTTGACGAGCGGGGTTGGGCCAGGGTTCAGGTGATGTCGGACGAACCGCTCCAGCAGCTGGTGGCTCAGCAATGCGAGCCCATTCGCATCACGGAGGAAAAAACACCCATCGCCCTCACCAGCCCGCAACGGGGTACTTACGTCTTTGATTTCGGGCAGAACCTGGCCGGCTGGGTCCGGTTGAAGGTGCGGGGCCCACGCGGCACGAAGATCACCCTCCGTTTCGGTGAAGTCCTCCGGCGCAGCGGGTTCGTCTCCTCGGACAGCTACCGCAGCGCCGATTCAACCGACGAATACGTCCTCCGAGGAGACAGTGAGGAGGTCTGGGAACCGCGGTTCACTTATCACGGATTCCGCTATGTCGAAGTGTCCGGCTGGCCGGGTGAACCGGCCCGGGACGCGCTGACGGCGTGCGTGCTGCATTCCGCGGTGCCTCTGGCCGGGGCTTTCAGTTGCTCCAACGAGCTGCTGAACCGCCTGTATCGCTGCATCCTGTGGACCCAGCGATCGAACCTTTACAGCGTGCCCACGGATTGCCCTCAGCGCGACGAGCGTCTGGGATGGATGGGCGACGCGGAGTTCTTTGCCGCAACGTCGTGCTGGAACATGCAGATGGGCAGCTTCTACTCCAAGTGGATGCGTGATATCCTCGACTCGCGGGGCGACGACGGACATGTGACCAACTTCGCTCCCTTGATCGTCGCCGGCGAGCCGGGTGCGCCCGGCTGGGGTGATGCGGTCACCATCATTCCATGGACGGTCTATCAGTTCTACGGCGACAAACGCATCATCGAGGAGAGCTACGAGGGGATGCAGGGCTGGGTCGAATACATGCGCCGGCACAGCAAGGATCACCTGTACGAACGGGAGGGTTTCGGAGACTGGATGGGCGTGGATCCTTCACCTCCCAAGCCGATTGGTACGGCATATTACTTCTATTCGACCAAGCTGCTCTCCGAGATGGCCGCCGCGATCGGTCGAACCGACGACGCCCGCAAGTATGGGTTGTTGGCCCGGCAAATCGCCACCGCTTTCGACGCGAAGTACTTTGATAAACAAACGAACCAGTATCCGCGCAACAACCAAGCGATGAATGTCCTGCCGCTGTGGTTTGGTCTGACGCCCGAGGATCGCCGCCAAGCCGTGCTGGAGAACATCGTCCGCGATATCCGCGAGCGAGGCGATCACCTCTCCACCGGGACTATGGCTACCGCGTTCCTCCTGCCGGTGTTGACCGCGCACGGCCGCCACGAGCTCGCCTACCGTCTGGCGACGCAGACAACATACCCTTCCTGGGGTTACATGATCGAGCACGGTGCCACCACGATCTGGGAGATCTGGAACTGCGACAGAAATACCCTCTCGCACAATCATTTTGCTCTGGGGGCGGTCGGTCGGTGGATGTACGAGAGCCTCGGGGGCATCAACATCCATCCGCAGGAGCCGGGTTTCAAGAGAAGCGTGATCCGCTCCCGGCCGGTTGACGGCCTGGCGTGGGTGCGGTGCGAGTACTTGTCGATGTACGGCCGGGTTCGCAGCGCCTGGCGCCGCGAGGGAGGCCGGTTCCTGCTGGACGTCAGCGTCCCTGCCAACACCTCCGCGCGGCTGTTCCTGCCGACTGGCGGCGAGGGGCATGACAACATCAGCGAAAACGGCGAAACCATCTTGGAGTCCGGCCAACAGGTGCCAGGTATCGCCGACATCCGCGTGGTCGGTTCCGAAGGCCACGAAGCGGTTCTCGATGTTGGCGCCGGCGAATATCACTTTGCGGTGGCGCTCGAGTAATCGCAGTCGCCTCACCGGATGTCACGAGTAACCAGTCAGGTTGGCACCTGCCAACTATGCCCTGTTTGCCGCTCAAGGCGGCTCCGGATGGGCGCTGACCGGCAACGCCAGCATCGATCCAGTCGCTAATTTCCTCGGCACCCTCGACGACCAGCCGCTGGAACTTCGGGTCAACAACACGCGCGCCCTGCGAATCGAGCCGGGATACGAAGTCGGCTTTGCTCCCAACCTGGTCGGCGGGTCAAACGTGAACCAGGCAGGTGCGGGGTCTTCGGGGCGACGATCTGCGGCGGCGGACAACCTGGTTATGCCAACCTCGTCACCGACGTGTTCGGAACCGTCTGCGGCGGCGAGCAAAACCAGGCAGGTGACAACACGGGTGCGGTGAACGATCGGGGCGGCGCAACGGTTGTCGGTGGGCTGAACAACAAGGCCACCGGCCAATTCTCGTTCATAGGCGGCGGCCGGAACAACATCAGCATCGAATGGGGCACGGTGGTGTGCGGCGGCTATCTCAACCAGGCGAAGGCCCTGACCGCCACGGTGGGCGGCGGCTACAATAACATCGCCAGCGGAGCGCACTCCACGGTTGCCGGCGGCAATGGCAATCAGGCGAATGGCCCCGTCGCCACGGTGGCCGGCGGCTACGGCAGCATCGCCAGTGGAAGCCACTCCGCCATAGGCGGCGGCTTCGCCAACGCCGCCAGCGCAGAGAGCTCCGCGGTCGCCGGCGGGATCGACAATCAGGCGCAAGGCCCGGTCTCCACGGCGGGCGGCGGGAATGGCAACATCGCGAGCGGAAGCGAATCCACCGTAGGCGGCGGAGTAATGAACAGGTCCTCAGGCCAGGGTTCCACTGTTCCCGGAGGCCTGTTGAACGAAGCCGGCGGCGACTACAGCTTCGCCGCCGGTCGACGCGCCAAGGTCCGCACCGCAGCCGAAGCAGACGATGCAGATGGCGACGAAGGCACCTTCGTCTGGGCAGATGCCACCGATGCGGCCTTCACCTCTACCGGGCCCAATCAGTTCGACGTGCGCGCACACGGAGGAGTGTTCTTCGATACGGGCAGCAGTCCTGGTGTGGTTCTGAATGCGACCGATCGCCCGTTGATCACGCGTCAACACACCCCTTTCACCAGCGGCAGCTATCAGGGTGCCGGTCGTTACGGGCTGTTCATGTAGAACTATGCGCTGGCCCTGGGGATGCCCGTCCATGCCAATGCCACCATCAAGGTGGTCAAGTACAACGAGAACAGCACGTATACTCCGCTGGCCACGTTCGGCCAGAACGGCCAGCTTAGTTTGACCGGAGACCTCAGTACGAGCGGAAACCTCAATACGACAGCGAACCTCCGGGTGACCGGAGACGCGGGGATTGGGATTGCATCTCCTTCCTACAAGCTCCACGTCAACGGCAGCGTGGCCGGGATCGGGGATTATGTGAACCGGTCCGACGAGCGGCTGAAGCAGAACGTCCAGCCCATAGGTGATGCCGTCGAGCAGCTGAGTCGGCTTGAGGGTGTGAGCTTCGACTGGCGCCAGGATGGATATACCGAACTGAATCTGGATAGCCGTCGCCATCTTGGGCTGATCGCCCAGGAGGTGGAGAAGGTACTGCCGGAAGCGGTGAGCAAGGACCACGAGAGCCGTTATTCGGTGGCTTACAGCGCGATCGTTCTCGTGCTGGTAGAAGCGGTCAAGGAACAGCAAGCCCGCATGGACTCTCTGGAAACCGAAAACAAGCGTCTCAAGGAAAAGAAAGAACAGCTCGAAGCACGCCTGGCCGCGATCGAGTTCGCCGTCGCGGAAATGGCGGCGAAGCTCAAAGGAGGTCAACCATGAATACTCATATCGTGTCATGTATGCGCCGGCCTGTGGTCGGGCGGCATCTGCCGGCCGTGGGCGATCCATTCGGCGATGAGACGCTCATACGCCGCTCGGCTTTGCTCGGTGCCATGGGGACCCAGGTAGTAGTCCCGCTCGTTGAGACGGACGACGGCTCGGCCCGAGGGCTTGTGGAGACGGTAGCTGGGGACGGAGGCACGCTTTGATCGAGGCATTGCACGACTCCCGGAACCCTCGGCGGTAATGTGGTAGTTACCACCGGTTTTGGGCTTCCTGAGCCGCACTGCCTCACGCGGGCAGGTACGCTAAGTCGCGTTCAGCTAAGCAATTATATCCAAAGCGGGCGACCGGGTTCGAACCGGCAACATTCAGCTTGGAAGGCTGATGCTCTACCAATTGAGCTACGCCCGCACTTATAAGATGCCAGGAACAGGATAGCCTCCCTCCGGTCCTTTGGCAATGCTTCTCCGGACCATGGGGCGCGGGTGAAACCCGTCGGGCGGCAATCGACGGTTGCCCCCCGGGCCTGATCGAACGCCGGCACGAGTTCTCGCCAGCCTGCATGAGGGTCAGTTTCCGCAGTCCGGGTCGGCGACATAGAACGCCCCGCTGTAGCAGCGCTGGATGCGGCCGTAGTCGTCCTGGTCGACATCGTTGTCATCATCTGAATCCACGATCGCATAACGCGCGGGGGGGCAACCGGGCGGCGGGCCCGGAATGGTCGGCCCCGTCGAACAGGCGCCGAACAGTTGCAGATCGATGAAGTCCACGTCCCCGTCGCCGTCGAGATCAAACGGGGTGGAGGGGACCACCTGGAGTTGCACGGACGTGGGCAGGTAGTTGACCCGGATGGTCAGGCCCGCGGGCATGCCGGAGGTCTGGACGCCGTCGAAGGTCCCGGACACGTCAATGGCCGAAATGATGTTGAACGTGTTGCCCAGCGCAGGAACGAAGCCCCCGTCGATGTCCACGTTCAACAGACCGTCCAGCAGAGCGGTGCCGTTGACGACCAGCCGGTCGAACTGGTTAAGGGCTGTGCCGGTCAGTTCGACGAACAGTCTGCCGGTGTCCGCCTGCTGGTAATCGAGTAATTGGACCCGTCCGATTCCATCGAAGTTCCCCGGGCGGAAGGACCCCCGCATGTCGAGCAAGACGCCGATATTGGCGAGATGGTCGGCCACCAGGTGGCTGCCTTCGGGAACTACCAGTGCCCCCCCGCCTGCGAACGTCGTACCCGCCTCAACGTTGATGTTGTTGTTCATGAGGCGCAGATTGGAGTCGAGCGTTGTCGAACTGCCGGCTTCAAAGGTCAGAAAGAAGTTGTTCTGGACCTCGATCGTCGCCCCGCCCGCGCCCACGATCACGTCGCCAGCCAGGTCGGTGCTGCTGGTGGATCGATAGGTTCCCCCGGACTCCAGAGACAGCGTCGAGCCGGGATTGAAATCCAGCGCGAAGCCGTTGGCAAAGGCGGTGTGGTTGTTGGCGGCCCTTACCGTTCCCGTGAATCCAAACGCCGCGCCAACATCGCGAAGCTCGATATCGCCTGAGATGGCTTCAATTTCGCCGGTATTCGCTGTGCCGTCCCAGTCATGGTCGTTGCCGGCCGTCTGAAAGACGAGCGTGCCGGTCATGGACGCGGACAGCCGTGTGTTATTGATGACCCGCGCGGCGACGTGACCATGGCCGCTGATTCCGGCCGCCACGTCGTTGGTTATGGTCCCACCGCTGAGCGTTCCTCCTTCAAGCTGCACGCCGGTGGTCACATTGTTGTTCCAGGCATTGGTCACGTGCAGCGTGGCATCGTCGCCGGCGGTACCGACCCGTCCCGCGTCCAGAATCGTGCCATTGATGATCAGTGTTCCGTTATCCGCCCGGAGACTGGCCGTTCCGTCGAAATCTATTCCCGTATTGATTGTGCCTGACCCCTGGAGAGCCTTGCCGGTATCCGCACCGAGCAGGCCCGGACCGGAGATAGTGCCTCCGGCGATAGTGTTGGGGGCATCGACATTATTGCCGCCCGCCAGCCGCAGCGGCTGAGCGGCCGTATTGATGTTCACGACCGCCGGACCAAAATCGACCCGGGCGGTCGTCCGCACGTCGCCCGTGACGTTCAGCGTGCCCACGAGGTTCACGTCGCTGCCCGCCAGCAGCGTGGCCTCGGTGTTGTCATTCACCAGATTCATGACCCCCTGCGCGTTGAGCGTCCACTCAGCGCCGGGGTCATCCAGGTTGACGGTCAATACGCCCGTACCCACGCTGTTGTTCACGTCGAGCGTGTTGGTGCCGCCGCCTCCGTTGATTCGGCCGAAGCTCGCCAGCGTGGCGGCATGGATGGTCAGGGGTGCGTCGATGTTGATGAATTCGCCCGTGTTGTCGGTTCCGTCCAAATCGATCGTCCCGCCCGGCATGTTGAGCGTGACCGCCTCGTTGACGTTGACGGGGCCGTTGAATGCAACGGTCCCGGCCCCGGTGAACTCGGCATGATTCCCGCCGTTGACCGTGTCGAATGTCACGGCAGAGAGAAAAGCGAGCGTTGCGCCGGCCTCGACGTGGACGTCGGCGTCAGAGTTGAAATCGACAGGCGCTGCGAACTGCACGGAAACGGCGTCGGCGCCGGTCACGTTCAGATCCGCGTCGAGCGCTCCCAGGTCATTGCCGATGTCGACGGGTTCACCCTCCCAGAGCGCCTGGCCGGACGCACTGCTGTGCATGTTGAGCACGCCGTCCATGACGAACTCGGCGTCGGAGGATGTCAGCCCGATCCGGCCGCCATCGAGATCCATCCTGCCATCAAAGGCGTTGGTAACGGAATCATTGTCGTAGTCGCCCAGGTTGAGCGTCAGGACGCCGTTGGCGTTCACCGTGATCACTGTCCCGGCGATGTTGCCGTCGAGGTTGAAGCTGATCTGGTTGATGGTCACTTGAGCGTCGGCGCCGACGGTGAGGTCGGAACCGGATGAGCCCATGGTAAAGGTGGCAGGATTATTGATCGTGGCGTTCGCGTTGAAGACCGTGTGGCCCTGGTTGTTGAAGGTTCCCCCATTCATCGTGAATGGGGCGCTGAACTGCAGCATGCCGTCGGTATCGACAACGCTGATCGTGCCGCCGGTCTGCGTGAGTGCGGCACCCGCAATCACCGAAATGTCCGCCGGAATATCCGGGAAGGGAGACACGACGTCGACAAAGCCGTTGTCGGCATTGATCGTTCCGGTGTTGAGCGTCCAGGCGCTGGCCACGTCGAGGGTGGCGTTGTGCGCCAGGGTGATCGTGCCGCCAAATGCATCACTCAGAGGAATGTTGAGGTCCAGTGTCTGATTGCGCATGACGTTCACCGCCCCCGCTTCGGTCGAGCCATCCAGATCGATGCGCGTATCAAGATCACTGGCGGCCAGCGATAGCGTGCCGGACGGCGGGCTACCGAATATGATGGTCGAATCGTGCCGGGCGGTGATGGCCCCATTGTTGAAGATGAGGGTCGTACCCGCTAACACCGCGTCGGTCATGGCCAGGGCCCCGTGGCCGACCAGCTCGCCGCCGACGTTGATATCGACCAGGCCATTGCCCGCTTCTTCGTTGACCTGGATGGCGCCGCCGGTGAGTACGAGGTCGGCGCCGCTGTTGATCAGGATACTGTCGGCCGTCAGCAGCGACCCTGCCGCGCCGACATTCAGCAACGTGCCGGCGCCGGACAGTTGCACGAGGCCGTTGACGTCCAGATCAGAGTCGTTCAGCAGCAGGTCGATGCCGCCCGACAGGGTGAGGGCCAGGATTGCATTGTTGCTGCCCAGGCTCACGGCGTTGGCGGTATTGAAAACCGCCGTATCGTCGGCATCGGGTTCGTCGGCCGGGCTCCAGTTGGCGTTATTTCCCGAGCCGTCGACCCAGTCGGCGTTTCCCCCGATCCAGGTGATGAGTGCGCCTGCGACCTGGCTCTGCGTCGCACCGCACAGCCAGAAAAGCACGAACGCCCCGTGTAATCTTCTCAGCCGCGTCGACATCCCACTCCTCCCGACATGCAGACGGCCTGTCTTCTGTTCCCGCCCACGCCTCGGCCGGTCCGCCAAGCAGGCCTGAGTGCCGATGGCAAAAAGTCCATGTGCGCAAAGCAATCGCCGAATCGCTTAGAAATCTAAGCGTCATGAACCCTTCTGGACTAACAAGGGGCGATCGTTGCCATGGCCGGCCCGCGGCCATTCAACTCCATGACTATACCCGGAGGACGCGTTTGCTTCAAAGGTGCAGGGTTTGGAACTCTCCGGGGTGCTCCGTTCTTGCACCAACGGCGTCAACGCGAACGCGGAGCGAAGATTCTGCTCGATGTCCTCCAGGTCGTGTATATCAAACAGGCCAACCACGGCGCTACCTCCGTATTGGCAAAGCATTGCATTTCATGAACTCGACAACGCGGGAGTGCCTGCAAGCGGTGAGAACTGGCGCATTGATTCCTGCAGAGGCTTTTTGCTAGAATGGAAGTCAGGCCGGAGCCGTCGAATCGCACTTCTGGTCGTCAGCAGCGTGCGCCTCGTCCCTGCTCCTTCGAGTGAAGTTATACCGACCGTGCTGTGTGCACGCCCCTCAGGCGGTTCCGGTGCACTCAATGCCGTACCGAAAGCGGTGTTTTTGCGCGCTCCTCAAATTGCCGGCAGGAGGAAAGACGATGTGTACGCGATGGGCGGTCGGTACAGTCTTTGCACTTGGCCTGGCCACGGCCAGGGCACAAACCAGCTCGCCGCCCGCGGACCACCTGGCGGAGGAAGTCAAAGAGACGGCCGGTCTGGTCAGCCCACGCGGCCCCGGCGACAAGGCGTGGTTTCGCACCATTCGATCGGACAAGTACCATCCCAGCCGCCTGCTGGTGCGATACAAGTCAGGGGTCAAGACGCCGGCACGTGAAACGATGCAGAAGCGCGCGGGCGTGAGCCGGACGAAGACGAGCTTCACCCTGGTCGATAATCTGCACGTGATCGAGGTCCCCGCCGGCACGGTCCCCCAGATCCTCCAAAAACTGCTCGACGAGGAGGACGTCCTCTACGCCGAGCCGGATTACGAAGTGCAATTCCTGGCCATTCCGAACGATACCCGGTTCGCAGATCAGTGGGGCCTGCGGAACATCGGCCAGACCGTCAATGGGGATCCAGGAACCTCCGGCGCGGATGTGAGAGCCACGGCCGCCTGGGATACCTGGACCGGCGATCCCAATTTCGTCATGGCCAGCATTGATGGCGGCGTTGAACTGACTCATCCGGACCTGGCCGCCAACATCTGGTTCAACCCCGGCGAAGTACCCGGCAACGGCGTCGACGACGACGCCAACGGCTATATCGATGACCGCGTGGGATGGGACTTCGTCAATAACGACAACGACCCATCCCCTTTTCCGGGGGATGCGCACGGCACGCTGACCAGCGGCGTGTTCGCCGCCGTCGGGAATAACACTGTGGGCATCGCCGGAATCAACTGGCGCGGCAAAATCGCATCCTTCTGGGTCGACCATGGCAGCCACATCATCCGATCGGTGGAATACTGCGTCAGAAATAACATTCGTGTATCCAACAACTCGTATGGCAGCGCCGGTTACGCGCAGTCAGAATACGACGCCATCGCGGCGGCAGCGGAGGCCGGCCATGTTTTCGTCACCGTTGCCGGCAATATCATCGGCGATGACGGCGACGTTTTTCCGCATTTCCCGGCCGCATATAAGTTGCCCAACCTGATCAATGTGATGGCCACGGACAATGACGATCAAGTGGCTGGCTCCCACGGAGCGACCACAGTCGACCTGGGTGCTCCAGGCTTAAACGTCCTGTCGACCACGCTGGGGGGCGGCTATGCCTATGCCGGCGGTTCGTCGATGTCCGGCCCGTTTGTCACGGGGACATGCGGGCTGATCTGGTCGCGTTATCCCACACTCGATTACCGGCAGGTCGTGGGCCGGATCATCAAGACCGCGCGGCCGGTACCTGCGCTAGCCGGCAAATGCGTCACCGGTGGTGTTCTCGATATCAACCAGGCGCTCAACGGTGACTGCAACAACAACGGAACCTCCGATCTGCAGGAGATCGTCAATGGAACGCAGGGCGACTGCAACAGGAACGGCTTCCCCGACAGTTGCGAAGGGCTTCCCGATTGCGACGTGAATGGCATCCCGGATGCGTGCGAGCTGGGAGGCGCCACCGGCATTTACCAGAACCACAATCCCGGCGTATCTCTTTCGACCTACACGCGCGTCGATCCGGAGATCAACTTTGATTGGGGCGCCGGTAGCCCGATGCCTGGCCTGATCGGAATAGACCATTTTCGCGTCCTCTGGGAAGGCACGGTCGTGCCGCAATATAGTGAGACCTACACGTTCGAAGTCGTTGCAGTCCCTGGCGGCGCACTCCGCGTCAATGGACAACAAGTCATCAGCGGATTTTTAGGGGGAAGCAGTCAACGCGCCGGATCCATCGCTTTAACGGCTGGAGTACCATGCCGCGTGGCGATGGAGTACCTGGGATTGACCGACTCGGCTCGCGCTCAACTGAGCTGGAGCAGCCCCTCGCTGCCCAAAGAGATCATCAACTTCAGGACCAACGACTGCAACAAGAATGCCGTGCTCGATACCTGCGAGCTGGGGGGGCAAGACTGCAACAACAACGGGGTTCTTGACTCGTGCGACCTCGCCACAGGCGGTGAGTCCGTGGATTGCGACAACAACGGCACGATGGATACCTGCGAGCTGCCCACGCAAGACTGCAACAACAATGGCCTGCTTGACGCATGTGAGATTCTCCCGCCAGAGACGCCGGGCATCCACGATTGCAACAACAACCGCGTTCCGGACTCATGCGAGGCCGATTGCGACCTCGACGGGAGCCCGGACGATTGTGAACTGGCCGACAGCGCCGCTTTCTTCGCAGACTTCGATACTTCGCAGGGGTCGGCCTATGCACTCAACGGCAGTGCGAGCGCCGTATCCGGCGCCGTGCGGCTCACGCCCGCAGCTCCGAATCTAACCGGCACGTTGATCTTCAAGACGGTCCCGCCGGCCCCGGTTGAAGCGTTCACAACGTCCTTTGATTTCAGGTCGGGAGCGAATCACAGCGGGGACGGGCTGTCCTTTGCCCTGCTGGATGCATCCACGCAAGGCTCGAACGCGATCTTCGGCGAGTCAGGCCCGCCGATGGGCCTGACGCTGGAGTTCGACACGTTTCCGGATTCTATCGGGGCGAGCGATAACCACCTGACGCTGCGTTATCAGGATATCGATGTGGCCACTTATTCGCCGGCCTTCGATCTGAACAGCGGCCAGTGGCATCACGCCAGTGTCTCGCTCCAGGGCGGCGCGGTAACCGTGA
>BTUC01000214.1:0-12543 GCA_045863575.1 Phycisphaerae bacterium
GCATGGGGTGGTCCGAGTAACCCCCCCAACCCCCCCTTGAAAAGGGGGGGAGAGCATGGGGTGGTCCGAGTAACCCCCCCAACCCCCCCTTGAAAAGGGGGGGAGAGCATGGGGTGGTCCGAGTAACCCCCCCAACCCCCCCTTGAAAAGGGGGGGAGAGCTTGCGGTGAGCTGATAATCCCTCCTTGACCTCTATAGGGGGGAAGGCCCTTGGCTGTGAGGCGCTGACAGTCTTCGACGGGTAGGAGCACGGAATTCAGAGCAGCGCGCGGAACGTGCGGCAGACCGTGTCCACCTCGTCTTCCGTGAGCAGGCCGTGGAAGGGCAGGGCGATGGTGCGGTCGGCCAGGGCTTCGCAGACCGGGAAGTCGCCGCGCTGATGGCCGAACTGCTCGGCGTAGAACGGCTGAAGGTGGATGGGGCTGAAGTAGTTGTTGCAGCCGATGCCCTTCTCGCGAAGGTGGTGCAGGATGCGGTCGCGGTCTTCGCGTGCGTAGCTGTCATCCAGCCGCACGACCATCACGAACCAGCTGATACGACACTCAGGCAGAATCTTCTGGAGTCGGATGCGCTGCTCGCCGCGGAGCCGTTCCAGGTACCACCCGGCTACGCGCGATCTTCGCGCCAGGATCTCTTCCAGCCGCTTCATCTGGGCAATGCCCAGAGCGCAATTGATATCGCTGAGCCGGAAGTTGTACCCCAGACGGGCATGAGCCAGCCAGCCCGCGCCTTCGTCGCGGCCCTGGTTGCGCATGGATACCGTACGGCGGTAGAGCGTCTCGTCATCGGTGACGATCATGCCGCCCTCGCCGGTGGTGACCTGCTTGTTCGGATAGAAGCCGAAGACGCCGGCGTCGCCCAGCGTACCGGCCGGGCGCTCCTTGTACATGGCACCGAGGGCCTCGCACGAGTCCTCCAGCACGCGAAGCTTGTGTTTGCGGGCGATCTCGTGGATCGGATCGACGTCGGCCGGCTGACCGAACACGTCGACCGGCAGAACCGCCTTGGTTCGGGGCGTGATCGCCGCCGCGATCCTCTTTGGATCGATGTTCCAGGTCTCGGCATCCACGTCTACGAAGACGGGCCGGGCCCGCTCGAACTGAATGCAGTTCGACGAGGCGATGAACGAAAACGGCGTAGTGATCACCTCATCCCCCGGGCCAATGTCCATGGCCCGGATGCACAGGTGCAGCGCGCTGGTGCCGCTGTTGACGGCCACGGCGTACCGCCGGCCCAGAAGCTCGCGAAAAGCGCGCTCAAATTCCGGCACCTTGGGGCCCAGGGAGAGCTGCGGTGTCAGCAATACTTCAAGAACGGCGTCGCGCTCGGCCTGACTGATGTCCGGGCGGGACAGGGGGATGTTCATTTCGCCCTCCATGCTGGCTTTAAGTGCATGCCAGCATTGTATCATCGCTTCCGTTCGGCCGACATACAATCATCGGCCTGAGCCGGGGCCCTCCTTGTGCGTACGCTTGCGGCCCCTGCGGGTTTGTCTAAGATGGCCCGATAACTCGATCCGGGCTGTTTTGAGAACGGAGCACGAATCTTGTCCGATAAAACGTTGCTGGAGAAGATCAACTCCAAGAGCGCGGAAGTGGCCATCCTGGGCATGGGCTATGTGGGGCTGCCTCTGGCCCGGAGTTTCAGCCGGGCGGGCTTCCGCACGCTGGGTTTCGATATTGATGAGGAGAAGGTCAAGAAGCTCAACGCCGGCAAGAGCTATATCGAGCACATCCCCAGCGATCTGATTGCCCAGATGCGCGAACAGGGGCTGTTCGAGGCCTCTGCCGATCCGAAGCGGTTAAAGGCCAGCGACGTGATGATCATGTGCGTGCCCACGCCGCTGTCCAAGACGCGCGACCCAGACATGACCTACGTGATCAAGACGACCGAGACGGCCGCCAGCCAACTCCGCAAGGATCAATTGGTGACCCTGGAGAGCACCACCTACCCGGGGACGACCCGGGATCTGGTGCGGCCGATTCTGGAGCAGGGCGGGCTGACGGCCGGGAAGGACTTCTTTCTGGCTTACTCGCCCGAGCGCGAGGACCCCGGCCGGAAGGACTTCTCGACGGAGACGATCCCCAAGCTGGTGGGCGGCTATGACCCCAAGAGCCTGGAGCTGGCCCTCACGCTTTACAGCAAGGCCATTGCCAAAGTGGTGCCGGTATCGAGCTGCGAGGTGGCCGAGGCCGCCAAGATCGTCGAGAACGTTTACCGATGCGTGAACATCGCCATGGTCAACGAGCTGAAAATGGTTTTTGAGCGCATGGGCATTGACGTCTGGGAGGTGATCGCCGCGGCCAGCACCAAGCCGTTCGGCTTTCAGCCGTTCTACCCCGGGCCGGGTCTGGGCGGGCACTGCATCCCCATCGATCCTTTCTACCTGACCTGGAAAGCCCGCGAATACGGCATGCCCACCCGGTTCATCGAACTGGCCGGCGAGATCAACACCTCCATGCCCGAGTACGTCATCGAGCACGTGGCCCTGGCGCTGAACCAGTACAAAAAGCCCATCAACGGATCGAAGATCCTGGTGCTGGGTCTGGCGTATAAGAAGGACGTCGATGACATCCGCGAGTCGCCGTCGATCGAACTGATTGAGCGGCTCAGGGATCACGGCGCCAAGGTGGATTACAACGATCCACATGTGGCCAGCACGCACAAGCAGCGCGAGCACGACCTGAAGATGAAGTCGGTCCCGCTGACGCCGGAGTCGCTGGCCGGCTACGATTGCGTGCTTATCTCCACCGATCACTCCTCGTACGATTACGAGATGATCGTCAAGAACTCGCAGCTTATTGTGGACACCCGAAATGCCTGCGCGAAAGTGCGTGGCAGCAAGCGGCACGTGATCAAGGCCTGACCGCGCTGCCCGTGACCAGGGCGCCCTGCAATAGCCGACGCCGTCGGCGGCCCACGCCGTTGCGCCTGACCGCTGACCGCATGGATCAGACGGGCATTGGCCGCGCGCCGAAGGTGTCAGACGATCGGCAGATCGTCCGGGAACAGGTCGTCTTCCGATTCGTGTCGGCGCCAGGAACGCCGAGGCGCTCCCGGCCGGGTAAGACTTCGCCCGAACAGACGCTCGTACACGTCGGCGAAACCGACGAGGGCAAACATGATCAGAATGCCGCCAGCCGGGACCACATTACGGGCCAGCGGCTCACCGATGGCCGCAATCAGCCAGAAAACGGCTACGTACATCGCACCGACGACCGCCGACCAGCGCCACTGTTGATGGCGGCAGGCCACTATCCAGCCCCACAGGGCAGGCAGGATCAGCGCAACCTGTAAGGCGAAGAGCGGCCGTTGGAGTTGTCCTCCCGACGTGGCGTACACCGTGCGGGTCAACCTGCGTCCCAGCCAACGCAGAGTATCGGCCGGGGCACTGCGCAGCTCGGAGAGGAGAAACGTGATCGGGGCCAGATGCCCGCGCTCACTGTCGGCCGCCAATTGCTGGCGTGCCGCTTCGGCCATATCTCCATCATCGAGGTGGACGCGCAGGTTGTGAGCTGCACGCCCGGGTAACCCCTCAATAAACGGCGTGCCCGCCAGAGCCCACCAGCCGGCGCCGACCACCAGAACAAATCCGGCCAGCAGCA
Source organism: Phycisphaerae bacterium (assembly GCA_045863575.1). GTDB lineage: Bacteria > Planctomycetota > Phycisphaerae > UBA1845 > PWPN01 > JAAXZI01. The sequence continues at coordinate 3,606 of BTUC01000214.1, forward strand.
TCCCCACGCCCGCAAGACGCTTCCGGGGAGAGTACGGCGCGACAGAGATCGCGGGCAGGACCAGAGGCAGCAGCAGCCAACCTTGGAAGCCCACCAGCCCGATGGCCGCCAACCCCACTCCGGCAAGCCACGTGGTGGTGGCACGACTGGAACGTCTCCACGAAACCAGGGCCCAGAGCGAGAACGGCGTCAACAGGAAAGCGAGCGAAAGCGGCGCAGGGCGCTGGGCCAGAAACGCAAACGCCGGATGGAGCACCCAGACCAAAGCCGTCCAGAACCCCCATGGGGGCCCCAGCACGACCCGGGCAGCCCCGTACCAGCCGACGGCCGAGAGCAGGGCGGCCGAGAGGCAGACGACAAACAGCACGGCTTCGGTTTGAGCCGGCCAGACGCGGCCGACGGACAGGCGGAGCAGTTCGAAAAGACCGCCATGGAGAACTGCCGCCGAACCCTCAACACCCGATAAGGTCAACAAGCGCTGACTGACCACCCAGACCACGATCTGCGCGGCGCAGGCGGCGATGAGCACGAGGCTCAGCCCGATCACCGGGTGGTGGTGAAGCGGCAGAAAAGCCTTGCCGGAAACCAGCGGCGGAATGTAGGCGAGTGGTTCGCCTGCATCGTCGCCTTCGCCATGCCAGTCCTCCCGGGGCATGATGTTGATTGTATCGGACCTGCGCGGCACACGCACGGCGCTCATGGCGGCTGTCACCGGGCGGCACGCAGGGTGTGGCCCCAGAGTGGCACCGGTTTCCAACCGGTGTACACAAGTTGGAAACCGGTGCCAGATGGTCCTGATGGAGCAGGCTCTTAGACTTCCTCGATTTCCTTGGACTTGGCGGTGACCAGCGCGTCGACCTGGCTCTCATACTTTTTCGTGAGTTCCTGGATATTCTCCTTGCCCTTCTCGGCATCATCTTCGGCGATCTTCTTTTCCTTCTCCTCGGTCTCGATCCGCCGGTTCATGTCCCGGCGCACGTTACGGATGGCAATCTTCTGGTTTTCCCCCATCTTCCGCACCTGGGCGAGCATCTTCTGGCGGCGCTCCCCCGAGAGCGGCGGGACCGGCAAGCGGATGACCTTGCCGTCGCTCATCGGCGTGATTCCGATGTCGGAGGCCTGGATGGCCCGCTCGATCTCCCTGAGTACGCTGGGGTCGAAGGGCTTGAGCAGGAGCAGATTACCCTCCGGCACGGAGATACTAGCCAGCTCTCGGAGATCCATGGTCGAGCCGTACGACTCGACAGGAACTTTCAGGTGTTCAACGAGACCTGGAGAGGCCCGGCCGGTCCGCACGCCGCGAAGCTCCTGGCGGAGGAAATCGACGGCCTTCTCCATGAGCTCTTCACATTCAAACTCGATCTCATCAACGGGCATACCCACGCTCCTGCGCGTTCAAACTACCTGGATTCCGATCAGTTCGCTTGCCGCTGATTCTAGAGCGGCGAGGTCCCCGCATCAACGTGGCCTGGGCGGCCGGGAGCGACCGGCCATGGTGAGCTCCCAGACCGTAGCGGCCGGCCTCCGTTCGGGCCGTTCACTAAGCAAGCCGCGCGGCACGCGACCAGCCGCTGCCGAAGTGGCGAACTGCCAGCGTCGGGAACGGAGCAAACGGCATGTTTGAAGGAAGCCAGGCCAGCGGCTAAGTTGAGGCGCATGACCGCCACCCCACATGACCAAGAACCGCACCCGCGCGAATCGGCCCTACTCAGTTCGGCGGAACGGCGCCGCCTGATGAGCCGTGGGCAACGGTTGCGGGCCCGCCTGGGCATCGGTCGCCGAGGCGTGAGCGAGGCCTTCCTGGCGGAAGTGCGGGGCGAGTTGGACAGAAGTGAGCTGATCAAGATCCGCGTCGACGCGCAGGACCGCGAGGAGCTCCGGCGGCTGGCGGATGAACTCGTTCAACGAGTTCCCTGCATGTGGGTCGGACAGGTCGGACGCGTCATCATGCTGTATCGGCCTCGACAGTCGGACGGCGGCGCGGGCGCCATAGAAAGGGCTTGAGTGAGTTATGGGCGAGAAGGGGCAGGAGTTCCCGTGCGAGGCTCAACGACTGCGGGACGAGCGCACCGGCGCGACCCTCTGGCAGATGACCAGCCACCGCTGTATCAACCACCACCTTTACTTCCTGACCAGTTCGTTCCTGCCCGACGAGCGTTCACTCGTCTTCGCCCGCTTTCGAGACGGCGCCGCCAACTTCTACCGGGCCGGCTTCCCGGAGGGGCCGATTACGCAGTTGACGGACTCCGCCGACATCAACAGCTTCTCGGCCGTGATCTCCGGCGACGGCTCGCGCCTGTTCTTCACACGCGGATCGAGCATCATAGGCCTTTCGCTCATCAACCTATATGAAGAAGTGCTGGCCGATTTCCCGGGTGGCAAGCTGGGGGAAGTCGATCTGTCGGCGGACGGGGAGTGGATCGTTTCGGCCATTCGCCTGGAGGGCCAACACGGCATTGCCGTGGCCGCGACGGACGGCAGCGGCGGAGAAGTCGTGCATCGACAGACCCGGACCATCATTCATCCGCAGTTTCATCCCACGGATCCGCACTTGATCGAGTACGCGGCCGACCCGGCTCCCCGCATGTATCTGATCCGCCGCGACGGCACGGAAAACCGCTGCCTCTACGGGCACGGCAATGATGAGTTCATCGTGCACGAAACCTGGCTGGGCGACACCGGCGATCTGATGTTTACCGTCTGGCCGAAAGCGCTGAAGCGGTTCCGGCTCTCCGACGGTGAGATCACGACCATTGCGGAGTTCAACGCCTGGCACATCTGTGCCACTCGGGACGGCCGAACAGTCATGTGTGACACCAACCATCCGGACATCGGTGTTCAGCTTATTGATGTGGCGAGTGGCCGACGACGGACCGTCTGTCACCCTGGCAGCAGCAATCGCGGCTCCCAGTGGCCGAAAGGCCGTTACGCCCTCAAGGCCGATTTCGAGGAAGCCGCCAAGGCGGGAGCATCCGATCTGGCCAGCGAGCTCTCCTGGATGGAAATGAAGACGGACACGATCTACGGCCCGCAGTGGACGCACCCGCACCCGTCATTCAGTGGCTCGGAGCGATTCGCGACCTTCACCTCTGACCGCACCGGCTACCCGCAGGTCTATGTCGTGGAGCTTCCCGCCGGTTGACGCGCTGGGTCCGGTCGGCTATCCTTCCTTCTCCGGCCGACAGAGCCGGGCACCGCGCCCACTGGGGCGTGTCCCGTTTGCAGGGATGATGGGCCTCCGGCTCGCAGCGGGGGTTCAGGCCTCGTGCGTGGTGATGTCAGAGCTGCGACCGCTCTGCATAAGTGTCCATTGCGAAGAGAGTTAGCACACCGGTCAGGCGCCCCGGCGGGACCGTTTTTACCCGGTGGTGTAATCGGTAACACACCAGGTTTTGGTCCTGGTATTCCTGGTTCGAGTCCAGGCCGGGTAGTCGGGATGGGTCAACGTCGCAGCGGCGTCGGGAGGTGGCTGGCCCGCTTGGCGATCTTGGGTTGAGTCAGCGCATGAAGAAACCAACGGCGGCAATCATCCTGGCCGCGGGCAAATCCACCCGGATGGTGACGGATCTGCCCAAGGTGCTGCATGAGGTCTGTGGGCGACCCATGCTTGCCTACGTGCTGGACGCCTGCCGCGCGGCGGGGATCGAGCGGATCGCCTGCGTCGTCGGCTACAAGAAGGATGACGTGATTGCCGCCTTCCGGGAGGAACCCGGGGTGGCGTGGGTCGAGCAGACCGAGCAGAAGGGCACCGGTCACGCGGCCATGGTGTGCCGGGAAGTGCTGGCCGACTTTGAAGGCAATCTGGTCGTCATTGCCGGCGATATGCCGCTCGTGCGCACCGGTACGCTGGAATTGCTGCTGAAGACCCACGAGCGCGAGAACGCGGCCGTCACACTGGCCACGGCCGAGCTGCCCGACCCGACCGGCTACGGCCGCATCGTCCGCGACGAATACGGCAACCTGCAGGGCATCGTCGAGGAGACAGACTGCACGCCCGAGCAGCGCAAGATCACCGAAATAAACCCGAGCTACTATTGCTTCGACAAGAAACTGCTGTTTGACGCCCTCCAGCGGCTGCGGCCGGACAATGTCAAGGGCGAATACTACATCACCGACGCCCTGCGCATCCTGGTCCAGGGCGGCCATCGGGCTCTGGCCATCCGGGCGGTGGCTGCTGAAGAGGCCATGGGAGTCAACAGTCGTGTCCAACTGGCCGAAGTCGGCCGGATCATGCAGACACGCATTCAGCAGGAGCTGATGAAGCAGGGCGTCACCATCGTCGATCCCATGAACACCTGGATCGACATCCGGGCCCAGATCGGGCAGGACACGGTCATCTATCCATTTACCTATATCCACGGCCGCGTGAAGATCGGCCGTCGCTGCAACGTCGGCCCGTTCGCTTACCTGCGGGAGGGCACCGAGCTTCAGGACGACGTGGTGGTGGGCGTGTTCACCGAGATCAAGAATACCACGCTGGGCGTCGGCACGCGGGCCCGGCATCTGAGCTATATCGGCGACGCGGAAATCGGGGAGCGCGTGAACGTCGGGGCGGGGACTATCTTCGCCAACTTCGACGGCCGGCAGATCCAGCATTCCGTGGTTGGCGACGACACATACATCGGTAACGGATCGATCCTCGTGGCGCCACTGTCGGTGGCCCACGGTCAGTACATCGCCCACGGCAGTGTCGTGCGCGGACCCAACGGCGACGAGCGGGATGGCAGATCATGAGCGATTGTGAGCCGGACAATCTTCTCGATTTTGAGCCCAGCGGCATCAAGGTATTCGGAGGTTCCAGCAACCCAGAACTGGTGAACAGGGTTTGCGCTTCGCTGAAGGTTCCTGTGGGGCAGGCGCACGTCGGCCGCTTCCCGGACGGCGAGACGATCATCAAACTCGATGATGACGTTCGCGGCCGGGACTGTTTCGTCGTGCAGTCGTCGTGCCCGCCGGTGAATGAAAACCTGATGGAGTTGCTGATCTTCATCGATTGCCTGCGGCGGGCCTCGGCGCGGCGGATCACGGCGGTGATTCCCTACTTCGGCTATGCCCGCCAGGATCGCAAGGCCGAAGGCCGCACACCCATCACCGCCAAGCTGGTGGCGAACCTCATCACCCAGGCCGGGGCGCACCGCGTACTGGCCATGGACCTGCACGCCGACCAGATCCAGGGCTTCTTCGATTTGCCGGTGGATCATCTGACGGCCATGCCGGTGATCGCCCAGCACGTCGTCTCGCTTCGTCTGCAAGATACGGTGGTGGTGTCCCCGGACGTGGGCAATGTCAAGCAGGCCAGTGTCTACAAGGACCGGCTGGGCACGGGCCTGGCCATCATCGAAAAGCACCGTCTCACCGGCGATACGACGAAAGCCTCGCGGGTCATCGGAGACGTGGGTGGGAAGACCGTGCTCATGTTCGACGACATGATCACGACCGGCGGCACGGCCACGGAGGCGATGCGGATCCTGCGGAATCATGGCGCCAAGCGATTCCTGCTGGCGGCTACCCACGCGGTCCTGGCGGGCCCCGCGCTGGACCGGCTGGTCTCCGCGAATATCGATTGGGTGCTGGTGACGGACACGATTCCGCTGGGCGAGGGCGTGCGCGAGCGTCTGCCGCAGATCCAGGTGCTTTCGGTCGCGCCTTTGCTGGGTGAGGCGATTCGCAGGATCCACTGCAACGCTTCGGTCAGTGCCATGTTTCAAAATGGATACGTTCCTTCCCGGGGGCCGGTCACGACGCAGCCCGCGCGGGCGTAGGAACTGAAGGTTACCGGCGCAGCTCGCCGGTTGTGAGCCAGAACGGACCGGCCGCCTTCTGATGGAACGGCCGCAAGGAGCAGGACAACGATGCAGATTTCGACACTAGAGGCGGAACCGCGACAGGCCAACGGTACTCGGGCCGCGCGTCGGCTCCGCCGGGACGGCAAGCTGCCGGCAGTGATCTACGGCCACGGCGAGTCACCCGAGAACGTGGCTATCCCCGTGCGCGAGCTCACCAACCTGGTGAACCAGGGCCAGCACGTGGTGGAGCTGCGCGTGGACGGGCAGCCCAAGCAGGTGCTGATCAAGGAAGTGCAGTTCGACCACATGTCCAGCACGCCCGTCCACGTGGACTTCATGCGCGTGGATCTGCACGAGCGGGTGACCGTGTCGGTGCCGCTGGAGTTCAAGGGGACGCCGACCGGGACGAACGAGGGCGGGATGTTTGAGCCCGACATGGTGGACGTCGAGGTGGAGTGCACGGTCACCGAAATCCCTGAGCTCATTCGGGTGAACGTAGCCGACATGAAGCTGGGCGACGTTCTGCACGTTCGCGATCTGCAACTGCCTCCCAACGTGACGGCGGTCACCGCTCCCGAATCGATCGTGTGTTCGGTGCGGGCTAAGATCGCCGCGACCGAGGCTGCGCCCGCGGTTGAAGGCGAGGAGGCAGCCCAGCCTGAGATCATCGGCCGCCGTGAGAGGGAGGAGGAGGAAGGCGAGGAGTGATTGGGCGGCTGCCGGCCTGGTGAGGGCAAGGTATGAGGCTTGTGGTCGGCCTGGGCAATCCGGGCGCCCGGTACGAGCGCACGCGGCATAATGTGGGCTTCCGGGTTATCGACGAGCTGGCCCGGCGGCACGGATTCGATGTGAACCGCGGGAAGTTCAGCGGTCTGGCCGGCGGCGGAACAATTGCGGGTGAGCCGGTCCTGCTGCTCAAGCCGGCGACGTACATGAACCAGAGCGGCCGGTCGGTGCGGGAAGCCGCGACTTTCCACAAACTGCCGCTGGAGCAGCTTCTGGTGGTGGTCGACGACATGGCGTTGTCGCTTGGACGGCTCCGGATCCGCAAGGCGGGCTCGGCCGGCGGGCACAACGGGCTGTCCAGCATCGTCCGGGAACTGGCTGATGAGGGATTCGCCCGGCTGCGGATCGGGATCGAGCAGGTGGGCGGCGAGCGAATGGTCGGACACGTGCTCGGGACGTTCAGCCCCCAGGAAGAACGGGTGGTCGGGCCTGCGGTGGGTCGGGCTGCCGACGCGGTGGAGTGCTGGATCGCCGAAGGCCTGGATGCGGCGATGAACCGATTCAACAAGGCAGAGGAATGACGGGCCCGGAAAAGTGGCCCCCAAGAGCGTTCGGAGGTATATGTGGCTCTGAAGAAATACGAAGGCATGTTCCTTTTTGATCCGGCCGTCACCACCGACTGGGATGCGGTGCAGGCCGAGCTCAACCGCCTGATGAAGCGAGCGGAAGCCCGCGTGATTCTGGCGAACAAGTGGGACGAACGCCGACTGGCCTATGAGATCCGCGGTCGCAAGCGGGCGATCTACGCCTTGACTTACTTCGAGGCGGAGCCGACCAAGATCGCCGCCCTGGAGCGCGACGCTCAGATTTCTGAGGCCATTCTGCGGTGTCTGGTCGTCCGTGCAGATCATCTGACCGAGGATGAGATGCGCGAGGTCGCGTCCCGACCGCCGGACCATTCCGCGGGTGAGGCGGATCGGTATTCGACCGGCCGTGACGGCGGCGGCCGCAGGCGCCGAGAAGAAGAGCCCGCCGGCGCGGGTGCCGGCGCGGGTGCCGGCGATCGTGGAGGCGATGATCTCTCAGCCTCGGAGGAATAACCTTGGCCAGCTACAACCGGGTCATCCTGGCGGGCAACCTGACGCGCGATCCCGAACTGTCGTATCTCCCGAGCAACACGGCCGTGTGCAAGTTTGGCCTGGCCGTTAACCGTCGCTATCGGGACCGGGACGGCAACCAGAAGGAAGAAGTCTGCTATGTCGATCTGACCGCGTTCGGACGCACGGGAGAAGTCATCAACCAGTACATGAGCAAGGGCCGTCAAATCCTGGTTGAAGGACGCCTGCAATACCGCCAATGGCAGGATAAGGAAGGGAAAAATCGCAGCAAGCTGGACGTGGTGGTCGAAAGCTTCACCTTCCTGGGCAGTGGCCCTGGCGGAACTGGCGGCGGTCCTCGCGAAGGGGGCCCGCCGGCGGCAGCCCGGGCGCCTGGCCGTGCTCCGGCGGCCGCCGCACCGGTTCACGATGATGAGCCGCCGCCGATGGAAGATGTCCCGCCGGGTGATGAGGGGGACATCCCGTTCTGAGAGTCTATGCCAACAGCGTTGTGGCACCGGTTTTCAACCGGTGAACACAGGTGGGCAACCTGTGGCCCCTGGGCCCGATAAACAGCGGCTAGGCGGCGTCGTGTTTGCTGAGACCCTCTACTCTGATCTCCACATTGTGGACAGAGGCTGTGTGTAACCGTTCCGGGAGTGGCGTAAGTGATGCTCCCGAGGGCAATGACCGTAAGTGGGCTGGCTAACTCCCCGGTGGGGATAAAACCGTTGCTCACGTGTGAAATATAAATCGGGTGGGAATCCCCGTGCAGGAACGCCCCCCGGCTGGTAAAGTTCTGAACCTGATGAGGCGGTGACCCATGAAGCTGTTGCTTCGCAAGGATATTCCCAAGGTTGGCTTGGCTGGCGACGTGGTGGAGGTCAGTGAAGGCTACGCCCGCAACTACTTGATTCCCCATCATCTGGGGCTGGAACCCACCAAGGCCAACATGAAGGCCATCGAAGAGGACAAGCGGATCGCGACCGAGGAACGGCGCATCCGGCGGGCCAACCTGGAGGCCGAGGCCCAGCGTATGCAGAACGTGGAGGTCACCATCGCAGCCGCCGCCAACCCGGAAGGTCATCTGTACGGCTCGGTGGGTCCGCGCGAGGTGGCCGCCGCCTTGCGCGACCTGGGTCACAGCGTTGAAGCCAAGCAGGTTCAGTTGCATAAGCCGATCCGGACGCTGGACACGATGATGGTGCCGGTCAGCTTCGCCGACGATCTGACCGTGGAGGTGAAGGTCTGGGTCGTTCGCGAGGCGGGCAGCGGCGAACTGGAAGAGCCGACACAGCAGGAGGCGCCGCCACCACCCACGGAGGCGCA
>BTUC01000215.1:0-12502 GCA_045863575.1 Phycisphaerae bacterium
GTGTGCGTCACCGTCAGCCAGCGCATGAACTCGGACAACTCCCCGTCGCGCCGCGGCCACAACACCAGGTGCCAGTGATTGGGCATGAGGCAATAGCAGAGAACACGCGTAGGCAGCCGCCCACAGGCATCCTCCAGCACGCGCTCGAAAGCCGCATAGTCCGCCTCGTCATCGAACAGCCGCGTCCGCCGGACCGCACGGTTCAGCACATGGTAGACCAACCCGCCCGTCGCTTCACGTCGTCGTCTGGGCATGCAGGCACTGTACCCGAAGGGCGAAAAGCAGTCAAGAAGGATTCCCGACCCCTTTTCCTATCAGTCAAGAAGGATTCCCGACCCCTTTTCCTATCCCGCGTGCTGAAATGTCTGTCCCAGCGCGGGACCATGGCCAGCAGCAGCGGTACGATGCTCCCGACTTGTTGCTTTCTTTGCCGTTGCGAGATGCTGGCGGAAGTCTAACCCAGGAAGGACTTCACGGCAAGTAGACTACCAGGACTACCAGGGGGACTACCACCGGTTTCATTGCCTCTTGGCCCAATTTATATGCGGTTTTCCCTGCGCATGCAGGTCCTCATTGATCCGGCTGGGGGCGGATCCCTCACTTGCCTCTGCGTGGCGGTCGACGCAGTGGAGAACTGGAAGTCTGACTTGGCCGGGTGGGCTTCGGTGCTAGCCCCGGACGGGGCGTCAGATGGTAGCCCCGGGCGTTGAGCCCGGGGAACTTGGACGCGCTGCGACAGGTGTCGAGCCCCGCAAGGGGCGAAAGAACGGGCGGGCGGGCTCCTGCACACGCAATAACATGTAGGCCTGAGCGAGGAGGATTCTGCTGCCCCTACGGGGCTCGGGCGGGAGGCTGGATGCTAATTTCCCAGGGCTGCGGTGGGCTTGCGCCCGCCTTCGCCCGGGGCTACCTTCTGTCGCCCCCTGCCGGGGCTCCGGCTGTGGCCCAATGCTCCTCTAGCAGCAAACGAGTCAATGCGCCGCGCATCTGGGGAGCTCGCGCGGTACACGCTCGCAACTGATGATTGCGTTTGATCGCGTTGCCCAATCGTAATGATGCCACCACTGGACGAGCAATCGCGATCTTTGAGAAAACTTGCCGTCGAGACCCCCACTTCCCATGCAAGGGGGTCGTCGACGCCCAGACAGGCTGGTGAGGAGCTGGCGTCTCGGTTATGCTGTGCCCATCACGTCCAAGGGCGCGAACCGGCAGCACGAGCCGAGGGCGGCCGCCGGCCGGCGGCGCGCAGGACAGGAGGACTCCAATGAGCAAGCTGGCGAAGGACGGCGGTAAGCCGGTGCGGACGAAGGGGTGGCCGAACTGGCCGGCTTCGCACACCGAGGCGTGGAAAAAGGCAGAGGGCGTGTTCCGCGAGGTATTCCTGAGCGGGACCGAAGGGCTGCCCCATCCGCGCGGCAGGCAGTTCTGCCGGGCCTATGGCGACTTTCTGGGAGCCCGGCATACGCTTCTGACCACCTCCGGATCCAGTGCGCTCAAGCTCGCCTTAGGCGCGGTGACCGACACCGATGGGCTGGGCTACAACGGGGAATGCCTGGTGCCCGCTTATACGTTCATCGCCTGCGCGACCATGCCATTGGAGATGGGCTTCTCGGTGCGTTTCGTGGACGTCGATCCGGAAAATGCCTGCATGGACCCGGCCGCGCTGGAGGCGGCCATTACCGAAAAGACCCGCGTGATCATGCCGGTGGACATCCTCGGCCATCCGGCGGACATGGACACCATCACCGCCATCGCCCGCAAGCACAACCTGAAGATCGTCGAGGACGCCTGCCAGGCCCACGGCGCGGCTTACAAGGGCCGGCGCTGCGGCACCATGGGCGACGCGGGCTGCTTCTCCTTCCAGTCGACCAAGAACCTGTGTTGCGGCGAGGGCGGGGTGGTGGCCACCAACTCGGACGAGGTGTCTGCCCGCGCGTATGCCCTGCACAACGTCGGGCGCGGGTGGCCGGATGGCCCGGGCGTGGGCTACAACTATCGCGCCTCGGAGTACCTGGCCGCTCTGCTGGAGCACCGGCTCAAGGATCTTCCGGACCAGATGCGCCGCCGCGATCAGGCCGCTGCCTACCTGACCCGCGAGCTGAAGGGCATCACCGGCGTCCAGCCGTGGAAGGTGGGCGATTATGTGACCCAGCATGCCTGGCATCTTTACCCGATGCGCTACTCGCCCTCGGCCTTCGGCGGCCGTTCGCGGGATGAGTTCATTCAAGCCATTTCCGCCGAGGGTATTTCTATTTCGACCGGCTACGGCGCGTCGCTGGCAAAGCACGACTGCATCACGGCCGTTCGCCGGCGGCACCCCGAGCTCATCTCCGACACGCCTTGTCCAAATACCGAGCGGATCTGCGCGGAGAGCTTGTGGTTCACGCAGAACATCCTGCTGGCCGAGGAGAAGGACCTGGCGGATATCGTCGAGGCGGTCCGAAAGATTCAGAAGGCGTTCCATGCGTGAGGGCAGACCCATGGCAGGAAAAGCGATGCAGGACGAGCAAACCAGTCGTCGTGATCTACTCCGCGCCGGGCTGGGCGTAGCGATGGTCGGGCCCGTGGCCGAGGCCTTGGGGGCCACTAGCGGACAAAGCGCAGGGCGCACGCTGGTGCTGGTGCGGCTGGCCGGCGGCAATGACGGCCTCAACACGATTATTCCCTACCGCGACCCGTTCTATCGAGAACTACGGCCGAATCTGAGCCGGGCCGCCGACGGAGCTATTCCCCTTGATGGTCGCCTGGCGCTGCATGCGTCTTTGCGGCCGTTGTTGCCTCTTTACGAGCAGGGCCGGATGACGATCGTACCCGCTGTCGGGGCCGCCGAGGCTGATTACTCCCACCGTGGCGCGTGCCGGCTGTGGGCGAATGGCGGCCGAGCGCACCCGGCAGACGACACGACCCCGTCGTGGTGGCGCCGAGCTTTTGCGGAGCGTGCGGGCCGTACGCCGAGGAGCATGTGGATCGGCTGGCCAGGTCGACGCGCAGACGGCACCGACTCGCCGGGTGTGACTACGCTGCCGGAGCATCGCGTTCTGCATCCGATGAACGCCGGATCGCTGTCTTATCGGCCTGGAATGGCCCGGCAGACGCTTCGCGTGGCCACACAGATCGTGCTTTCGCCACAGCCTCCGGATCTGATGTTTGCCACAATGGGTGGCTTTGACACGCATGCGGATCAACTGCCGTCGCACGCCCGAATCCTAAGTGAACTGGCTGACGGACTCGCGGCCATGCACGCTTGTCTGGCCGAGCGGGGCGCGGCTGATCGCCCCCTTGTCGTGGTCTGGTCAGAATTCGGACGCCGACCGGCCGAGAACGCCTGCGGCGGTACCGATCATGGCTCGGCCGGGCCGGTATTGCTGATCGGCGGGGGGCTGCCCGGGGGGCTCTGCGGGAGCCTGCCGTCGCTGCAGGATGTTGACCCGTTCGGGACGTTGCGGCCGACGACCTCCATGACATCGTTGTGCGCGGCGCTGGCGGACGTTTGGGTGTCGCAGGACGGTTCGTCACACGCCATGCGCGCCGTGTGAGCGGCTGTCGGGCCGCCACATGTCAGAGCCCTGAGCGCGAGCGAGGGGCCGAATGGCAAGGGTTCTCCGCCGCAGGCGTCCACCCTCGCTGGCGCTCCGGGCTCTGAAAGCCTGGGCAAGCACTCACTCTACAACCCCCCCAGCCCCCCCTTTGAAAGGGGGGGAGACATTCAGAACCCAGCACTCAGCACTCATCACTCATCACTCATCACTCATTACTCATCTCATCCGTTCACCTCGATCGTGACCGTCTGAGCGGCCTGATCGCCTTCCAAGGGAATCCGCACTTCGATCCGTCCTTCGCCCAGCTCGGCTCGCCCGTCCTTACGATACGGGTTGTGCGGCAGCGCCGGCCAGTGCAGCGTGGCCATTTCTGGAAGGCGCAGCGTCCACCCGGCGTGCTGCAGCGCGCCGCCCAGCGAGTCAAACGTCAGTGACAGCGGCGACTCCGCCAGCAGCTCTTTGCGGCCACCGCCCGTCTCGAGCGGCTGCTTCAAATGTGGAATCAGCGTCAGGTGAGCCGCAACCGCCAGGCTGCGACCGGTGTCGGTTGCCAGCCGATATTGCAGCGTTCGCTCATCGCGAATGCGAATCCGCAGCCTACAATTCTGCCGGCCATAGACGAGATCCAGCCCCGGCTCTTCGCCCCGAATGAGCGTGGCCGACGAAGGAACGTGGTACAGCTCACCTTTCGGCCGGAAATCAGGTTGCGTATCGCCGGCCTTGTGTTGCAGGAGGGCCATGTCGCCCACCGTAAAGTTGCTCCAGGCAGGCTGGAGTTTGGTGTTGCCGCCGCCCAGGATCAGCCCGATCCGCTCATGCCAGATGCTGACCAGGTTCTGGCGGTCCTGGATCCAACGTGAATCGGAGATCGGCGCAGTATAGGCCGAAAAACAGACAAACCACGGCCCCTGGCGCAGGACCGCCGCCCGGTCCACACCCCCTTCGGTCAGTACGAACAACTCGCGGGCATCCCGTTTCGGCGCCGCCTCGGCCGGGCCTTCCTGGCCGTACAGCACACACGAGGCGATCAGGTCCGCAGGTAGATTGTCCATGCCCTTGAGTTTCCACTGGTCGCGAAGCCAGGCCCGCCCGGCCGGCGAAAAAGTGAATCCCACGTTCCCGGTGGCGACGCCCTCGTGAAAGGGGTTGCGCTGGTCGATGGTTTCGACCTCCTCACCGCTGGGATAGGTGAAGCGCCGGTGGAAGACCGCTCCCTTCTGAAGCGCAGGCAGGACCTGCTCGTCGCCGGATAGCGCGTAATAAGTGCCCAGCGCATCCATGTACACGAAGTTATAAATGACGACCGGCCCGGCGCCCTCGGACCAGTAGCCGCCCTCGGACTGCTGGCCGGCGACTTTGCGAAGGAATGCGGCCGCCTGCTCGCACCACTCAGGCCGATGCAGGGCCTGCCCGGCCACATACAGCCCCATGGCATGATGCGCGGGGATGTTGTGCACATGGGCCAGCGCGGACCTGCTGATCCCGGTGTAGCCGAGCGTGAGGGCCTTCTCCCAGCGCTGCCGCGCGTCCGCGGGCATGTCATCGCGAATCAGGGCGAACGAGCGCACCCAGCGCGAGTAGGTCCAGGGCATGTAGATCTTGCCCCAGGTGCTGCCGTCCTTCTTGCGGAATACCCACTGGCCGGATGCATCCGCGTCGGCGATGAGGGCATCGCCCGCCTTGATGATCGCCTCCAGTAAAGCGGTGGACTTATGATGGGGGTTGCCCTCGGCTCTGGTCGCGTAAGCGACCGCCAGCGGATACATGGCGTTCTGATCGGTGCAGATCCAGATACCCTGGCCGAACCGGCCCGTCCGTGCATCGAAGGTGGCTAAAACCTCCGGAACCTGCTGAACGAGTCGGGCGGCCAGGAGGTCCTGGAACTGAAACTCCGCGTCGGACGCGGCCAAGGCCACGCCCGGCAGGGCCAGCAGACTCGTTGCGAGCAGAGCCTCTGAAGCGGGTCGCATGAGCAGTCTCCGAAATGGCCCCACAGAATCAATCTCCGCAGCGGCGAGCTCACATGCCCCACACGAGAAGGCTTCAGAAAAGCGGCCCGCCCGGGTCGATGGCCCACACCGGTTGCCGCCGAGGCCTGGTGCAGTCCTCGCCTTTACGCTGCCTGAGAGCCGTTTATAATGCGGCCACAGGTCGTTGTATACCCGTCTGCCTGCGGCGACGAGTCACCGAGGTGAGCCAATGCCGGAGCATTCCCATCTTCTGATCCAGGATATCCAGGACGTCACCCTTGTCATCATCAACGAGCGGCATGTCCGCGATGCGCTGCTTATTCAGCAGATCGGCGATCAGTTGTACACGCTCGTCGAAGAGAAGAACGCCAGGAAGCTGGTGATCGACTTCTCCAACGTGCAACTGCTCTCCTCGGCTGCTTTAGGCGTGCTCATCTCGCTGAAGCGCCTGGCCGACCCGCTGAAGGCGCGGGTGGTGATCTGCTGCCTGCGCAAGGAGCTGCGCGAGGTCTTCAAGATCGCACGGCTGGAGAAGCTCTTCGAGTTCTACGACCAACAGGAACAGGGGCTGGCGGCCTTCGGCGTCGGGTCAGGCGGGTGAGCCTGCGGAGAAGGACGCGGCGAACGGCCGGGAGCATGACAAGGGGACCGGGAGACAAGGGGACGAGAGACATTGTCACGCGGTGATGAGCGACGGGATCACGCCTGGACAGGCAGGTCAGCAGAACCGGGAGCGATGACGGAGAGACGGAGAGGCAAGGGGACAGGGAATGCGGTGACCGGGCGAGAAGGTGACAGGGTGATCCGGCGAGCGCCCGATGGGTGGCTTTCTCACTTTCGCACCTTCTCCCGTTCTCACCTCTCTCCTTGAGCGCAGACCGAGCCGGCGAGAATAGATTCTGCTTCACGGATTGGAAGAGGTGGACTGATGGCTAGTCGTAGTGCTGTGCACACCCCAGCCCCGGCCGTGCGCTGGAGGCCGGTGTCTCGTCCGTCATGGGGGCTGGCGATACTCGTGGGCCTGTGTTCAGCCGGCTGCACCCGGCCGGGCGGGCCTGCACGCATGGCCGATCCGGGTTCCATACGGCCCACGGCCCTGGCCGCCGGCGAGGAAGCCGGCGGGCCGTGGTGGATGCAGGCAACGGCGCTGGATCAGGACCGGCGGCTCGAGCTGAAGGACAAGCCCTGGTGGACGCAGGCCGCCGCACTGAAGGTGGACGAGAAGTTCATGCTGGACGGCGATCCACCGAGGATGATGGTGCGGCGGGAGAAGGTCCGCAACGTCGGCGGTGAGACCGAGGCCATCGTCTGGATCATCGACGATGACGAGGACAACAGCCTGTCGGCAGGCGGCGATCTCGATTCCGACTGCTATGTCGTGGACTACGGCGGTGACGGGGTGGTCGACCGCATCGTGGACTACATCGACGATGATGGCGATCAAGAGCCGGATGAAATGGACATCCGCTACTTCGAGCGCGGCGAGCTGCGCTCTGTGTGGGTGGGTGTGGACCTCGACGACGACGGCAGGATGTGGGACCTGGCCGGTTACGAGTACTCGCACAACTTCTTCGCCAGCGACCCCTACGGCAACGAGATGATCTTCATGAACAAGTTCGACCCCGCGCGCGGCGCGTGGGTGCCGGTCTCGGAATGCCCCTTCGCTTTCTACGATACGGATGGCGATGGATACAGCGAAGAGGTGGTGCGGGTCAGCGCTGTGCCCCTCGACTACAGCACCGGCAGCGATCCGGACTACGCCAACGACCCTGGCCGGTACCGCGGGCAGTGGAGCGAGGACATGCGCAGCATGGGCGTGGTTAATGTCCGCTACAGCTTTGACATCGACAACCTCAGCTCCAGCGAGTTCCCGCTGCACTACGACTATGGGTTCAACCTGGTCGGGGCGACGCCGTATGAGTGGCCGGGGATGGAGCGCTTCAACGCGAAACGCCGGCCGCCGCAGGTGACCGTCGTCCTTCCGCACGAGTCGCTGCGCGATTTCGCCGACCGCTACCGGGCCCGCGAAACCGGATTCACCTGGCACGAGTGCCAGGACGACACCATCGCCATCGGCCATCTGCCCGATCCCAAGCTCGACCTGCGCTGGGAGGGCGTCTTCTGGATGTGGGAGCGCCGGTTCATGGGCAACACCGGCGGCCCCGGCCAGAAGTGGAATGTGCGCCGCGAATGGACGGACAAGCCGGTGGACCGCCGTGAACTGTATTACAGCGAGGTGGACCGGCGCATCCACCTGTTCGGGGCGAAAGAGGGCTGGATCGAGGTCGGCCACTTCTCCGGGCTCGGTGCCCTCGGCGAGATCCGCATGTTCGACACCGATTCCAACGGCTACTTCGATCGCTGGGAGGTGTACCGGGCCGACCAGCCGACGCCCGTGCGCGTGACTACGGTGCGCGACGAACGGGCGCAGCGTGTTCCGTTCAATCAGGCCCGGCTCCACGAGTTCTACACCGGCGAGGTGCTGCCCCAGGCGATGGCCGCCAACGAGCGGCTGCTGGCGGCGCTGCAGAAGGTCAGCCCGTTCGAGTTCCCCCAGGGGCTCCGGACGGCCATCGATTCCGGCTCAGCCACGCATCGGCGATATGCCCAGGACATCGCCCGCGAGATGCACTACCAGGATTTCCGCCGAAAGCTGACCGCCGCGGCCCAGGAGATCCTGCGCACCGTCGGCAAGGATGACCTGGTCCAATACAAGCTGGGCAAGCCCCAGGTAGCCCGTAACTCCGCCTACGCCTGGCGGCTGCTGCGCGGCCTTCAAGAGCTGGATGTAGCTTACGGCCAGGGCGAGTTCGAACGGGTCTGTGAACTCCTCACGGAAATCAGCGCCATTCAGGAGGGGGTCGAGTGATGCTGGCAGCCGGCCAATTATACGGGCCTGACTACTTCATCATCATTGCCTACTTCGTGCTGATGCTGGGCGTGGGCTTCTACTTCATCCGGTACATCAAGGCAATGAAGGACTATTTTGCCGGTGGCAACCGCATCCCTTGGTGGTTGTCCGGCGTCTCGTATTACATGTCCAGTTTCAGTGCCTTTGCCTTCGTGGCCTATTCCGCCTTGGCGTACAAGTACGGCATGGTGGGTGTGACCTTCTACTGGGTCACTGTGCCCGCGGCCGCATTTGGTGTGATCTTCTTTGCCGCGCGATGGCGACGGGCACGCATCAACTCACCCGTCGAGTATCTGGAAACCCGATACAATCCGCTGGTCCGGCAGCTCTTCGCCTGGCAGGGAGTGCCGGTGAAGGTGATCGACGATGCCCTCAAGGTGCTGGCGATCGGAACTTTTCTGTCCACTGCCCTGGGGCTGGAACTGTGGCAGGGCATGCTGGGTTCGTCGCTGATCATGCTGCTGTACACTTTCATGGGCGGCCTCTGGGCCGTGGTGGTCACCGATTTCCTGCAATTCATCGTCATGATGGCGGCGGTTCTGATTCTGTTCCCCCTCGCGTTCCAGAAGGCCTTGGGCATGACAGGGGGCCTGGACGGATTCATCGACCAGGCGCCCCCCGGCTTTTTCAGTCTGGTCAACGAGCAGTATAACGGCGTGTACATGGCGACGGCCGTCGTCCTGTATTGTCTCTCCTGGAGCGTCAACTGGGGGCTGGTGCAACGCTATTACTGCGTCCCTACGGAACGGGATGCGAAGAAAGTCGGGTGGCTGGTCGTGGTGCTCAATATCATCACGCCGCCGCTGATGTTCATGCCCGCGATGGCCGGCCGGTTCTTTCTGCCCGAGTTGCAGGACACCAATCAAGCTTACCCCAGCCTATGTGTCGCCCTATTGCCCGTCGGGCTGCTGGGCCTGGTGGTCGCCGCCATGTTCTCGGCCACCATGTCGATGCTCAGCACCGACTACAACGTGTGCGCCAGCGTGCTGACCAACGACGTCTACCAGCGGCTGATCCGTCCGGCAGCAACGCAGAGCGAGCTGATCAACGTCGGTCGGCTCATGACGCTTCTGGTCGGTATCAGCTCCATGGCGCTGGCGTTCTACATGGCGTGGGCCCAGACGCAGGGAGGAGACCGATTGTTCCGCTCCATGGTCACCCTGTTCAGCGTGGCCACCGCTCCCGTGGCGGTGCCCATGATCCTGGGCCTGCTGTCGCGGCGCACGACGACCACAGGAGCGCTCGTCGGTTTTGTGGCCGGTGTGGCCGCCGGTCTGATCATGCTCCTCGTCCTCCCGGAAAGGTTTACCTACGTCGGGGTAACTTGGATGAGGGAGAACGCGATCTTCCTGGGGGCGATGCTGGTTACTCTGTCTTTCACGCTTTTCGTCAGTGCGGTGGATCAGCGTTCGGCCGACGAAGAGCAGCGCGTCGATGAGTTCTTGCACCGGCTTCGGGTGCCGATCGGCGGCCTACCCGAGGACCAGGAGGCGCAGCGGGGAGCGGCTACGGCCGTCTCGCCGTTCCGCATCGTCGGTGTCTGCCTGATCATTATCGGAACGATGTTGATCGCTATCACGCCGTGGACGCTGACGAAGCTCGGGCTGGTGCTCGACTGCGTGCTGGGAGGCCTGCTGGCACTGATCGGCCTTCTTGTCTTCTGGCGCAGCCCGCCCCCCGCTCCCGAGGAGCCAGTGCCCTCGGACGATTCTGTGTTCGGGTTCCCGGTGCAGACTGTTGAGCCAAGATCTCTCCATGAGGAGGATGACATATGAGCACCCTCGGCGTCGGCATCATCGGCTCCGGCTTCATGGGTCGGACCTACTCGGAGACGATTTCAAAGTACTGCCAGCGGGCCGAGCTCAAGGCAGTGACGGGGGGGTCACGGGCCGGAGAACTGGCGCGGGTCTATGGCATGAAACTCGAGCCGTCGGTCGCGGCGCTGCTGGCTCGCGATGACGTTGGTGCGGTTTTCATCGCCACGCCGCACCACCTGCACGCGGAGGAGGCGCTCGCGGCGGCGAAGGCCGGCAAGCACATGCTGGTGGAAAAGCCCATGGCCTGCAGCGTGGCCGATTGCGACGCCATGATTGCGGCCTGTGATGAGGCGGGCGTCTGGTGCAGCATTGCCTTCACGCAGCGATCGCGCAAATGCAACATCACCGCCAAGCGGCTCATCGACGAGGGGCGCATCGGGCGCGTACTGCAGATCCAGGAGTACGCCCTGAATGCCACCGGTCTGGTCGGTTTACCCAAGTGGCAAAGCGACCCGCAGAACCTGGGCACGCTGTTTGGCCATGCCATCCACAATTTCGACCGCATCCGCTGGCTCACCGGCCAGGAGATCCGCACGGTGTACGCCCGCTGCGGCAGCCTGGAGCCGGATGTGCAGGTGGAGGGCACCTCCATGGTGCTCATGACGCTCACCGACGGCGCCTCCGCGGGATTGTGGGCCTCGTTCCAGATGCCCAAACCGTCCTTCCCGCGATCACAGTTCAGCGCTTGGATTGTCGGTGAGAAGGGTCTGCTGGATCTGGACGCCTACGGCGAGCTGCGCCTCGGCCAGGAAGGTCAATGGGAGGTCATCGAGTCGCAGGCCCCCATCGACTGGGCGGGCAAGGGCTTCCTCGACCCCGTGCGGCTCGAATCCTACACCCGCCAGTGCCAGGACTTCATCGACGCCTGCCTCGACAAGCGCGCCCCGATGGTCACCGGCTGGGACGGCCGTCAGGCCGTCGCCGCCGCCCTGGCTGCGTACGAGTCGTCGCGGAGTCACCAGGAAATTGTTCTAACCTGATGAACGACATTCGATCTTCCCCAATGAGATGCTCGGATGATGAACAGGAACGGCTGGAGTGGTGAGCAGCAGGTAATTCTCAGCTTACGCTTCCTCCGGGGGCATCTCCCCGCTGCTCCGTCAGTCCCAATCTGGCCCGGATGTCGCGCAACACCTCACCAGCCGGCACCCCAGGCTCACCGCGGTCCGCCGCCGTGAGGCGCTCGCGCAGCACGCGCACCGAGTCCGCCAGGTCCGCCGCCTCTATGAGCTTCTGGTAGCCTTCCGCACTTTGCACCACGACCTCGGCCTGCCCGTTGACGGTCAGGACCTCCGGCCTGCCGGTTTCCTTGAGCCGTCGGATGTGCTCCCGAGTGTTTCGCTGAAAATCGGACAGAGATCGAATATCGGTCAAGCTAATCATGATCTACCCCACAGGATATTTACAGTAAATATCATGATACACTTAGATCCCCTGATCAAGGCTCTTCCCAATCCTTTCGCGCGGGCGGAAGGGAATAAAGCGGGCCGAGACACCGCGTAGCAGCTTTGCAGCCGGCTGATACAATGGCGACATGGAAACTGGAAGTCTCAAGGATGATCGCGTGGTGGTCATGGGGCTGGGGCGTTTTGGGGGCGGGATTGCCGCTACCCGGTGGCTGGTCGAGCAGGGGGCGCGGGTCACAGTGACCGACTTGTCTCCCGCGGAGAAGCTGACCGAGAGCCTGGCCCAGCTTGAGGGGCTCCCGGTGAACTACCGCCTGGGAGGCCATGATTCGGCCGATCTGGAGGGATGCCGGCTGCTGGTGGTAAGCCCGGCCGTTCCCCGGGATCGGTCATCCTTTGTCCGCCTGGCCGTCGAGCGGGGGATTCCCCTCAGCAGCGAGATGAACCTCTTTATCGAACGCTGCCCGGCGCAGCGGGTGATCGGCGTCACCGGATCGGCCGGCAAGAGCACCACGACGGCCATGCTCGGCTCCATTCTCACCGCCGCGCACGAAGCCGGCGCCCTGCCGCGCGTCTGGCTCGGGGGCAACATCGGCCACTCGCTGCTGGCGGACCTGACCGCCATGAGCACCGAACACGTCGTCGTGCTTGAACTCTCCAGCTTTCAGCTCGACGACCTCGAGGCTCTGCGCTGGAGTCCGCGGCTGGCGATCATCACCAACATCAAGCCGAACCACCTCGACCGCCACGGAACCATGGACGCCTACAGCTCCGCGAAGATGAACATCGTGCGTTACCAGCCGTCGGAGGGGCGGGTCCTGGTGCATGAGCGCGAGGAGGAAGTCGCCGCGCAGGTGGC
>BTUC01000216.1:0-12488 GCA_045863575.1 Phycisphaerae bacterium
TGCCATGCGACGGGTGGACGATGATGCCTTTCTGCTTGTTGATGGCCAGCAGGTGATCATCCTCGTACACGATGTCCAGCGAAATGGGTTCAGGAATGACCTCATAAGGCTGGGGTGGAGGGATAACCAGGTCGATGCGGTCACCGCCGTCAGGCTCGTAGCTGGCTTTCACCGGTCGTCCGTTGACCGTGATGGTGCCTTCCTTGAGCAGCCGCTGGATCAGCGTGCGCGAGAGCCGGGGAAATCGGCCATGGAGGTACTTATCAAGCCGTCGCCCCGGGAGGCGGCGGCGGATGTGCAACGTGACGTGCTGAGGCTCGTCGCTTTCGGGCTCCGGCTCGCGTTCGACGACATCCTCGTCCAGGATCAGATCATCTTCAGGGAGCTCGCGCGGCATCACCACTCCGGCCCGTACATACCGTCTCCGGCCGCACCGTGCGGCGGCAGAGCGGATTTCAGTCGAATCATGATGAAAGTGCCCGAAAACCCGGATTACCGGGCCTTGGCGGGCGAACCGGCCGCCACCCCGGCCAGACGATTGGCCAGTTCCACGGCCGTTGCGGCGTCGGGAGCGTAGCCGTCCGCACCGATGTCGTCGGCGAACTGCTGCGTGACCGGCGCACCACCCACCATTGTACGCACGTCCTCCAGGCCGTTTTCCTTGATGGCCTGGATGACCTTGGCCATGTAGGGCATGGTGGTGGTGAGCAGGGCGCTCATCCCCACGAGCCTGGCGTTGTGCTCGTTGACCGCCGCAATGAACCGTTCCGCGGAAACGTCCGTCCCCAGATCGATGATCTCGTACCCGCCGCCCTGTAACATCATGCCGACCAGGTTTTTCCCAATGTCGTGCAGATCGCCCTTGACCGTGCCAATCACCACTTTGCCGACTGGTTCGACCCCCGACGCGGTGAGCAGGGGTTCGAGGATGGCCATCCCCGTCTTCATGGCCCGAGCGCTGATCAGCACCTCGGGCACGTAGATCAAGTTACGACGGAATCGCTCGCCAACCACGGACATACCGGAGATCAGGCCCTGGTTCAGGACCGTTTCCGGACTCACGCCTTCGTCGATCGCTTCTTGTACTTTGGCCTTGACCTCGTCGCGTTTGCCGCGGATCAGGGCGATGGCCATTCCTTCTAGATCTGCCATGATGTTACGTCTCCCGGGATTAACTGCGCCGTTTTAGCCTACCGGTTGGCCGGGGGAGTGTCAAACGCCGCAGGTCGCCCTGAGCGACGCCGCGATCGGGCCTGGCCGGCTGGGAGCCACAGCCGGGCGATGGTGCCATGGCCGGGTTTGCTTTCGATGCGCAGTTGCCCGTCATGGCTGCGTGCGATGCCCAGGCACGCGGGCAGGCCCATGCCGCGCCCGGAGGGCTTGGTGGTGAAGAAGGGCTCGAAGGCCCGGGCGCGCGTGCGCTCGTCCATGCCGCAGCCCTGGTCCTGGATCCCCACGATGACATAACGGCCCGGCTTCAGCTCGAGGCCGGCAGCCTGCTCTGATTGCAGCAGAATTCCGGCCGTCGTCACACTGACTTTGCTCGGGGACTCGGATGCCTGGGCCGCGTTCAGCAGGAGATTCGTGAACACCTGCTCGAGTTGGGTGGCATCGCCCAAGACTGGGGGGAGACGCCGGGCGAGCTTGAAGCTGATCTGTGCGCGCGGCTCGATGCTGCACACCAGCCGGCCTGACGAGCGGATCAGAGTGTTGACATCAAGACTCTTGCGGAGGCGAGGCGCGTTTTTTCGGTAGGACAAGAGTTGTCGCACGTAGGCAGAGCCCCGCTCCGCGGCCACGGCCGTCTCGGCCAGCAGCTCTCGGTCGCGCTCCGACAGGGAGGAACGCCTTTGCAGCATAGACACGTTCCCCAACACGGCGGCCAGCACGTTGCCGAAGTCGTGGCACACGCCCGCCACCAGCGTGGCGATGGTCTCGAGCTTTTGCGCTTCGAACAACCGATGCTGAAGCTGCTTGCGTTCCGTGATGTCGCGCAGTACGGCGATCACGGATACGGGCTCACCGTCCGGCCCGGCGATGACGGAAGCATTTACTTCACCAGTCAATGTAGTACCGTCCGGACGCAGGAGACTGTACTCGCGGCTGCGCACTCTACCCGCCGCGACCGTCTCGATGAATTCACGCTCCGCCCGCCCGCGCTGCTCCGGCACGACCAGCTCGCTCATGTGCCTTCCAATAAGCTCCTCGGGTCTGGCGTACCCGCTAACCTGGGCGGCGCGATGATTGGCCATCTGGACGCGTCCGTCCAGGTCGATCATGGCAATGCCGTCTGGACTGGTTTCCACCAGGGTGCGATAACGCTGCTCGCTGGCGGCCAGAGCCAGTTCTGCGCGTCTCCGCATGGTGATATCTCGAGAAATTCCCAGTACGGCGTGGACGCGCCCCTTCTCATTTCTCAACGGCACCAGTCGCGTATGAATCCAGATCCGGCCGCCGCGCACTGCCAGCTCGCTCTCGAAGATCGCCGGTTCTCCGGATGCAACGACGGACCGCAGGCTGGCCCGTTGGCTGCGGGCGACCTGAGAAGGAAACAATTCGCTGCGCTTGCGGCCGATGAGCTCCTCCGGCTTGCGATGCTGACTGGCGGCGGCCGCCGCGTTGACGTACACCACCCGGTCACTTCGATCGATAATGAAGATCAAGTCGTCCGCCGCTTCGACGATGGTGCGGTAGCGGCGTTCGCGCTCCTGCAGATCCTGAATGTGGATGTCTGCATCGGCAGAACTGTGCGAATGCCGGCCGTCCCCGCAGCGCTCGGGGGCCTCTCCCGCGGGCGGATTTTCGCCTGGTGGATCACCGGCGGAGCTGGTCCGAGCTCCGCGCAGCCGCTTCCAGGTGGGAGGCCGCTCGCGGCGTTTCGAAGGGTCGCGATGCTTGCTCAATGCTTCTGCTCTGACGCTGTGTCCTCACGCCTGACTGCGAGCGGCAGGTGGACGCTCCCCCCGGGGACAAATTCTAACACAGCGACATCAACCAGTAAACTAGTCGCAGGCGAAGATTGGCGAACTGAAAACAGGAATGTAACTTTCGGTGCCCGTGGGCTACATGCTGGCGCCCCATGCGCTGCCCGGATGCGACTCGGGCGCGGGAGCTTTGAACGGCGGGGGGACTTCCCACGCTCCCAGGAGGGTCAGGAGGTCCTTGGTTCCGACAGGGCGGGGCAGCGCGTATAACTCGCCGTAACGATAGCCGCACTGGGCGCCCTCCGCGCCGGCGGTGCTGAGCACAAAGTGTTTAAGCCGCTCAAACCTCTCCCCGTCAAACTGCGAGCGATAGCACTGAATCGCCGCCAGCTTCCGATCAATCGTCGAGGTAATATCCACAATGAACTGCGCGGGGTACTGATGCGGCTCCGCGGCCGTCGGAATCGGACGGTAGACCAGATGGTCCATCCGATGCGGGGACGTTGCTCCGAAGCGATCGTCCCATTTCGTGAGCTGACTGTAGAACCGGGCGGCTTCGGTGAGCAACTGGCCCTGGTAGTGATCGGGTGAGGCCGCGGGGGTCCGTCCAGACAGCCCAACCAGCACCCGCGGCCGATAACGCCGCAGAACGGTGGCCAACGCATAGCGGGTGTCCGGCCCATCCATTAATTCGCGGTTGGTCAGCGGCAGGATTTCGCAGACGGCCACGCCCAACACCTCAGCGGCCGCGCGGGCTTCGGCCTCACGCGACTCGGGCGTGCCTCGTGGGGTGGGTTCCCCATTGGTCAGGTGGATCATGCCGACCCGGTAGCCCTGGTCCACGAGCAGGGCAATGGCGCCCCCGCAGCCAATTTCCAGGTCATCAGGATGGGGTGCGGCAAATACAACGTCCAGCGTGGTTTGGCTCATCGGAAACAACCTCACTCGGCTCTCTGACGGTCAGCCGTCGGGGGGATTTCCAGCGGCAGCCGCCTGGAGTTCCGGGCTTTTGTCCTCAGTAAACAGCCGGCGTTCCAGACCGACGGCTACGGTACTGGAGAGCTGAAAGCGGTTCCAGGACGGCCCGTACGGGCAGAATATAGGTCCCTCGCGCTGCGCAAACAAGGAACGCCGCTTCCTCAGGTAAGCCAGGAAAGGGGCTCAATCGTCAGCCAGGACGTCAAGGTTGCTGGGGCACTTAGTCGAAGATATGCTTACTTCCGTCGCGGCACTGGAGTTGAACACGCGGATGGAAAATGAAGCGAAGGTGACTCGGATGGGCCCCATGCGTTGCTCTGCTGTCAGGAGGCTGTTGCGGGCGGCGCCGGGTCTGCTGGCAGCGGGCTGGTCGGCGACAACCCTGGGCTGTCGACCACCCGTCTATCCGGATATGGCGAGCAACGATGGGGGAGCCATTCGACTGGAAGAGATTCAGGCAATCACGGGAGACGCGAATCTCAGCGAGGCTGACCAGCGTCAAGCGCTGCGAGCTCTGGGCATCGCAGATGAGGAACTGATCGACCTGCTCATTCAGAATTTTTGATTGCCTGCCCGTATTTGGGGACGATTCAAATCTCGACACGATCCAAGGAGACACACTATGCAGCTTCGTGCGCGGTACGTCATGGCCTTCGTGGCGGTGGTGCTGGCGATTCTTCCGGCCGGTTGTGGTACGGGCGGTGGTTGTAGTGACATCTTCAGCATCGCAACCAAGCTGGGCATCGGTGAGGATCCGATGACCTGGAACATCGGCAGCCTCGCGGCGTGTGAATGGCAGGTTCTGGTGGACAGTCTCCAGACTTTTGCGCCCATGGCCGGGATCGACCTGAGTGGTTTGACCATTCCCTCGCTGACCGATGATCAGGCTCAGGCGATCGCCGACTTCCTGGCCAACAACGGCATCAACACGCCCAACGACATGTTGGCGATGATAGAGTCGGGCCAGGTCGGTGTTGACGACATTCCGCCAGTTCTGCTGGAGCTGATCCCGTTCTGATCCTGACTCGGGTCGCTTAGGCGGCTCATCGCCCGGGCCAAGTGCAACCGAACAGCGATCCAGGCTATCATGGAGTGATGATCAGCCGGGATCGCTTTTTGCTGCGCTATGCAAGTCCGCTGCTGCTGGTAGCGGCGTTGGCAGGTGGATGTGGGGAGAAGCGGAGCGGGACGGTACGGGCCTCGCCCGGCGAAGACCTGCCCATCTTGTGGGAGGACAGCGGTACGTGGTCTCGGCTGTCCAGGCCGGTTCAGCTGGTGGTCCGCGATGAGGCCACTCTTGCTCAGGTGCCGCTTTCGGACGTGCCGGTGGATTTTGAGCGTCAGATGGTGCTCGTCCGTGGCCTGGGCCCGACCTCCGGCAGCGGGATCGGTGTCCGCATCGTTCGCGTGTGGCGGGTGGGGTCACGCATCCGCGTGCAGGAGCGGCGGATCCACCCCGGCCTGGACGCGCCTCGGGGCGAGACGAACTCCAGCCCGTGGACCGTGGTGGTTGTGCCCAGATCGGATCTACCCGTGGAAGGCTATTCCGTTCGTGTTTCTGCCCGGGTCATGAGTGACTGATGCGGCGCCTTCGGCCGGCGGCGCACTTGCAGGTGACGGATGTATGTCATTCGCCCCGCCCTCAAGCGAGAATTGCGTACGGCCCTCCTGACCCTGCTGAGCCGTCCAGGCGTCGGCGCAGAGGAGCTGGACGGACAGGTGGAAGCCCTGCTGCGCTACACGCGACGCCAGGGGCTCAGCGTCGATGAATGCATGATGGCGCTGGAAGCCGATTCGGTAAGGGCTTCGTGTCTTTGCGTGGATGCGCCCGGACGCACCGCGAGTGTGTTCGTTCCCGCCGACCTCGGGGACGAGGACCGACAACGCGCGGTGGTGAGCATGCTGGTGGCTCTTTGCGATCGGGCCGGCCAGCGCGGAATCCGGCTCGTTCAGGGGCTGGTTGCACCGGAATCGGGCGTGGAGTCGGCGCTTTACCGCCGCGCGGGGTTTGAGCGGCTGACCGAGCTGATCTACTTGGAGCGTGAAGTCAACCGTCCCTTGTCGATTGCTCCGCCACCGGGCCGAGTGGCCTGGACCCGCTACGATCCACGGACGCACGAGCAATTCGCGCGCGTGATTCAAGCCACCTACGCCGGCAGCCTGGATTGTCCCCGGCTGAATGGCATTCGTGACATCGAGGATGTTCTGGCCAGTCACCGTGCGGTGGGCGTATTCGATCCGCGCTGCTGGCTTCTGGCTCATGGCCAAAACGGGCCGCTGGGTGCACTGCTGTTGGCTCGCATTCGTGAACGTGACGCCATGGAAGTGGTCTACATGGGGTTGTTGCCCGATCAGCGCGGACGCGGTTACGGCATGGCGATGCTCCGTCAGGCGGCGCAGTTGGCGAGAGACCGGGCGGTTGCCCATCTCACCCTTTCAGTTGACGCGGGCAATGCACCGGCGCGGCGACTTTACGACACGTTCGGGTTCCGCGAGACGACGCGGCGGGAGGTCTGGATACGAGCGATGGCCGGGTCGGGAGGCAGCGATTAGTTCTGATTCGGGGCCTTCGTCCGAAGGCGTCGAGGTTTGCGCGACTGCCCACCACTTATCCACAGGCCCCAGACGGCCAGGTGGATAACTTTTTTTTACGAGGCGCAAGTGCCGACACGGCAGAATTCTCGACGGCACACGTGAGCGTGTGGTAAAAAAACCGTATTGATTTCGCTTGTACACGCCGATAACTTACGCCCATGTCGAAGGTCAATTCCGAGGCGTACCTGGAAGCACCGCCGACAGCGCTTCGATCTGGTTGAGTTGACGTTTCAGTAGTTCAGGTTCCTGTTAGAACGCGGGAAGGAGTAGCCTGTGCACGTTCCCCGGATGGACACCACTGCGCTCATTCAGGCAAGACTCGCGGAGAAGCTGGGTGCCCAGCGCTTCAAAGTGTGGTTCAAGAATGCTACCCAGTTCGCCATGGCCGAGGGACATCTCAAGATCAGTGCGCCCAACGCTTTCATCTGCGGCTGGATCGAGCGACACTTTCACGACGTCATCGCTGAAATCGCGGAGGAGGTCACGGGCGAGCATTGCCGGGTGACGTTCTCGATCGATGCGCGGCTTCTGCATGCGCTCAAGAAGAGCCAGCTCAATTCGCAAGCCGAATTCATCGAGAAGAACCCCGAGCGCGTGGCCCGACAGTACAAGCGGTCGGGCTCGCCTCCACCGCGGAAGCTGCGCGGGCGTTTCGACGAGCTGGTGATCGGCCCCGCCAACGAACTGGCCTTGTCGGTGATCCGTCGGATCGCCGAGCGGGCCCCGGATGCCTACAGCCCGGTATTTGTGCACGGCGGCAGCGGCCTGGGCAAAACGCACCTGCTCCACGCGCTGGCCAATGAGCTGGCCGAAAAGCAGCCCGACTGTCGCTGGGCTTATGTCACCGGCGATGAGTTCACCAACGAGTTCGTCCTGGCCATCCGCTCCAATCAGGTGGAGGCTTTCCGCCAGCGCTACCGGCACCTGGACGTGCTCATCATTGACGACGTTCATTTCCTGGCCAACAAGAAGGCGACGCAGGAGGAGTTTCTGCACACGTTCAACGCGATCGACTGCCGGGCGCGGCAGATCGTGCTGGCGTCCGATTCGCACCCGAGGTTGATCGGGCAGTTCAGCGATCAACTGGTCAACCGCTTCCTGGCGGGAATGATCGTCCGCATCGACGCCCCTGATTACCGGATGCGCTGCGAGATCCTGCGTCGCCGAGCCCGGGCGCTCAGCTCCCGGCCGGTGCCCGAGGAGGTCATCGCCTATATTGCCGAGCACCTGCAGACCAACGTGCGCGAACTGGAGGGGACGCTGCTGAAGCTGGTGATGTTCAGCTCGCTGGCCCACCAGCAGATCACTCTCTCCCTGGCCCGCCGAGCACTGGCGGATCATTTGCAGCGCACCCAGAGGACACTGGGCCTTGAACAGATCGATCAGACCGTGGCCACCTACTTCGGTCTGACACCGGCCGATCTCCATACCTCGCGCAAGACACGGACGATTGCGCTGGCGCGGGGCATTGCCATGTACCTCGCCCGAAAGCATACGGATATGAGCTTTCCGGAGATCGGCCGCTTTATGGGTAACAAGAACCATTCGACGGTCATCCTCGCCAATCGCAAGATTGAAAAGCTCTTGAAAACCGACGAACTGGTTCGCAGACAGACTCCGGCGGGCGTTCGCGAGGAGCGCCTGTCGGAGATTGTCACGAAGATTGAGGATCAACTGCGGCTATCTGCGCAGCCCAACCTCCGCGCGGTGCCCACGCTGCCTTCGCGACCGCAGCAGGGACGCGCCAGCGTCGTCGCGGTGGTGCCACCCCGTCACGAGCTGGCGGCGGTGTAGTGTCCCGTCCACCTGATGGCGCTTCGGTAGCGGCCGGCCTGGCGTGTCGGCCGCTGTGGAAGCCTTGGGCTGGAAGCGGCATGTGATCGGTAAGGCAGCGCTGTTGAGTTCTGGCCGGCGCCGGACGGGTTCGCTCGTGCGGCGCCGGTTCGCTTGCGCACGGCCTCAAGTCCAAGAGGCGCTTCCGCCGCCCGCGAAATAGGCACGTGTGTGGGTAGTCGCCCGGTTCTTGAGCAGCTCAAGGGTCGCCGCGGCCATCCCTGGGTCGTGCCTCTGTCATGCAAATCCTGTGTTTGCAGGAATTTAACGAGCTTCGTGTGCATGCTGGGCCTCTGCCGCATTCCTGGCACGGGGCTTGTATCTCATCCTCAGCAACTGGCTCTGGAGCGGTGGCCGATTCGGCGGGAATGGAATCCACGGCGGCCCACTGCCAGGACGCAAGTGAATCAGAAGGTGGGTCGGTGGGGGCGTTCCAGTGCGGTACTGGTCGCCAATATGGGACTGAAAATGAAACAGGCGCGTTTTCAGTCCTCCCACCGCCTTTTTTTTGCTCTCAAGGAGTCCAGCGGATGCGTTGGCGCGGGTCCGGGCTGGGATTGTTGTGGGTGGCGGCAGGCTGTGTGGTTGCGATGCACGATTCGATTCGCGGATCGGCAATGGCCAGCCTGGTAGCGGTATGGATCGGTCTTCTCTTGGGCACGTTGACACTGGTATGCTGGGGTCTGCCTTCTTCGGCATCGCCTCGTCTGGTCCGACGACCCATGTTCCCGGCGCTGGCCGCCTCATCGGGCAACCCTGGACGCAGCGAGTGGCCGTGACGTTATTCCGTCTGCCGTGCCAGTTTCTCTTGTTTTCTTACCGCGGAAGCCATTGCAGATCCGATAACTTTGCAACCTCTATGTGGATTTTCGGCGACGCGCGTTTTCCGTCGCCGCTTGATTTGGGAGCATCGCGGCGCGGTTGCCGCGGGATTGCGTTGAAAGGAGACTCTCATGGTTGGATTGGTGCGCATGTGGAAGTGGATGACGCTGGCGGCGGGTGGGGCCATGCTGTTCGGCGGCGGCTGCCTGGTGGATGATTTCTGGGTCAACAAGTGGTCCGAGCTTGTGAACCGCGCCATCTTCGGTGTGATTAATAACGCGCTGACCGCGGCGAATCTCCAGACGATCTGATTGGGCTGCTTTTGGGAGGCGATGACAAGCATCGGCGACGAAGCCGCGCGATCTGTCCGCTTCTTGAAAGGAGGTTCGCATTGTTTGCCTACAGAACAAATGGAAGAGCCTGGTTGTGCGCCGGGACAGCCGCGCTGGTGTACGGCGTTCTGGCCGGCCCGGGCGCAGTGGTTCAGGCCGAGCAGGTCACCACCCAGCCGGCGTTCCTGCTGGCCCAGGCTGACCCGCTGCCGCCCAGCGACGAGCAGGTCAGCGGCCAAGAGGTGACCCAGTCGACAGCGGCCGCTCCTGCCGAGGAAGAGGACAGCCGGACGCCGCTGATGCGCTTGTTCGATGCGGCGGGCATCGGCCAGGGCATGGACGAACTGGGACTGAACGCATTCGGCTGGGTTGAGACGTCGTTCACGGGCATCTTCACGGGGCCGGGCGGAAGCCGGGCCGGTCTGCCGCTGCGCGTCTATGAGTCGCGTAAGCCGGACAACCTGAAGATGAACCAGTTGGCCATCGTCCTCGAGCGGGCCTACGACAGCGAGAAGGACATCGACTTCGGGTTCCGCGTGGATCCGATCTTCGGGGCCGACTCGCGGCTCAACGCATCGGTGGGTTTGCTCGATGAGGAGACGCACACGCACTCCTTTGACCTGGCCCAGTTCTACGCGCAGCTCTGGATCAAGACGGCGCAGGATCAGGGCCTGGAAATCACCTTCGGCAAGTGGTACACCACGGTCGGCGCCGAGGTTATTCCGTCGCCGCTCAACTGGTTGCCCACGCGCACGATGTTGTTCGGATACGGGCCGTTTACACACACCGGCCTGCTGGCCCGCTACTACATCGACAACTGGAACTTCCATTTGGGTGTTTCCCGCGGGTGGGACCAGTTCAAGGACAACAACCACGGCGCTTCCTGGCACGCCGGCTTCGGCGTGGAAAGCAAGGAACTGTGTGGCGAGGATCCGCGTTCCGCGCTGAGCTTCGCCTACATCGGCGGCCCGGAAGAGATCATCAACGAGTACGGCGGCCAGAATCGCCACATCTGGAATGCCGTCTGGACGTACCGATGGACGCAGAAGCTGACCCAGGTGATCGACAGCTACTTTGCCTGGGAGGATGATTTCCCCGACGCGGTCAACGAGCGCGGCAAGGCCCGTCGGCGCGATTCGTCCTGGTACGGCATCGCCTACATGCTCAACTACCAGTTCAACGATTGCCTGCAGACCACCGGTCGCTTCGAGTGGTTCGGGGATAACTACGGTGTCCGCACCGGGTACGCTGGCAATTTCTTCTCGCTCACGGCCGGCCTGGGGTATACACCCTTCCCGAACGATCCCTGGCTCAAGGGGCTCATCATTCGTCCCGAATTGCGCTGGGATTTCTCGGCGAACAACGAGCCGTTCGTCAGCGACGACCAGCAATTCACGGGCACGCTCAGCGTGGTGTACGCCTTCTGACCGAAGGCCTGAGCTCATACTGCCCGGAGAGTTAATAGCCGTGGTCATGTCCGAACGGCATGGCCGCGGCTGTTTCTTGCGCAGAGGGTTTTTTGAGGGCCTCTCCTCAAGGGCACATGATAGCCGGGGCTCTGAAGGCAGCCATCGTGTTACCATTCCTCTCCGGCAAGCTGCCGATCCGCAAACCCTACCCTGACTTGGGGCCTTGCGGTTAAGATCCGGGGGTTTGACCCTGGAGCAGGCGATTTCGGGAGACAAGCCCCATGCCTTTCGCGTCGATCGACGAGCAGTTAGCGATCCTGACTCGCGGGTGCGAGCGGATCGACACGCTGGATGAGCTGAAAAAGAAGCTGGAGCGTTCACGGGCGACGGACAAGCCCCTGCGCATCAAGCTGGGGCTGGATCCCACGGCTCCGGACATCCACCTGGGCCATACCGTGGTGCTGCGCAAGATGCGGCAGTTCCAGGATCTGGGCCATAAGGCGGTGCTGATCATCGGCGATTACACGGCCATGATCGGTGACCCCTCCGGACGCAGCAAGACCCGGCCCGTGCTCAAGCCGGCCCAGATCAAGGAAAACGCCAAGACTTACTTCGATCAGGCCGGCCAGGTGCTCGATACCGGGCGCAAGAAACTGGAGATCCGCTACAACAGCGAGTGGCTGGGGGCCCTCTCGTTCGCGGACGTCATCCGGCTGGCCGGTCAGATGACGGTCGGCCAGATGCTCAAGCGCGAGGACTTCCGCAACCGGTTCGAAAAGGAGGTCCCCATCGGCGTGCACGAGCTGCTCTACCCGCTCATGCAGGGCTACGACAGCGTGGCCATCGAGTCGGACCTGGAACTGGGCGGCACCGACCAGACGTTCAATAACCTGGTCGGCCGGGACCTGCAGAAATCGGCGGGGCAGGAGCCGCAGGTGGTCATGATCATGCCCATCCTGGTAGGGCTCGACGGCCAGCAGAAGATGAGCAAGTCGCTGGGCAACTACGTGGGCGTGACCGAGAGCCCGCACGACATGTTCGGCAAGCTCATGAGCGTGCCTGATGAGGTCATGGCCAACTACCTGACCGTCCTGACCTCCGTTCCTGCGGCCGAGATCGGCGCCATCACTGATCCCCAGCGCACTCACCCGATGGAAGCCAAGAAGCGACTTGCAGCCGAGATCACCGCCCAGTTCCACGGTGGAGATGCGGCCGGCCACGCCCGAACGGAGTGGGAGCAGATCCATCAGAAGAAGGCGGCGACCGGGGAGCTGATCGTCCCTGCGGATACGCCCACCGTTGACGTGGGAAGAATCGTTCAGGGCAGCGAAGCCCCCACACTCAAGCTCATCGTTGAGGCCGGGTTCGCCGGGACCAACAGTGAAGCCCGCCGGCTGGTGGAAGAGAAGGGGATCCGGCTCAACGGCCAGGTCGTCGAGGATCCGCTGGGCATGCTCCCGGTCAAGGACGGCGACGTTCTCCAGCGTGGCAAACGCAAGTTCGTGCGCCTGGGCGTGCGTTAGTGCCCCTTTCACTTGATGACTACCGTGTTGCGGAGCGGGCGGGCGGCGGGGCGGGGGCGGGGCGAGGCGAGC
>BTUC01000217.1:0-12487 GCA_045863575.1 Phycisphaerae bacterium
CATGTCGTCATGGAGCCTTATCGGCAAAAACCGGAGTTTTGAGACAGGGCCTAGTTTTCAGTTCCCAGTTTTCAGTGCTCAGTTTGTGGCGACGTGCACCATGAAGATCGATTGGCGTCATGTAGCGGCCGGCCTCCGTGCCGGCCGTTTTGTTGAGAGACGTCCGCTGAACGTCCGGCACAGAGGCCGGACGCTACAGGGGTGGCGGCAGGGGCTCGCGTGTTTCACAGTCGTCGCCTGTGTGGGAGCATTCTTGGCGGGTTGCGAGCGCAAGGATGCGGTCACGCTCTACACCAGTGTCGACGAGCCGTTCGCCCGCGAAGTGATCGCCGAGTTCCAGAAACAGACCGGTATCGCGGTCAACATGAAGACCGACACGGAAGCCGGCAAGACCACCGGCCTGGTACGCCTCATCGAAGCGGAGCGATCGCGCCCCCAGGCGGATGTGTTCTGGTCGAGCGAGTTGTTCAACACCGTCCAGCTTGCCCGCAACGGGCTGCTGGCCGAATACCGTCCACCCGCCGAGGGAATCCCCGAGCGCTACAAGGATGGCGAGGGGCGATGGACGGCATTCGGTGTGCGGGCCCGCGTGCTCGCCTACAACACGAAGGAGGTCAAGCCGGAGGATTTGCCCACGGACTGGCGAGCCATCACGGATGAACGGTGGAAGGGCAAACTCGGCGTGGCCGACCCGCGGTTCGGCACCACGCGCGGACACTTCGCCGCGTTCCTGGCCGGCTGGGGTGAACCGGCGTACGTCGAGTTTCTGCGGCGCCTCAGCGAAATAACCGATGGGCGACTCATGGATGGCAATGCGACCGCCGCCCGAGAGGTGGGCAAAGGCGCGCTGCTCATGTGCGCGACCGACGGCGACGACGTCTACGTGATGCAGGAGCGTGGTCAGCCCCTGGAGTTGACTTATCCGGATATGGGCGATGGCGGGACCCTGCTCATCCCCAACTCGGTCGCACTGGTGAACGGCGCTCCCCATCCGGAGATCGCCAAGAAACTGGTCGACTTCCTGACCTCCGCCACCACCGAGCGGATGCTGGCCCGAAGCACGTCACGGAACATTCCCGTTCGCGAGTCTCTGCGGCAGGAGCTCGACATGGAAATGCCGCCCGAGACAAAGCTGAGTTTCGACGCGATCACCGACGCCATGGATCGGGCTATCGAACTGGCCAGCCGGCACCTGATCAGGTAGCGGCTGGTGCTACCTTCAGTTGAAAGACTTCCCGGTCTTGCAGCGCGCAGCCTCTGTGCCGGCCGCTACGGAACTGGCGAACATGAAGGCCCACTCAGGTTTGGTCGTGATCTTCCGGCGTCGGCGCGGGTTGGGCCGAGGCCTGACGCTGGGCGTACAGCTCACGCAGTTCCTGCTCACTGAGCCCGAGTTGCTCCGCAGGCACGGTGAAGCCCCACAGGGCGCCGCACTCCGGGCAGCGGGGGAATTGGAGCCCCTCGAGATTGTATCCGCAGCCGCGGCAGATCTGGCCCTCTTCGCGATGTCTCTCGCGACGCCTCCAGCGGCGGGTCAGCATCCGGAACGTCATCACGGCCGCCAGGATAAGGATGAGAACAACCATTGCGTATAGAAATGCGGCCATGAACATGACGCGTGCCATGATACCCGATCGGGCTTATCATGTGCATTCCACGTATCCTGTAAGGGGTGGCCCGCGGGCTGCGAATGATGGAGATGGGGTTCCTGAATGGCACGATGGGCGGTCATGGCGGTCTGTGCGGCAGGCTGGGTGCTGCTGGCCGTCGGCTTTGTCCTGCCCCTGGGAGGCGTGGTGGCCGCGGCGCTGGACCGCAGCCAGGTCTCAACTGCCCTGGTCGGCGTTCCGGATCCTGTGTCATTGCTTATCCGCAGTTTGACCTTGTCGGGGGTGGCAACGGTCGGCGCCTTGACGTTGGGGCTTTTCCCGGCGGCCGTCTTGGGTTCCGCGCAGGGTCGCACTTCAGCGATTCTGATTGGACTCGTGCTGGCCCCCCTGCTGGTACCGCCGCAGGTATATGCCTACGCCTGGCAGTTGTTGCTGGCGCCGCAAGCGTTGGGTGGACGCGTAATGCCGGACGTCGGTTGGCTGCGGGAAGCCGTCAAGGCTGGCCTGATCTCTGCCGGCTGGTTGTGGCCGGTCGCAGCCCTGATTCTGGCGGCCGGTCTGCGCTCCACGGGCCAGGCGGTCTTCGCGATGGCCCTGCTGGACGCCTCTCCGTGGCGGGCGTTCTTCCGAGCGGTGGTGCCCAGCCTGCGACCATACCTGGTGGCAGCGGCCAGCCTGATCTTCGCCATCACCCTCGTCGAGTTCCCCATTCCACACCTCTCGCTGGCGCGCGTTTATTCGACGGAGCTTCAGGTGCTCGTGGACGTGGGGGCTCCGCCGGGGCAGGTTGTGTCTATGGCTGCCCAGGTCAGCGCACTGGTAGGTGTGCTGGCGCTGCTGGTGGCCTGGAGTCTTCGGGACGTGCGCCTCTGGCAGGCGCTCGACGAAGAAGCTCTGGCTGCCGGCAGAGAACGTGCCGGCCCCATGATTCAGAGCTCGCGGGCCCTTCAGCCGAGCATCCATGCCGTTCAGCTCCCGGGAGGGGCGGAATATCGGGTGGCGAAAACGGCCGGTGGGTTCGGCCATGGCTGGTGGGTGGTTTCGGGAGTCGTCTGGCTGGCGACGCTGGGCCTGCCTGTATCCGCGATGATTCACGAGCTCCGGCCGCCGGTGCTCTGGGGCCAGGGCTTTCAGTTGCTGGCGCGGGAGTGGATCAGTTCGCTGGGGGTGGCGACCGGCGCGGGAGCGATCGCCGTGTTCGTGGCCGTATCAACCGCTCTGCTGATTCCTGCCGCGCAGCGTGGGTGGAAGCAGGCCAGTCTGAGAGGCGGAGCGGCTTTGACACTCATCGCGGCGATGATCCCGGCTGCTGCCTTGGGCATCGGTTTTGTCGTGGTCTACAACCGGGCAATGTTCAGCATCTTGCCCGGTGGATTCGATCTGTACGCGGATACGCCGGTGATCTGGGTGCTGGCCATGGGGGCCCGATACGCAGCCATTGCCGTGCTGGTCGTCTGGCTGGCGGTGGGCAGACGCAGCAACCTGCTGGCGGATTCGGCCCGTGTCGAAGGAGCCGATGCGTTCGCCCTGGTGGCATACATTCTCGCACCGATGCTCTGGCCGTCGCTTCTGGCAGCCGGTCTGCTGGTATCCGCATTGGCGCTTTTCGAGGTGGTGGCGGCTCCCATGGTGGCTCCCGTTACCGTGCCGAGCGGCATCGCCAAGACTATCCTGAACCACATGCACTACGGCCGGGACAACGTGGTGATCACCACGAGCCTCACTGTCATGGTTGCGGGTATACTGCTCACGCAGGTCTGCGGGTGGCTGCTGGTTCGGGGCGGCGAGAGAGCTTCCGCAGGTGGGGGTGTGAGCAAGTGAGCAGGTGGCAAAGTGGAGGAAGAGAAGCACATGACGGGTGTGAACACGCGAAGATGATGCAGCGACTCAAAGCACGCGAACCGATCGCCGGAAGCGGCCTGTGCAGTGCGTTGACTGCCAGTGCCCTGTCCAGAGCGTTTGCGCGCGCTTTCGCCTCGGGTTTCCTGATCCTGATCATCCTGGCCGGGCCAGGGTGCTACAAGCAGGGTATTGCCGGGCGTAAGCCGGAGAAGATCATCGGCGACCAGGGCCTGGGGCCGGGGCAGTTCGTGTTTCCGCGGGCGATTGCCGTGGGGCTCGACGGGGCTGTCTTCGTCATCGATAAGACCGCCAGGATCCAGCGATTCACGCCCGATGGGGAGTTCGAAGTGTCCTGGCAGATGCCCGACTGGCAGAACGGCAAACCCACCGGGCTGATGGTGGATGAGCAGAACCGCGTCTGGGTGGCTGACACCCACTACCAGCGGGTGATGGTTTTCGACCGCGATGGGCAGGAGCTTCAGCGGTTCGGCACTCAAGGCGACGGACCCGGTCAGTTCCAGTTGCCCACCGACGTCGTGCTGGCGCCGGACGGGCAGCGCTACGTGAGCGAATACGGCGGCAACGATCGGATCAGCCGGTTCAATGCCCATTGGGAATACCAGGGCTCTTTTGGGGGGCAGGAAGCCGGCGAGTCCGCGCTGCTTCGGCCGCAGTGCCTGGTGCTGGACCAGGACAACACACTCTGGGTGACCGACTCCTGCCACCACCGCATCTGCCATTTCACCAGTGACGGCAAGCTGTTGTCCGCGTTCGGCAGTATCGGCGAGGCGCCCGGTCAGCTAAAATATCCTTACGGCCTGGCGCTGTGCCCGGACGGCACGTTGCTGGTCAGCGAGTTCGGGAACAATCGCCTTCAGCGATTCGACCGGACGGGCAAGAGTCTCGAGGTCTGGGGAGGTATCGGTACCGCGCCGGGCCGACTCGTCGAACCCTGGGGTGTGGCCATCGGCAAAGAAGGCCGGGTGTACGTCGTCGATTACCGCAATCACCGCGTTCAGATGTTCAGGATGTGAGCGCCCTATGCCGCTCGCGATGAGCTTGCCACTATCTTTCGACCGCCCGGAATGGCTTTGGCTACTGCTGACCATTCCGGTCATCGTGGTCATCTCCACGCGCTCACTGGCCGGGCTGGAGAAACGCAAGCGGATCCTGACGGTGGTGCTGCGCAGCCTGGTCATCGCCCTGCTGGCGGCCGCGCTGGCTCGGGTGGAATACGTCAAGCGCAACGACAACGTGGCTGTCATCTTCGTCGCGGACCGGTCCCGCAGCATCCCCGAAAAGCTCCGCACGGATAGTCAGGAGTACATCCGCAAAGTCGCGGTGAAGGCCCATCGCGACGACCGGGTGGGCGTCATCGGCTTTGACGGCGACGCGGCCGTGGACCTCATGCCCAGCCGCGGCGGAGCGGACGTGCTCGAATTCAGCATGGCCGAGCAGCCCGACCGGACGAACATCGCCGCCGGTGTGCGCATGGCCATGGCGGCATTCCCCGAAGGCTTCGCCCGCCGCATCGTGCTGGTCACCGACGGAAACCAGAACGCCGGCGACCTGGCCACGGAGATTGAAACCGCTACCGCCAACAAGGTGGCCGTGGACGTCGTGCCACTGGCCTACCACCGCGATGAGGAGATGCTCTTTGATCGCATCGTCATACCGCCGCACTCCAGCCGGGATACGAGGGTGCCCGTCCGGCTGCTGGTCAAGAGTCAGCGCCCCGCGAAGGCCTGGCTGACGCTCTATCACAATGACCAGGAGGTTCCGCTCGCCGATGAGCAGCGGACGCTTACGCTGACCGGCGGCATGCGGCCGGACCCGTTCACGGTAGACGTCGAGCTGCACCACGGCGGCGTGCACCGGTTCGACGCCCGTATCACCCCCATCCCCGAGTCCGCGGACACGCTGGCGGAAAACAACCGGGCCACCGGCTTCACCTTTGTCGAAGAGCAGGGGCGGGTACTGCTGCTGACCGCGGCGAACCGTGACGACGATATCGCTCTCTTCGACGCCCTGCGCCGCGAGAAAGTCGACGTCGAAATCCGCAGTGTCGACCAGTATCGCGAGGCGGTGGACCTGCTGAGCCTCCAGCAGTACAGCGTGGTGATGCTCTCCAACATCGCCGCCGACGAGTTCAATAATGATCAGCACGAGGCCCTGGCCAGCTACGTGCGCGATTTCGGCGGCGGACTGATCATGACCGGCGGCGACAACGGTTTCGGCGCGGGCGGCTGGATCGGCAAGCCCATTGAGGAAATCAGCCCCGTCTCGTTCGAAGTCAAGCACAAGAAGATCATGCCCCGCGGCGCCTTGACCATCATCATGCACAGTTGCGAGATCGGCCAGGGCAACTATTGGGGCCAGCAGGTGGCCATCGCCACAGTCAACACAATCAGCTCGAAGGACTACCTGGGCATCATCAGTTATTCCTACAACCCGGGCGGCGTGAATTGGGATGTGCCGCTGGCTCCGGCCGTCGACAAGAACGCCATCATCCGGACATTGACCAACATGCAGAACGGCGACATGCCGGACTTCGACACCGCCATGCAGCTCGCCGTTCGCGACATGATGAAGCTGCCGGATGCGTCGCAGCGACACATCATCATCATCAGCGACGGTGACCCCTCGCCGCCAAGCTCGGTGACGATTCAGCAGATGATCGACAACAAGATCACCTGCTCGACGGTGGGCATCGGTTACGGCGGCGCCCATGTGGCCGAGAAGACGCTCATCGACATCACCTTGAAGCTGGGCGGCAAGCCCAAGGGCTGCAACTTTCATCCCTGCCGGAACCCGAATCAGTTGCCCCAGATTTTCGTGAAGGAGGCCAAGACGGTACGGCGTTCGCTCATCGATGAGCAGGACTTCCGGCCCCAGTTGGCCATCCCGTTCGAGCAGACGGTCCTCGGGCTGGCCGGGGCCCAACTGCCCCCGCTGGGCGGGATGGTTCTGACCACGCCGAAAGCGGATGCGCTCATGCCCATCGTACGCGGCACCACGGAGGGCAACGACCCCGTGCTGGCCCACTGGAACTACGAGATGGGCAAGATGGCCGTGTTCACCAGCGGATTCTGGCCCAAATGGGGCGGCGACTGGGCGGGGTGGGACCGGTTCGGCAAGTTCTGGGCTCAGCTCGTGCGCTGGGCCATGCGCCAACCCGGCTCGGGCGACTTCGACATCCGGCCGCGCCTGGACGGCGGGCAGGGCAAGATCTACATCGAGGCGGTCAATAAGGACGCCTCTTACCTGAATTTCCTCCAGTTCAGGGGCAAGCTGGTTCCGCCGCGCGGCGATCCCAAGGAGCTGATGGTCGTCCAGGTCGGTCCCGGCCAGTATGAGGCCACCTTCGACGCTAACGACAACGGCAATTACCTGGTCAGCATGCGCTACAGCGGCCCCGAGGGCGGCCAGGGGCTGATCACCACCGGCCTGAGCACCCCCTACTCGGCCGAGTACCGCGAGATGGGGGCTAACGAGACGCTCCTGACCAACGTGGTGCAGAAGAGCGGCGGACGGCTGCTGGCCATGGACCCCAAGTTGGATGACGTGTTCAGCCGCGACCTGCCGCCCTCGGTCTCGCGGCAACCGGTGTGGCGCTGGGTGGTCCAGTGGCTGCTGCTGCCGCTGTTCCTGCTGGACGTGGCCGCGCGGCGGCTGGCCTCCACGGTGGCCCTGTCCATCTACGTGGAGGTTGCGGTGTTCGCAACGCTGTGTGCGACCCTGTACAGCGCGCACGCATCGCCGTGGATGTACGTGCTGGCACTGGTGCTGGCGGAGGCAGTGGGCTGGGCCATCCGATGGCGGTACATCGTGCCCGCCATCCAGTTCTTCACCTCCGGCGTGACCGCCCTGGCCCGGGCCGGGCAGCGCAGCTCGCAGTCGCTGGAGCAGCTCAAGGACGTCCGCGAACGCGTCCGCGATGGCATTGTCAGACCGGGCCAACAGCCGGCGCCCCGCGCCGAGCGGCGGCAGGAGACGGCCCCTATCCCACTCGAGCCGGCAGCCGATCCAAAGCGACGGTTCGATGTCGGCGAGAAGGAGGCCGCCAAGCCGGCGCGCGATCTGACCGAATCGGTCGGGGGCGCCGTGGCGGTGGACCCGGCCGAAGAGGCGGCCCGCCGTGCCCGGCCGGACCAGAAGACCTCACCCGGCGATCTGACCTCCCGATTGAGGAAGGCCAAGCAGCGCGCGCAGGACGAAATGAAGAAGGATCAAGGCCCCGGCGAATGAGGCGATGAACGTGTGCCACTGCTCTGTGAGCAGTGCTGGTCCCACAAAAGGCAGCCACGGCTGCTGGGAGAATAGCGATGGGCGAGACGATTGATCCGACGGTGGAGAAGGCGACACTGGAATTCCGCCACAAGTTCCAGCGGCTTCGCGACGAGATCGGCAAGGCCATTGTCGGCCAGACCGAGATCGTGGAGGGCGTGCTCACCTGCCTGTTCACCGGCGGGCATGCCCTGCTGGAGGGCGTGCCGGGCTTGGGCAAGACCTACCTGATCCGCACGCTGTCGCAGGCGCTGAGTCTGAACTTCAATCGCATTCAGTTCACGCCCGACCTGATGCCTGCGGACATCATCGGTACGAACATCATCGTGGAGGATCCGACGGTCGGCACGCGCGAGTTCCGGTTTCAGCGCGGCCCGCTGTTCGCGCAGATGGTGCTGGCCGACGAAATCAACCGGGCCACGCCCAAGACCCAGTCGGCCCTGCTGGAAGCGATGCAGGAGCACACGGTCACGGTCGGCGGCACGCGCTATCAGCTCGAGGAACCGTTCTTCGTCATGGCCACGCAGAACCCCATCGAGCAGGAGGGTACGTACCCGCTGCCTGAGGCCCAACTCGACCGATTCTTCTACAAGCTCATCGTGCTGTACTCGTCGCGCGACGAACTGAAGACCATCCTCGACCGCACGACAACCGGCCACTCGCCGGAGATCAAGCCGGTCATGACCAGGGAAGAAATCGTCGGTGCTCAACGGCTGGTGCGGCGTGTGATGGTTGCACCCCACGTGCAGGACTATATCGTCCGGCTGGTGACCGCCACACACCCGCAGAGCGAGACGGCCACGGCCATGACCAACCAGTACGTCCGCTGGGGCTCCAGTCCGCGCGGGGCCCAGGCGATCGCGCTGGCCTCGAAGGTCCAGGCCCTGCTCGACGGCCGGTTCAACGTGAGCTTTGAAGACGTCAAGAAGGCCGCGGCTCCGGCCCTGCGGCACCGCGTGCTGCTCAACTTCGAAGGCGAGGCGGAGAACATCAGTACGGACGCCGTGGTGGCAGACATCGTCAAGCTCACGCCGACACTGTCGCAGGCGGCGGCGTAGCGGCCGGCCTCCGTGCCGGCCGTTGGGATGACAGCGTAGCGGCCGGCCTCCGTGCCGGCCGTTGGGATGAGCGACGCATCGCCGGTTCCTGACATTGGACGCCGATTATGGGCACGCCGAAGCGCATCCCCTCGGACTATCGCACCTATGGCCAGAGCCGCGCTGTTCGCCTGCCAGACTTCGATTACTCCTCCGATGTTCCCGTGCACCTGACGCTGTGGGCGCCGGGCCCGTTACTGGTTGAGCCCGGATTGGCGCAGGCCATCTGCAACAGCATTGAGTTTTGCTCCCGCAAAATGGCTTACGTTCTGTCTGGTTATTGCCTGATGCCTGATCACTTGCACGTACTCGTCTCGCCAGGCGCGAGTGGGCAGGCAATCGACCATTGGTTGCATGATTTCAAGAGCTACACAACCAATCGATTCATGAAATTGGGTGGGACACCACCGCTGTGGCAGAGGTCAGGATACGATCATGTCTGCCGTGAGAATGAGACGGCGGAGAACGTTTTTTTACATCGCGAACAATCCCGTCCGCCGTGGATTGGTTGAAGATTGGCAGAAGTGGCCATGGACGCGTGTGTTCGTGAAGATATGAAGCGTTTGCACCCTGAACGGCCGGCACGGAGGCCGGCCGCTACATCCGAAAGCCGCACCGTCCAACGGCCGGCACGGAGGCCGGCCGCTACAGGAGTGAACGTATGCCCGTAACCGCCCGTCGATCTGATCTTCTCGACCCCGAGTTCATGGCTCGCCTCGAGCAGCTCGATATCGTCTCGCGCAAGATCTTTGCGGGAAAGATGAAGGGCGAGCGGCGGTCAAAGCGCAAGGGGCAGTCGGTCGAATTCGCGGATTACCGCAACTATTCCGTCGGCGATGACCTGCGCTTCCTGGACTGGAACATCTACGGGCGTCTGGAGCGGCTGTTCATCAAGCTGTTCTTCGAGGAGGAGGACCTGCACGTCAACCTGCTGGTGGATGCCAGCAAGTCCATGGATTTCGGCGAACCGGCCAAGGCGCTCTATGCCAAGCGCGTGGCCGCGGCCATCGCCTACATCGGCCTGGTCAACTACAACCGCGTCACCGTGTCCGCGTTTTCGGACCGCTATGGGCCGGAGATGGCCGGCATCCGCGGGCGGCGACTCATCCACCAGGTTCTCGGATTCCTCAGTGATCTGCCCGTCGAAGGCGCCGGACACATGGCCGCCGCCTGCCGGCACTTCGCCATCCGCCACCCGCAGCGGGGTATCGTGGTCGTGCTCTCTGATTTCATGGATAAGGGCGGGTACGAGACTGCCCTCCGCTATCTCGTCGGCCGGCGGTACGATCTTTACGTCATCCAGATGCTTTCGCCGGCCGAGATCGAGCCCGACCTGGCCGGCGATCTGCGTCTGCGCGATGTCGAAGACGACGACCTGGCTGAGGTGACCGTCAGCCGGGCCTTGCTCAACCGCTACAAGCAGAACCTGAACGCCTACTGCGGAGGCCTTCGCGACTTCTGCACGCGGCGCGGCATCACCTACATGTTCACCAGCACGGCCGTGCCGTTCGACCAGCTTGTGCTGAACTACCTCCGCCGAAGGGGGCTGCTGCGATGAACTTCCTGGCACCCTGGTTCGTTCCGGCCGCCGCCGCGGCGCTGACCATCCCGCCGCTGGTGCTGTTGTACTTCCTCAAGCTCAAGCGGCGCGAGCTGCCCATCGCTTCAACGCTGCTCTGGAAGCGCGCAGTACAGGATTTGCAGGTCAACTCGCCCTTCCAGAGGTTGCGCAACAACCTGCTGCTGATCCTGCAACTGCTCATC
The DNA here is from genome assembly GCA_045863575.1 of Phycisphaerae bacterium. Classification (GTDB taxonomy): domain Bacteria; phylum Planctomycetota; class Phycisphaerae; order UBA1845; family PWPN01; genus JAAXZI01. Next base: position 10,601 of record BTUC01000217.1, read on the forward strand.
CTGCTGGCGGGTATTCTCGCACTCAGCGAGCCCATGCTGGCCGGCAGCAGCGACATCGACAAAGCCGTCGTCATCATGATCGATCAGTCCGCATCGATGGCCACCGATGAGGAAGGCCAGACGCGGCTGGAACTTGCCAGGAAAGCCGCCCTGGACGTAGTCGAGGAAATGAGCACCGCCCAGCGGGCCAGCGTGATCGCGTTCGCCGACCGCGCCCGCGTGCTGACTCCGCTCACCGACGACAAGGACATGCTGCGGCGGGCCATCGAGTCGGTGGAGCAGACGCATGCACCGGGCCGGCTGGCCGAGGCGATGGCCCTGGCGGAGGCCCACTCCACGCCGGTCGGCGAAGTGGGCCAGGCTTTCGAGGTGACCGAGTCGGTCTACCGACTGTTCACCGACGGCCGGCTGGCGGACTCGGCCGATGTGGTGGTGAAACGCGGCAAGCTGGACATCACCCGCGTGGGCAAGGCGGCGGAAAACGTCGGCATCGTCAACCTGGACGTGCGCCGCAACTACGAGCAGCCCGAGCGGCTCAGCGTGCTGGCCCGAATCCGCAACTTCGGTTCCACGGCCGTCACGCGGGACTTGTCGCTCTATGTGGACGGACAGCTCAAGGATGTGCGGCAGGTGGCTGACCTGATGCCGCTCGGCGACTCGGACACGCTGGCGCGGCAGAATCTGAACGCGGCCATCCCTGAGGGCAGCGATGCCGTCGTGCCGTTCGAGCTGGTGCTGGACACGTCGGCGCGAATCGAGGTGCGCCTCGCGGGCGGGGATGCCCTGACCGTCGATGATCGGGCGTATGCCGTGGCCGCCCCGCCGCGCCCGGTTACCCTGCTGCTGGTGACGCCGGGCAACCGCTTCCTCCGCGATCAGCTGCTGCCCGCCCTGCCGCTCAGCAGCTACGACGTCTGGTCACCCGAGGAGTACCAGCAGAAGCCGGACGAGGAACTGATCTCCCAGGGACGCTGCAAATACGACGTGGTCGTCCTCGACGGCCATTCGACCGACCGTCTGCCGCGCGGAAACTACCTGTTCTTCGCGGCCACGCCCATCCTGGACGACGTGGTGGCCGGACAGACCGTCAAGGGCGAGGTCTTCCTTGATTGGGACGATACGCACCCGGTGCTCCGGCACGTGGCCGTCCAGGCCATGACCGTGTTCTCCTGGCTGGACCTGGAGCTCCCCCCCGAAGCCGATACGTTGATCGAAGGCACCAACGGGCCTGTCCTGGCCCTGCTGGAACGCGATCGCAGCCAGTACCTTATCAGCGCCTTCGGCGTCTTTGATGAGTCGCGCCAGTACCTGAACACCAACTGGATCTTCCAAGAAGGTTTCGTCGTCTTCATGTACAATGCCGTGCGTTACCTGGCGGGCAGCTCGACCAGCGGCCAGGTGCAGTCTATCCAGCCGGGCAAGCCGTTTACGGTCTCCGCCAGACCCGGTCTCGAAGCGGTGACCATCAACCGACCGGATGGCAAGACCGAGACCGCCCACGTCCGCGCCCCGGGCGTGGTCACCTATGGAAAAACGGACCGGGTCGGCATCTACACGATCATGCCCGCTCTACCCAACGAAGACAGCCGGGCCGTCAACCTGCTCGACGAGACGGAGAGCTGGATCGCCCCCAACGAGAGTTTCCTGATCGCGTCCGGCGAGGTCGTGGCCGGAACCGCCAGCGATCGCATCAATAAGCCGCTGTGGCCCTATCTGCTCATGGCACTCGGCGGCATCCTCTTCATCGAATGGTTCATCTATAACAAGAGGGTGTTCGTCTGAGGAGTCAGTGGTCAGTCGTCAGTGGTCAGTCGTCAGTGGTCAGTTGTTGGGTCAGTTGTCCTTTGGTCAGTTGCCAGACTCTGGCTACACGATCAGCCACGTTCT
>BTUC01000218.1:0-12473 GCA_045863575.1 Phycisphaerae bacterium
GTCCCACGGGAGTTCAGGCAACTCCCAGCCCTCGCGGTACTCGCGCTTTACGAACTGGTTGGCTTCCTTGAAATTCTTGAATGTCATGCTGGGCCCGTCCCACTCCAGCCGACGGTTGGCGAACCGCTGGGCAATGCAGCCCAGCACCACCGTCTCGGTCAGCGGGCCGGCATAAGCGAAGTTGGACACAGCAATCGACGGCTTGTTCTCGCGCATGGCCTGGAACCATTCCTCCATGTGCCGGCCGTGGGCCCGCGGGAGAATCTGGTCCACCTTGACCTGATCGCGCGGGGTACCCTCCGGCAGGAGGGCCCAGTCCGAACCGTAATCGTTCGGCGAGAACAGCGTGGCCTTCTCGCCGATGATGAGTGAGCCGCTGCCGGGGATGTCACGGCCGTGGGCGAGTTCCTTCAACTTCCGCCCGACCCATGCGGGCTTATCATTGCCGCCGTCGTACCAAGTCCACTTCAGCGGCGGAAGCGTGCCATTGCGGCCCCTGCGCTCGGGGAACTCGTAACGCACGACGCTCCACATGGGGAACGACTGCGGGTTGAACTCGGACACTTCCGCCTCGAGGCTGATCGGTGAGCCCAGCTGGCAGGCCATGAACGCCATGTTGGCGGTGTGGCAGGCCATATCACCCAGGGCACCTGTGCCCCAGTCCCACCAGCCGCGCCAGTTGAACGGCTGATAATTGGGCTGGAAGGGTCGTTCGGGGGCGGTGCCCAGCCACAGATCCCAGTCCACGTCTTTGGGATCGGTCTTGGGATCACCCTTGCCGGTGATCGCCGCCTGCACGGCCGGAAGGTTCAGAACGGCGCTGGCGCCCTGCGGCCAGACCGGACGGTTTGTCCAGACGTGGACTTCCTTCACCGCACCGATCATGCCGGACCAGACGACTTCGACGGCCTTGCGCAGCCCGTCCTCGGCCGTGCCCTGGTTGCCCATCTGGGTACAGACCTTGTAGTGCTTGGCGGCCTGCGTGAGCATGCGGGCCTCATAGGCGTCATGGCACAGCGGCTTCTGCACGAACACGTGCTTGCCGCGCATCATCGCCCACATCGCGGCCACCGCGTGGGTATGGTCGGGCGTGCTGACCGTGACCGCGTCGATGTCCTTCTCCATGCGGTCGAACATCTCGCGGAAGTCCTTGAATGCCTTGGCCTTCGAGTACTTGTTGGCCTTGTCGCGCAGCGCGCTCTCGCGCACGTCGCAGACGGCCACGACTTCGCCCAGCCGCCCGGCATCGTCGGTATCGCCGCCGCCTTTGCCGCCCGTGCCGATGGCGGCTACTCTGATTTTCTCGTTGGGCGAGCGGCTTTGGGCGGCAGCGTGCCGCGACGCCACCCAGAAGCCTGCGCCCGCCATGGCGCTGCTCTTGAGGAAACTGCGACGGTTGGTTCGTTCTGCCATCTTCAGAATCTCCTATAAAACGTACGGCGCAGAGCGTGATGGATCGCGCGGCGCGTCGTGGGGGTCCGCTTGCGGACGTCGTTCCTCCTGCTACTCGACCGAGTAGACGACTCAGGGCGGCAATCATAACATCTGTTCGCGCCGGGGCAACAGGAGCCGAGAGCCTGAGATTCTGTCACCCCCGGGCCGGCGGACTCGGCCGCGTGTGGCGCGACGCAGAAGTGGCAGCGCCCCAGGCGCGTCAATATCCACTTCAAATCGAGCTAACGACCCCGAACGGGTCGGGGAGATGGCTCCCGCCCATTCTGGCCTTTCGTGTTCAAGGAGCAGACTCATGCACTTCTGGCGGCGGCGGTTGGGGCGTATCTCAGGTTCATGGCTGCTGTTCAGCGGACTCGGTTTTCTGGCCGGACTGGGCCTCCGCGTGGGTGCCGGTGATGCGGCGGAGAAGAAGCCGGTTGCCACCCGGCCGGCTGCGCCCGGGCCATCGGCAGTTGTTCGCTGGGAAGATGCCGTGCCCCACAGGGGAAAGTGGGGAGAAATGCGCACGTACTTCCGGGGCGAGAGCTTTGCGACACGCGATGTGCTCACGGCCGTGGCGGTAGTCGAGCCCGGCCAGGCCGTGCACGCGGCTCATCGGCATGCCGAGGAGGAGTACCTGATCTTGACCGAGGGAGCCGGCCAATGGCATCTGGACGGCCGGGAGTTCCCGGCCCGCAAGGGCGACATCCTCTACGTAGCGCCATGGGTCTTTCACGGGCTGCGCAACACCGGCGATGAGCCGCTCACCTTCGTGGTCGTCCGCTACAACCCCAAGGGCATCGCGCCGCCGCCGCGACCCGACATGGCAGCCGATGAGAAGTAAAAACTCTTCCGCTCGATGACTTCCGCATGTTGTATCGGCCGGCCTCCGTGCCGGCCGTTCAGACCCCAAGGCATAACGGCCACAGGTATAACGGCCGGCACCGAGGCCGGCCGCTACAGACGCGGAGGTGATCAAGAAAGCGAACGGGTATCAGGGCTCAGTCATCGCAGGCCAGATCGGCGGCCCAGCCGGTGCCGGAGTAGCAGCGCTGGAACACGCCGAAGTCGTCCTGGTCCACGTCGCCGTCGGGTTCATAGTCGAACCCGTCGCATCCGGCCGGCTTGGCGATCATGGGGCCGGAGGCGCACAGTTGGAAGGCACCGAAATCGTCCAGGTCGACGTCGCCGTCCCGGTTACCATCTCCAAAGATGGGCAACGGACAGCCGTCGCTATCGACGAGGGCTCCCCGAGCGGTGCCCGGGCAGGCATCGCAGGCCGTGGGCACGAAGTCGCCATCGATGTCTCCGCCGCAGGTGGTGTCATCACCCACATAGCTGCCGCCTGATGCGCTGCATTCAGAGGCGGTCACCTCGCTGCATGAGCCGTTCGAGCAGCAGGCGCCCACCGTGCCCACCGGCTGGCAGTTGGCCGCCTGGCAGGTCACGCCAGCGCCCTGAAACGTTCCGCCGCTGGCCGCGCAGTCCGTCTCCGTCTGCTGCGTGCACGAACCATCGTCGGCACAGCAGGCGCCCACACAACCGGTGGTGGGGTACTCCAGCGTGATCTCGACGTATTCGCCATCTTCTGTATTGTTTACAGAAGAAGAAGGATTCACCCGCACGCTGATCATGCCATCAGCCGTAAACTGTTCCAACTCGCTTTGGCTGACGACCGCCGTGGCGTTCGGGTGCGAAACGTAATCCGTTCCGCCGGAATCGTAAGTGTGGAGGAACCGGTCGTTCATGATGTCATCGTCGAAGAGGATGCCGAATGAGACCGTCTCCACCTGGATGGAGAGGCTCTCCTGATAGCTTCCGAAATCGCCGAAAGCCTCGACCCGCAGCGTGCCCGGCCCGTCCGGCGGCGGTGTGTTCTCGAAAGTCAGGATAAAGAAGTCGGGCACCGTCGGGCCGTCGGCGAACTCTTCCTGTGTGAGTACCGCCGAGTAGGTGCACTGGGCCGCCGCCTGTCCGGCGAGTCCGAGGACCGAGGCGAGCGCCAAGAGGACAACAATGAACCGCTGCATGGTCGTTTCTCCCGTGTCATCCGGCCCGCATGGAAAGGCTGCCATCCCCGAGCACAATCCTACCCGTATGGTCTGTTAAATGGAAGCGCAAAAAAGGCCCGGCCAGTCTGGCTTTCCGAAATAGCCCGGCCGGCACGAATCAGTTCTCAAGGTTCACCGTTTTACTGGCACGCCTCGGCCTGATTGCCCGATCGGGACTTGGTGACGGTAATGTCACCCGAGGCCACCTGGCCGTCCGCATTGACGTCGCGCCGGAAATTGGCCGAGTTGGCAGCCTGGCCGCTGACCGCCTTGACCTGGGTAATGTCGCCTGACGCCACTTGGCCATCGTTGTTCACGTCCGCATAGATTTGCCGGACCTGGAGCCTCGCGGGGGCCATCACTCCAGACGGCCGGGCCGGCGACGGATCGTCGCAGGCGATGCCGCTGAGGGTAACCCTCAGGCAACTCAGATTGGTCGCGCCGCTCATATTGATGGTCAGCGTGTCGCCGGTGATCGCCGCGGTGGCAACGATGCCCGAGGAAACCACCACCTCGGACCCCACGTTCAGCGAGCCGTCGGCCGCCGCGACCAGGCGGTCGAAGACGACGACCACCTGTGTCGACCCGCCAATACGGGGTTCGGTGCTCGTGCCAGGCAGAATGTCGATGTCAAACGCACCCCGTTCGCCATGAACCTTCCGGGAGACGGCCGAGACGATCGCGGGTGGCGCATCGCACCCGACTGGAGGCGTGGCCAAGACACCCGGGGACCCGACGTCGCTGTCGGCGTACTGGGGATCGCCGGGGTTCTCGACCGCATCAGGCGTCGCACATGCCTCGGCCACACCCGGGACCGACAGTCTCCAGTTGGCTGGGTCCTCGTTGTCGGCCGCGTTGAACGTGCCGGCCTTCAGGTAGATGCTGGCCGAGTTGCTGGACCGGGGCCAGCCTCCAGCCCCGTTGTCGTAGCGTACGCGGTCCTGAAGCACATACCCGCCGAAACCGTCGTCGCTCAGCAGGTACAGCGTGTCGCCGCCGTTGTCGAAGCCGGGCTTCAACGCCCCATTGGCCAAATCGATCAGGATGAGTTCTCCACTCGTGACGCCGGCGCAGGACCATTCGGCGAGAAACTCATGGATCGTCCGGCTGAAATTCTCGGATGCGAGCATCACGCGCGTGGAGTGGGCAGGTACGGCTGTCCCATACAAGTTCCATTGCTGGGCGCCGTTCAGGTTCACATCCACCAGGCTGTCCAGGAACACGGTCGAGTCGCTGATGTTGGTGACTTCCAGCCATTCCCAGTCATTGTCCGCATTGCTATCCATGGTGGTGGGACGGTCGCTGGGGTCGTACATGATCTCAGTGATCACCAGTGCCCCCTCCTGCACGACGACGATGGCCGTGGTGGGTGTGTTCTGAGTCAGGCCCTCCCCGTCGGTCACCCTGTACTCGAACGCATCGTTGTTCGTTCCCCCGTCCGGGCTTAGAACCGGCGTGCTGACGTAGTCCTGCATCGGCGTGTAAACCACTGCGCTGCTCGTGCCGGCCTCACCGCCGAGGCGGTAGGGCAGGTCGCCTGCATCGATCACCTCGCCGCCATTGTTCGGATCCCTCAGCAAGCCGAACGTCGGCAGAGCGAGAATCGTGACGTAGGTGGGACCTGCCACGCCATCGTCGCAGACGGCCAGTTTGATGAGCTGCGAATGGTTCTTGATCACACCGTAGGAGCGCACCTGCCCGGAGGGGGGCCGGTTGCCGAAGGAGATGCCCTGTAGCCAACCGGGCGAACCGTAATCCGGCATGCCGTTGAATATGCGGGTCAGAACGTTGTCTTGCGCGCCGTCGGTGCACGGAATGGACAAGGCCCAGGCCGCAGGCTCATCGTTCGAGCCCGCATCGTAGTTTCCCGGGGTTATGTAAATGCTGGACATCCCGTTACTCGACGGCCAGGGGAAACTGTTGTCGTAGTCGGCGACGTCGTGCACCCGTCCCGTGCTGTCCACGATCTGGACGAACTCGCCGCCGGCTGGATTGTTGCCCAGGTTGCCGCCGACGAGCGCCCCGTTGGTTGCGTCGTTAGCAGCCGTCGGCTGGATGAGGTTCGTGGCTGGTACACCCCATGCGGCCGTGAAGTCGGTGAGCGTGACCACCTGCGTGTCACTGCCGTGCGGGATGACCACGGCCACTTCGCCCCTGGCGAGTGTGAAGCTCGGGAAGTCGCCCGAACGAGCACTCACATCACGCAAATACCAGCCCGTCAGGTTGATGGCCGTTCCCGAGGCGTTATAGATCTCGATCCATTCGCTGATCGCGGGGTTGTTCTCCGTCGAAGCGGGGTTGTACATGATCTCCGTGATGATCACCTGCCCGCATTGAATCAGGATCCTCACGGTCCCCGCCTCGGAGGTCAGGTCGCCGTCAGAGGCCTTGAACGTAAAGCTGTCGTCGCCGCAAATGCTGTTATTGGTGTACCGAACCACGGCGGAGTTGGCCGGCAGCGTGTAGGGCGCCGCCCCGATCACCACGTTACCGTTGTTCACATCCGTCAGCGTGCCCTCATCCGGCAGCGCGTCAATGATGAAGCTCAACGGACCGACGCCGTCGTCCGTAGCCGTCAGCGTGATGTCCACGGAGCCGCCGACCGTGGTGAACGTGCTTTGAGTGGCCGTGAAAGGCGCCTGGTTGCCGGTAGTAACGCCTTGAATCTCGCCAGGAGAGCCTGTATCCTCGCCGTCGAATATGGCGGTGATCATATTGCCGCGGGCACGATCGGTACCGGCGGAAGAGAGTGACCAGTTCGAACCACTATCATTAGCAGTTGCGTTCAGTGAATGTAGCAACAGGTAGATGCTGCGGCCGTTGGAACTGCTGGGCCATCCAAAGCCGGCCGCGTAGTTGACCTGATCGATGACCTGATGGCTGCTGTCCACCAGCAGAATGACCTCGTTATCCAGGCCGCTGCTCGTGTCACAGGCGGCCTGTCCGTACGGGCATGACGGCGCGCCGAAAGGCGTGTTCACGAGATCGTCCGACGGGTCGCCGTTGTTCGTGGCCCCATTGGCCAGATTGCTGCCTACGACCAGTCCTTGCGCGCTGTTGGCGGGGCGATTGCCGGAGCGGTCGTTCTGTGCGGTAACCTGCACGAGTTTAGAGCCAGCAATGCCCCATGCGGCCGTGAAGTCCGTCTTGCAGAGCAGTTTGGTTCCTGACCCTCGGGGAATGATGACGGCGATGCCGCCGGCCGGCAGCGAAAACGCCTCGAAGTCGCCGCTGCGCCCATCCTCATCCGCAACATACCAGTTGGTCAGGTCAATGGGCCCGGGGCTGGTGTTGCAGATCTCCACCCATTCGGTGATCACCGGAGATTCTTCGTTCGATGCCGGATTATACATGATCTCAGTGATGATCACGTCGCCCGGAGTGACCGCGAGGACCGGCAGGCTCGTCACGGCCACCGTGGCGCACGCCACCCATGCGCTCATTTCCGCTGTCCTCGTTTTCCTTGACCTCCAGACCGTACGGAAATTTGATCATTTCCGCGTCGTGCGGGGGCGAATTCGGCACCGTGATAGGCAAGGCAGATCAGGGACGCTGGCGTTTCTGTCGCCCCTCCGCGTGATGCCGACTTCTACTCGCGGTCAGGTATTATGCTCCCGGCCACCGCCAGCGCCAAGACAGTTGCACGAGGAGGGCACAGAGAGGTGCCCCGTAGCATCCCCGGGCCGGAGCAGCGCGGGTGAACAATGGTCGTTCGGGCACGAAGGCGGATATGATGGGTGTGTTCGTGCTTTGGAGCCGTTCTGGACCCTGTAGTGGAGGATACTTATGGCCCTCACGCCTTCAACCATGTTGCCGCTGGGCACTGCGGCCCCGGATTTCAGCCTGCCGGATACTGAGCGACGCATCGTCTCGCTCGACGACTTCAAGGATGCTCCCGCTCTGCTGGTGGCATTCATCTGCAACCATTGCCCTTACGTCAAGCACGTGCAGAGCGGATTCGCGCAGCTCGCCCGGGATTACCAGGCCCGGGGCGTGGCCGTCGTGGGCATCAGCTCGAACGATGTGAAAAACTATCCCGATGACAGTCCGGAGCGCATGCGCGAGGAGGCCCGGCAAGCGGGTTACACGTTTCCTTACCTTTTCGATGAAACCCAGCAGGTGGCCAAGGCGTATCGGGCCGCCTGCACGCCGGACTTCTATGTGTTCGATGCGGGCCACAAACTGGTCTACCGCGGCCAGATGGACGACAGTCGGCCCAACACCGGCCGCCCGGTCACCGGCGCCGACCTGCGTGCCGCCCTGGATGCGGTCCTGGCCGGCCGCCCCGTGCCCCAGAACCAGCAGCCCAGCGTCGGCTGCAACATCAAGTGGCAGCCGGGCAACGAACCCGACTACTACAACCGCTGAACGATCTACCGGCTTAAGGCGCAAGCGAGCAAAGGCCGAAGCAAGGCGCGGATTACCATCCCGACGCGTCAGCGCGGGAGCTGCGCAACATGCGCGCGGCCCCGCCAACCTCGCCACGTGCAACGGAGGCGATGCAAACGAAACCCCGATCGACAGCGAGTGGCCCGGAGAGCATCCGGTTCACGATAATTGCGGACAAAGCCGATGCGACAGATTGGAAAGTGGTCCGGTGGTGAAGAGCCCATCCCATGAGGTTCTATGTGGCACAGGTTCTCAATCTGTGTACACCGGCTGGAAACCGGTGCCACACCCCGCTGGGAACAGCCCGCCTACCCCGAAAGATCATGCTTGCGGAGCTTGTTGTAAAACGTCCGCCGGCTCAACCCCAGTTGCCGCGCAAGCTGCGTGTGCGTCACCTGGTATCGGCTGAGCGCTTCACGGAGTACCAGGGCTTCGAATGTCTCCAGCATCTTTGCGAGCGAGAGCTGCCCGCTTTCCACCAGGGAAACTGCGGCGGTAGCCAGGGATTGTTTGACTCTGTTCTCCGTGCGACGAGAGGCCTGCCTCTCCAGCAGGCCGGGCGGTATGTCGCTCAGCTCAATCCGGTCACCCGCCTTCTTGAAGGCCAGGATCTGACGAACGACGTTCTCCAACTCGCGGATGTTGCCCGAACCGATGGCCTGGGCGAATAACTCGTAAACCTTCTCGTCCACCGACTGGATCGGGTATGGATAGTAGGCGGCATAGCGGCGTAGAAAAAACTGCATCAGGGGGGGGATGTCCTCCGGCCGGTCGCGAAGCGGCGGAACGTCCAGAGTGATCACGTTGAGCCGCTGATACAGATCCAGCCGGAACTCGCCTTGCTCGACCAGCACCGGCAGGGGGCGGTTGCACGCGGCAATGACGCGGACGTCCACCCTTTTCTCATGGTCGTCGCCCACCGGCAGGACCTTGTTCTCCTGGAGCACGCGCAACAGCTTGGGTTGGAGAGCTCGCTCCAGCTCGCTGACTTCATCCAGCAGAATGGTTCCCCCGTCGGCCGAACGGAAGTAGCCCGGCCGGTCCTCCGTGGCCCCCGTGAAAGCGCCCTTGCGATGGCCAAACAGCGCACTCTCGGCCAGTGTTCCCGTGATCGCGGCGCAGTTGACGGTCAGAAAAGGGCGGTGGCGGCGCTTGGGGTCCATCCGGTGGATAGCCTCCGCCAGCAACTGCTTGCCCGTTCCGGACTCACCATAGATGAGCACGGGGGCGTCGGAAATGATGGCCGCCCGCTTGGCGTTGAACAGGAGCCTGGCCATGGCCGCGCTGCGGCCCGCGAGCCCCGCCTCGTCGAAAATGCGCCCGGAGTGCAGCTCGCGGCCTTCCTGAACGGTTGCCTCGTAGCGACCGTATGCCTGGCTCAGGCGTTCCAGAATCGGCTCGACAGGATCGTGGTCGGTCCACTGCACCAGGCTGGATGTGCCGTAGGTGACGGCCTGGCAACAGGTGGCCAAGTCCAGTTCGCCGGATACCAGCAGCACAATCTGCGAATTCGGCGAACGGCGCCGGATCTCTAGCAGTGTTCGCAGGCCTTCATTGCGCGGAGGGTCGGCTGGCTCCGCTATTCCGTGGCCAACGCATACGCCCACCGGACGCTGTGCCGCGGCCGAGGCCAGATCCAATAAGACGAGAGGAAACTCCGTTGTGGCGACCTCAATCGCCGCCAGCTCAAGGGAATCGACATGCGTCGTGCTGAGACCGCTGGCTTCCAAGCCGCAGATCAGCTCGCGCGTCCCGCTTCCCTTCGGGCGCACAACGAGCACCGATGACCGGCAAATCCGATCGCTTTGCAACTCTCTCTCCCACCATATATGGCCGGCCAGGCGCAATCTTTGCGCTCCCCCGGCCAATACTCCCCTCGATGCCATTCTCCAAGGCTGAGATATGACGCACCTTGGCTACCGCTGACGCGCAGTATAATAGGGAATCTGGGGGAGTTGCAAGATATTTTTTATGGGTGATTTAAATTAGCCTAATTGATTAGAAGTGGGGCTCTTACAACAGGATGAGCACAGAATCTCACAAGTCAATCAAGTTAAGGAGACGATTTTTCGTCAGTTTCGTCCGCCATAAATCGAGAACCCGCCCGCCGCGTCCGTCAGATTGCCGGCGGATCCGGCCGCGGTTCGTCCGCCATAGGCAGCTCCGCGCAAAACCTGCGCCTCAGCGTGGCCGTCCATGAACAGCACCTGCGCCCGACCGTTGTGCCGAAAGTGCCCGAAGCCACCCGCAGTACCGGGTGCGGCGGGGTCTTTGATGTACTCGATGTAATGGCCTTCATTGAGCCCCGGATTGAAATCGAAGTGGATGCCGTCCGCGAAGACAAAGACCGTGGCGCTGCGACGGTGGAACTCTCCCCGGCGGCTCGTCGGCAGCCAGGGGTTCGACGGGCCCAACAGCAGGTTGTAGCCGTAGGAGGCGCTGCGGGCCGCGAATTTAGGAAAGTACAGCCCATCAGTATAGGGGAATTCGGGACATTGCAGGGCGTCATCCGTGGAACGCAGGTAGCGGGCCAGGACAGCCTGGCGCTTATCCAGCGGCCGGTTGGGCTCGGCAAATCTGGGCCCGTTGGGCTCAAAGCCGAACCACCACCGCCTGCCTCTTTCTGGTGCCCGCACATCCGTGAAATAAGGCCAGAAGTGATCCCGGTGCTCGTCCAGGTAACCGCAGGCCGCAATGCTGAGCTGACGCAGGTTCGACAGACACACCGCCCGCCGACCTTCACCGCGCGCCCGGGCCAGCGAGGGCAGCAGGATGGCTGCCAACAGGGCCACAATGGACACGGCCACCAGCAACTCGATGAGCGTGAACGCGCGTCTCATGGCTCCTCCGTGAACTGAACCTGCAACCGCCCGAAGTCCTCCTGGTCTACGTCGCCGTCGCAGTCCAAGTCGGCCCAGCGGCAATCCTCATCCGGCTGCGGGATCGCCGGACCGGTGTTGCACGCTTGGAAGTGGCCGAAGTCGTCCGCATCCACGTCGCCGTCGAGGTCGGCATCCGCTGAGGCTTGCCAACTCAACTGCACGGCCAGGAAGTCCACGTCGGCAATTACGGTCGAAACGGCTGCGGAATAGTCGCGCCAGAGCAGGAACGCGAACCGATCCACGGAGAAGCCTGCACCCGCTTGAGCTGTCTGGATAGTGGCCGCATCGCCATCGAACCCCCCGGGCGCGAAACCATCGCCATAGGCATTCACCGGCAGGGTGGTTATCCCCTGCCAGAGGCGAACCGTAGATACCCGGGACACCCCGTCATACAACAGCTCAGCCTGCAGCTCAGTATCCAGCGGCAACGGCCCTTCACCCGGATCGTTCATCTCCGACTCCGGCCCGAAGGGAAAGTTCAGCGCGGCCACAAAACCGGCCCCCGTATCGCGGTTGAGGATCGTCGCGCCGAGGCTGGGACCTCCGAACAGAGTGATGTTGGGATAATAGTCGAGACTGACCAGATCGTAGGCGCCGCCGCCCGTCGTGCCGTAGACCCGGTCCGTTCCCGTGCTGGCGGCATTCATCAGGCCGAAGGCGATCTGGGCATGCCGCTGCGCGTGCGCGAAGAAGCCGCCACTGTTGATCCGGAATCTGATCCGCAGGCGAAAAGAATCGCGCTCGGTGAGCGTGCGGCACAACGGCCGGACCAGTCTCGCCGTGGGCAGACCGGTGTCATAGTGGACGCGCAGGGCCGGCACTTCGGGCAGGTAGTTGAACCGTCCGGCATCGCCGTCGTGGACGGTGAATCTCCCGGATGTCAGGGGATTATCCTCGAACGCTTCGAGGAAGCCCTCACCGGCGGCACCCGGCGCCGGCATCGCGGCGATGATCATCGCCGCGATGCCCAGCGCCGCAACCGGACGCTGCTTTGCTCGTCCAGCCCGCATGATCATCCAACCCTCCGGCGTGGACGATTCATGCAGGCCAGCGACGCAAGTGCCAGGAGGATGGCCGTGGCCGGCTCCGGAACGGCCACCAGGGCATCCACTTCGGTGGCATCTCCCCCGGCGTGGGAGATGCGCACGTAGGAAACCGAGGTTAGCGCCACCGGCTGCCCCAGCGCGTCCACCGCGCCGGCAAGATCGATCGGCGTACCGCCGCCTGAGCCATCATACAAGGCGAGGATCTGCGCATAGCTCAGCCCGTTGAGGTCCGAAAGCTGCAACGCCGGGTTGACGGGTCTGCGGAAATCAGTGAGTTGCATGCCGGGATCGGCGTCGTACGGACCTGCGTCGAGGTAGCCCTGCGTAGGAAAGAGCCGATCGGTCAGAACGTCGCGGATCTCGTAGAATTCGATGCCATCCGCGCTCACTTCCACCTTTCCAGCGCCCGGGCCGTACAGGCCGGCGGGGTCGGTCAAGCGCTGGCTCCCGAATCCGTCCTCGATGAATCCGGCGTTCCCGAAAACGATCAGATCCACGCCGTAGGGATGGCCCGGGTCATTCGTGAGCGGCTCATCGAAGCGGACAGTGAGAAAGCCACCGTCGCCGATAGAGACGATCTGATCGGGCAGATAGGGCGAACTGAAGACCGAAACCACGCCCGGAAAAACTCCGCCGGTGGCCCGGGAGGGCTCCCCCAGCGCCACCTGGGG
>BTUC01000219.1:0-12442 GCA_045863575.1 Phycisphaerae bacterium
GCTGATCGCCCGTGGGCGGAGTTGCCGGAGCTTGGGCGACGGCGTCTGCGGGGGCGGCCGGAACAGCATCAGCAGCCTGAACCTGGGCCCATCCCGCCAGCAGGAAGACCATCGAAGCCAGAATCAACCTGCCGCTCCAGGCAGGAGCCAACGAGACTGCTGTTGCCGAGCAATCGTCCGATAACCGCATAGTCAACACTCCGTGTGAATAGTCCCTCGGGGACGCCGGTTCCCCTCGGCCTCAAGCCAGCATCGGCAGGATGAGCGGACGTGTACAATTCAGACCGCTCCAGTGCCAGAAAAAATGAGACAATCTCAGGCAAAGTAACGGTTTACCGTCCGGGAATCAAGCTCGCTGGGAGCTTCGGCGCCGTGCTTTTACAAACTTTTACGGACGAGACGGGACGTGGTTCGGATGCGCTTGCTGCATCGGCCCGGCTGGGCTTAACATGCCGCCCGGGTCCCGCATGGAGGCGCTTCAGTGAAGCTAACCGTAGTCATCCCGGTGTTTAATGAAGCAGCAACCCTGCAGGAAATCGTTCGTCGTGTCGTGGCCGTCCCGCTCAGCATGGACCGGGAGCTCGTGCTGGTCGACGACGGCTCCACCGATGGCACACGCCAGCTCTATGGGTCGGTTCAGGCCGAGCACCCCGGACAGGTGATCCGCATCCTCCAGCACGAGCACAACCGGGGCAAGGGGGCTGCCCTGCGCACCGGGTTCCAGGAGGCTACCGGCGACATTGTGCTCGTACAGGATGCCGATCTCGAGTATGACCCTCGGGATTACCCGCGTCTGCTCGCCCCCATTCTGGAGGGAAGAGCGGACGTGGTCTACGGATCAAGGTTCGTGGGCAGTCAAGCCCACCGGGTTCTTTTCTTCTGGCACTTTCTGGGCAACCGGCTGCTGACTTTGTTGTCCAACGCATTCACCAACCTGAACCTGACCGATATGGAAACGTGCTACAAGGTGTTCCGGGCCGATGTTCTCCGGCGGATCCGGATCCAGAGCGATCGGTTCGAGTTCGAGCCGGAGATTACCGCCAAGGTGGCCCGGGCGGGCTGCCGGGTTTACGAGGTCGGCATCAGCTACGCGGGCCGCGACTATGCCGAAGGCAAGAAGATCACCTGGGTGGACGGCGTCAAAGCGCTGTGCGCCATTGTCCGCTACCGGTTCTTCGATTGAACCGCCGGCCGGCCAAACTGGCTCAGGTGACGTGGAGGTCTCATGAAGCTCATCAATGTCTGCGGCGCGCGTCCGAATTTCATGAAGATTGCGCCTTTGATGGATGCCTACCGGCAGGAGCCATCGATTCAGCCGCTGCTGGTGCACACGGGCCAGCACTACGACGAGAAGATGAGTCGGCTGTTCTTCGATGAACTGGAGATCCCCCGTCCCGATGTGAACCTGGAAGTGGGCAGCGGTTCGCACGCCCAGCAGACCGCTCGCATCGTGGAGCGGTTCGAACCTGTCCTGCTCGAGTACAAGCCGGATGCCATCGTGGTTGTCGGGGACGTCAACTCGACGATTGCCTGTGCCCTGGTGGCGGCGAAACTGGGCGTGGGGATCTTCCACGTGGAGGCAGGTCTGCGCAGCTTTGACCGCGGCATGCCCGAGGAGATCAACCGCATCCTGACGGATTCGATCAGCGATCTGCTCTTTGTCAGCGAGCCCAGCGGGATCGAGAACCTGCGTCGGGAGGGTGTCGCCGAGCAGCGCATCCACTTCGTCGGCAACGTCATGATTGACACGCTGGAGAAGCACCGCCACAAAGCGCAGCAATCGCGCATTCTCAACGATTTGGGAGTTGCACCGAAGAATTACTGCGTGGTGACTCTGCACCGGCCGTCCAACGTTGACAATCCCGAAGTCTTGGGCCGCCTGGCCGGTGTCTTGGAGGAGATCCAGCGCGAACTGCCCATCGTCTTCCCCATCCATCCCCGGACGCGCAAATGCATTGAAGCGGCCGGGCAGGGCGGCCGCTTCCAGGCCATGAGCCGGCTGCAACTCGTCGAGCCGCTGGGCTATCTGGATTTTCTGAGATTGACCTCGGATGCAGCCATTGTGCTCACCGATTCCGGTGGCATCCAGGAGGAGACCACGATTCTGGGCGTTCCCTGTCTGACGCTGCGCGAAAACACGGAACGGCCGGTCACCATCGAGCAGGGCACCAACCACCTTGTAGGCATGGATTCTGAGCGGATCCTGAACGTTTACCGGCATGTACGTGCCGGGCATCAGAAGACTCACCGTCGCCCTGAGGGCTGGGACGGCCAGGCTGCCGGGCGCATCGCGCGCATCATCACCCAGTGGCGGCGGGGCAGATGACTCCAGGGCCTTCAGATCCATGATGCGGATGGGCGCGGCTTACCCCGCGGACCGTCGGGTGATGGCGTCGCGTACACCCGGGAGGAATTCATGAAGCGCTGGATCAGATCGGCAACCGCGGCCGCACTGCTGCTCACCGCGGCAAACACGCTGCCCGCCGCAAAAGCTCGCCTCGTGGCCGACGTCGTCGAGCCCGCGGTGGCGGACAAGCAGAGGCCGGCGGACCCGGGACAGGTGCGCCTGGAGGGGCTGCTGGGGGCTCGCGTGATGGCCAACCACAAGGGCCGTCTGCTGGTGATCGACGAGGACGTTCTGCTCCGCTGCTTTCAGAACCGTCCCGGCGAGCAGGCCTGGGCGGGCGAACACGTCGGCAAGTGGATGCATGCGGCCGCACTGGCGTTTGCTCATTCCGGCGACGCGAAGCTGCGCGAGAAGTTGGATCGCGTGGTGAGCGCCCTGCTGGCATGCCAGGGGCCGGATGGATACCTGGGCACCTATCTCGAGAAGGACCGCTGGACGGCCTGGGATGTATGGGTGCACAAGTACAATCTGATCGGCCTGCTCACCTACTACCGCTACACTGGTGAGGAGAAGGCATTCTCGGCCACCAGGAAGATCGCAGACTTGCTCTGCGCCACCTTCGGCAGACAGAAACGGGACATCATCAAGGCCGGCGAGCATGTCGGTATGGCCGCCACCAGCGTGCTGGAGCCGATGGTGCTCCTGTATCGCTTGAGTGGTGAAAAGAAGTACCTGGACTTCTGCGATTACATCCTCCGGGCCTGGAGCCAGCCTCACGGCCCGAAGGTGCTCTCCTCGCTGGCAACCGGCAAGGGCACGCACCAGACGGCCAACGGCAAGGCCTACGAGATGCTCTCCAACCTGGTGGGCCTGTGTGAGCTGTACCGCACGACGGGCGACGACAAGCTGCTGCCGCCCGTGCTGCATGCCTGGCAGGATGTGGCCGACAAGCGGTTGTACATCACCGGCTCGGCCTCCCAGGGTGAGTTCTTCAAGGACGACCACTTCCTGCCCAACGACGCCAAAGCCCACATCATGGAGAACTGCGTCACGGTCACCTGGCTCCAGCTCAACGCTCAACTCCTGCGGCTGACCGGCGAGGCCCGGTTCGCCGACGCGCTGGAGCGGACCGTCTATAACCAGCTCTTCTTTGCTCAGAAGGCGGACGGCTCGGATTTCTGCTACTTCTCGCCGCTGGAGGGCACGAAGGAGTGGGGTCACCTCGGACGCCCGATCCACTGTTGCCTCTCCAACGGGCCGCGGGGCGTGGCCCTCGTCCCCACGTTCGCCTACGGTGTGGACGACGACGGCGTGGTGGTCAACTTCTATGAGGCCGGCACGGCCGACCTGGTCCTGAAGAACGGCCTTAAGGTTCGCATTGAGCAGAAGTCCAGCTATCTGGAGGATGGCCACGTGGTATTGGCCATCGAGCCGGAGCGACCGGCCGCGTTCAAAATCAAGCTGCGCAATCCCGGCTGGTGCACGAGCATGACCGACGCGAAGACCCAGATGCCACACCGCGAATACCCCTTGCCCAGCCCCCAAGCCCCGCCGGCAGAGGGCACCGGTTTCGCCGGGGGATACAGGAGTTGGGATTATGGCCCGGACTGGAAACCTGATTACCGGCTCGTCCGGCGAATGGTCATGCCGGTTCGCATGATCACGGGCCGGTGGGGCAATGAAGGCAAAGTCGCCCTCATGCGCGGTCCGCTCGTGCTGGCCGCCGACGAGGGACTGAATCCGGAGGCCGGACCGCTCGAGCGGGTGTCTATCCCGGCCGCGCTTACCGATCGGGCTGTCCGCACGGGAGCGGCCCCTGCGGCCCGGACGCGGGGCGGGTTCACCCAGATGTTCACGCTCGACGCCATCGCGGCCGGTGGCAAGGTGGACCTGCACCTGCTGCCCTTTGCCGAGGCGGGCAGCGATCAATCATCCTATCAGGTCTGGTTCAACGCAGACCGGTAAGGTTGCGCCGACGGGCCGAGGCCGGCAGGTGGCCTGAAGCGCGGCTCAACCCAGTGGGCTGAATGGGCGCAGCAAGGCGGGGCGCACTTGGCATGCGCCCCGCGCGGCCCCGAGGGTCGTGGGGTCCAGGCTTGCCTTCTTTCCGCCTCCGGTGGAGACTCCTCCTTCCCACGCCTGAGGAGGGTCGCTGCTCTCCTTCTCCGCCGATAACATACATCCAGCCGCCGGTACGCTGCCACCGGTAAGCGATGAGATTGGCGCTAAGTATTGGTGAGGCCGGTTCCGCACCAGGCCACAGCCAGGAGATCAGCCCATGTGCCGCGTGTCGCCCGCCAGGAACTGGATACTGGTGGCGGCGATCGCCACAGCCGCGGCACTGGTTGGCACAGGCGGGCAGCCGCTCGCGGTCAGACTGCCGGGTATCGGACTGCTGGTCCTCGTCTTGATCGTTCGGCTGCTGGTCTGGTGGTCTCAGGGCTCGGTGCGCCGCCGGCGCGTATTCCTCGCGGGGTTCGCGCTCATAGCGGCATCGCTGGTGGCTGCCGAAGCCTTCCTGGCCCATCTGGATTCTCGCCAGGCGCAGTTCGCCACGCCTCTGCGCAGGATCGGCGAAACTGATGCGAGCGGCATGCTGGTCCGTCACGAGGCCTGCTCCTACCGGCTGCGCTCCTCGATGCGGTACGATTACTGGAACGGCCAGGTCAACATCGAAGCTGGCGGCTTCCGGCATTCGCAGGATGTCCCGCTGGAAAAAGAGCCGGGGCGGATCCGGGTCATGCTCACCGGCGACTCGAGCGCATTCGGGTGGGGAGTGCCGGACGGCCACGACCTGAGCGCTCACCTGCGGGAGATGCTCAATGCGCCAGGAGACGCATCTTATGAGGTCATCAACGCCGCCGTTCCGTACTACACGTCACTCCAGGAACTGAACGCCTACCAGCATGTGCTGCGTGCCTACCGTCCGGATGTTCTCATCGTGCTCCACGGCCGCAACGACTTGTGGAACGCCATCGTCGACGGACCGGCCTGGCGCAGCGCGAAGCAGGGCGGCGTCGGCCGAACGCCGTTCGTGTCCATACCCCCAGAAAGTGAGTGGTCTGGCCGCGGCAGCCTGGAGGCCGCGCTGCTGCACGTGGCGCTCTATCGACGGCTCATGGAGGCCGTCGATCCGCTTCCGCCACCGCCCCGCAACAAGCCACCGGAAACCAGGGCCTGGCCCGTCGATCAAATCAATCTCGACTTTCTTGGCCAGTTCGACCTGCACCGGCGCCGGCTGGCGGAGCTGGCGTTTCAGGACGGCTGCACGTGCATTCTGGTGCTCCAGCCGGTTGTCTACCTGGGGAAAACGCTCACAGCACTGGAAGAGAGGGCCGCCCGCATGTGGGATGGGGCCGGCCTGGTCATGCGTGCACTCTGGCCGAAGATGCGCGAGGTGGCAGCGGCCCCCGTCGAAGGGGCGGTGTGCGTGGATTGGACTGACGCTTTCGCTGATTTCGCCGGCCCCGCGTATATGGATGAGTGCCACTACACCCCGGAGGGCCATCGGTTGATTGCTGAGCGGCTGGCTCAGGTGGTGCGCTCCCTTGCACCTGCCGCCCGCACTCCTGAAACCGCTCCGACGACAAAAGCAGACCGGCCGCACTCGGGGGCGACCGGTCGTACAAATTGAGTCGTTTGTCAGCCGGTCTTACGCCTTGGTGGCCCGCAGCACTTCTTCGGGAGTGGTGAGCCCCGCCCGGACCTTTTGCCAGCCATCCTCGCGGAGCAGCTTGAGGCCGTGCTTGAGGGCCAACTGCTGAATTCTGCCGGCCGAGGCCCGCTGCACCACCATTTCGCGCAGCTCTTCATCCATCATCAGCAGTTCGAAGATGCCCAGACGCCCGCGATAGCCGATGTGCCGGCACTCGCGGCAGCCGCGGCCGCGGTAGAGCGGCTGGCCCGGTTCGAGCACGAGATCCCTGGGCAGGCCCGCCGGATCCGGCTCGTAAGCTTCCTTGCAGTTCTTACAGATGCTGCGCACCAGTCTCTGAGCCAGTACGCCGTCCACCGAGCTGGAGATCAGGAACGGCTCCACGCCCATGTCCAGCAGACGCGTGCTCGCGGAGCTGGAATCGTTGGTGTGCAGCGTACTGAACACGAGGTGACCGGTCAGCGACGCATTGATGGCCACTTCGGCCGTCTCGCGATCGCGAATTTCACCGACCAGGATGACATCCGGGTCGTGACGCAGGAACGACCGCAGGGCGCGGGCGAAATTCAGCCCGATCTTCTCGCTGACCTGCACCTGGTTGATGCCCGCCAGGTAGTACTCGATGGGATCTTCGACGGTGAGGATCTTGATCTCATCCGAGACGATGGTGTGCAGCGCGGCATAGAGCGTAGTCGTTTTACCGCTACCTGTCGGGCCGGTCACCAGAACGATGCCGTGCGGTCGCGTGATCAGCGACTCGAAGTTCTCGAGCACCTCGTTGTCCATGCCCAACTGTTGCAGGGACAGGTTGATGGACTGGCGGTCGAGGATACGCAGCACCACCGCCTCGCCGAAGCCCGTGGGGATCACGGACACGCGGAAGTCGATCTCGCGGCCGTGAATGCGGGCCTTGAAACCGCCGTCCTGGGGCAGCCGCTTCTCGGCGATGTTCAGGTTGCTCATGATTTTGATGCGGCTGATGATCGCTGCCTGGAAGCGCCGGATCTGCGGAGGCACGGGGGTCTGCTGGAGCACGCCGTCGATGCGGTACCGGATCCTGAGATCGTCCTCGTAGGGTTCTATGTGGATGTCACTGGCCTTGTCGCGAAGGGCCTCCTGGAGGATTTCGTTGACCAGCTTGACGACCGTGGCTTCCTGGGCCAGTTCGATCGGGTCGCCGTTTTCATCGACCGATTCGGTGAGCAGCTCCACGCTGCCCGTGCCTTCCTCGTCTTCGGTCATCTCGTCGACGGTGGAACTGCCCACGCCGAAATGCTGCCGGATGAGCCGCTGGATCTCCGTTTCGCTGGCCAGCACGGGCTCAATTTTCAGACCGGTGAGTAGCCGAAGCTCATCCAGGGCGGTGATGTCGAAGGGGTCAGCGGTGGCCACCCGCAGCGTGCCGTTGGTCTTCTCGATGGGGATCATTCCGCGCTTGTGGATCAAGCGGGTGGGCATCTCTTTGAGCAGCTCGGCCGCGACCGCGAAGTCAGTGAGATCAACGACGTCGATGCTCATCTGCTCGCCAAGGACTTCGAGCACGTCCCGTTCCTGGACCAGACCCATGCGGACGAGGATCCTGTCGATGCGGTCCTGAGGACTCTTGCGGGCGGCCAAGGCCGCCTGGAGATGCTCGGCCGTAATTTTACCACGCTCTAGGAGGATTTCCCCAAGACTCACCGTTTGTGTCTCCCATGATCACGACGCCCGGGTCGGCGGGAAAACCGCGAGCGACCCGGGAAATCAGGTCTGTCGGCCCCTCCGTGCGCGCGGACCGACAGCCCTGGCTATTCACCTTATAAACGTTTTCGGCCAGGGCAGTTGCAGCCGGCCACAGTTTCTATGGCCCTGTCGGATAGGGCAGGATCCGAGCCGTCGAATTCGCAAGTTGCGTGAATGCAGGTATTTAGCCATCTTCTGTGGTTCTTCTTCCTGGATCCGGTTCACTGGGTGCATTTCAGGGGGCTTTCAGCCTCACGGTCGGCGACCGCCTGCGCCTAACCCGCGGCGCGGTTACGCGGTCCCCCCGGGATCTACGGGCCTGCGAATCGCCATCATCATAGCACTCTTTTGGTCGCGTGACGGGCCCTGGACGAAGGATCTAACCAGAGTTTTCGCAGTGGCTTACACTCCAGGAGGAATGCCCGTATTGGGGTGTTTGCCTGATTGGTCCGGAATGCGGTGATCCATTATAGTCGTGTTGGCTTAAGTGAACGGCAGGAAGGCCGTTCTTGTTGTATCGAAGTCTGACCCGGTAGGACGCTCAGGGCGGAGTCTTCATGCATCCCACCAGCCCGCCACGTGGCTTTTCTGGTTCCACTGCCTCCCCTCATCGTTCGCGTCTTTCGCTGCTGCTGTTTCGGATGCCGTTTGTTTTCCGGTCACTGCGGGCGGCCATGCCGTTGCACGTGATGGGCCTTTCGGCCTTCCTGCTGCTGGCGGATTACGCCCGGGCTGACTGGCGCGAGGAGATCGGCCTGAACAGCCTGCAGCGGCGTCTGGGCGGGGCTGCTCCCACCGGCGCCGGCATCGCCGCGACGCAGGTCGAGATGTCAGAAGATTCTGCTGGTGACTACCTACCAGATGCTTCCGACGCCCAGTTCGCGGGCAAGACCATCAACATCCGCAGCGGGGAGAGCGGCTCCTCGAATCATGCGACCGTGGTGGCCCGCTATTACTTCGGGCTTTCCAGCCCGGCCCGGAGCATCAAGCGTACGGACATTTTCGAAGCGAACGAGTGGAGCAGCGCCATCCTGCGCGTGGGCAGCTCCCGCGAGCCGCTTCAGGAGCCTCATCCGGTTCAGAATCACAGTTGGGTTGGTTCGTTGCGGGACAGCCGTATGGATGCCGATGCCCTGCGGCGCCTGGACCTGCTCGTGCAGCGCGACGGCGTGGTGGTGGCGGCGGGAGTCAACAACGGCGGGCATACGCGCATGCCGCAACTCATGTGCAGCGCCTACAACGCCATCGCGGTCGGATTGACCAGCGCTGATTCCAGCCATGGGCCGACGCGTGCGGAAGTGAGCGGCCGGGTGAAGCCCGACATCGTGGCTCCCCTGGACGCCACCAGTTGGGCCACTCCGGTGGTGGCCGCCTCCGCGGCCCTGCTGCTGGAGAGCGCCGATGAACTCCAGGCGCTCCAGCGGCTGGAGCTCAGCCAGCGTCGTCCCGCGCGGGCACTGCTGGTCAAGGCCCTGCTCATGGGCGGTGCCACCAAGGACGAGTGGCCGGACTGGCGCCGGGGTCTGACTGAGCCCTGTACGGACGGCACCGTTCCACTCGACTACCGCTACGGTGCGGGTGAGCTCAATCTGGACAACAGCCATCGGATCCTCTCGGGCGGTGAATTCGAACCCAGCCCCGGCCGATTGGCTCCCCTGGCGGCCTGGGATTATGACCGCATCCAGCCCGGCGCTGCCCGTCAATACTGGCTGGAGGTTCCAGCGTCCCGGGCTCTCCACCGGGTTTCCATACTGGCCGCCTGGAACCGGCAGATTCACGTCCGAGCGGGCGCGTCGCTGACGCTGGTGCCGGAGCTGGCCGACGTCGACCTGCGCCTTTACCGAATGGAGTCGGCCGCACCCGCCTCACTGGTGGATGCGAGCGTCTCCCGCATCGACAATGTCGAGCACATCTTCCAGCCGGCGCTGGCGACCGGGCGTTACGTCATCGAAGTGCGCACGGACCGGCCGGTCGAATACTGCCTGACCTGGCATGTTTCAGCCGCCGCCCCCTGAACCATCACTCACCGGACTCATACGCTGCGGATAAGCCGCTGCCCCTCGATGGCCCCTGCCTGGCCGCGACGGATGAGGTGCGCCGGAGTTTAAAGCTTCTAATGTGTGCCCCAGCCTTGACTTGCCTCGAAACGGCGGAATAGAACCATTGTCGAGGCGGGAATCCGCCACACGCTTTCACCTTCGCAAGGACGCGAGTTGCAAGTTGGTCCCCATTGACGCCGTGCTTTCACTTCTTGGTCAATGGGCAGACGAAAAGGAAGATCTGCGAACGCTCGGACGCGGGTAGACGGCCGTGAAACACGACCCAGATCCGTTGTAGTTCCTTTCCGTGCCGCTGTTTTGATTCCGACGGCCAGCACTGCGCGTGCAGTACCTGGAGATAGTCGGGAGGGTCGCCTGACTCAGGAGGTTTTCATGAGAGTAACCGGACTGCCGAACTCCATCCATCGCCGGGGGGGGCTGGGTTTGGGGGGGGGGGGGGGGCGGCCCGCCGCGCCGCTGGCCCCCGCGGCCATCGACATCAAGATCAATTACGATCTGCTGCGTGTCCGCTACGATCCGGGCACGAACAGTCTCACGCTGACCGATACCGCGAACTCGACGGCCAATGCTTTCCTTCAGAACACGGTCACCAACTCGATCGTGCCGGGAACGCTGGCCACCAGCACCAGTACTGGCTTTGAAATGGCCCTGGAGACCACGATCTCAAACCCAGCGGGCCTGGATAACCTCAGCATGGCCGGGGACTACGCCGGCGCGGACGCACTGCGGACGCTGGCGAATCCGTCGTTGGCCGCCGACGTTGCCAACGCCAGCAACGGGCCCGACGCGGACGGATTCGTCTGGGATCTGCCCAAGCAGCAGTTGACCATCTCGGGCATCTTGACCACGATTCCCGGGAACGACTCGATTCTGCTGAATCCTCTGGGGCCGGGGGCGTGGACCTATGTAGGGGAGCTCGGCGCATTCGTCATCCCGCCCGGCCAGAGGGATCTCTATCAGAACGGGACACTGGCCATCCTGCAGCTGAGCCTGAACTCTTTCACCGACGGAACCGCAATTTTCTCCACCAACGCGGACGAATTGTTCGCGGATGCGGCCGCTCATAATGGCTTCGGCGCCGATTCAGCACAACTACAGTTGACGGTCAACGCCATCCCCGCGCCGGATGCAATGCTGCTGGGCGTGTTCGGCATGGTCCTGGTGACCCGGTGGTCCCGCGTTCGGCATCCGAGTTTGTCCTAGTGGTGATACCGTTGTGAACGCCGACAGGGCCTTTCGGTCAGCGGGGAGTGGCGTTCCCTGGCCGAAAGGTCCTGCTCAGCGCGCAACGTTGTGGAACCGCCTGCGTGAAGCGTCTTCCCCCCACACCTGGCCGACACCGAGCGACTGGGGTCAGTGCTCCACCCCAACGCGCGTACCCCCTTCGCAGCCGAAGACCGTCCCGGCGTCGGATCGTTCGCCGCGGGCTTCGGCGACGAACGCCCGGCCTCCGGGAGCTCGAGCAGGGCGCGCGGCGCAGCCTTCGACGCTTTCGACAAGGCTCCCAACTCGCTGTAGGACTGGCCGCGCTTCTGCTGTTGATCTGGCCGGGCGCGATCAGCCCGGCCCAGCCCGTGACCGACGACGCCCTGGCGATCGAGGCGGAGGCATCTCCGCGGTCGCCCGACGCCGAGGTGGCAGCTCTCCCGGAGACGGCTCCCGCTGAGGCTCCCACGCACGAGACAGACGCCCTGGAAGACGACGTAGCCGAAGCGCCGCCCAGGGATCCGGTCGAGGCTGTGCAAGAAGCGACCGGAACCATCCGTCGACTGCTGCTGGAAGCCTACGGCCTGTTGCCCAAAATCGTCTTCGCCGCGGTCATTCTCGTGGTGGCCGCGGTTATATCCCGGATCGTTCGCACGCTGCTGGCACGCCTCCTGCGCAACTGGAGCCGGGCCGAAGCCATCAGTGCACTGACCGGGATCATCATCTTCCTGGTTGCCCTGGGGGCGGCCCTGAGCGTGATTGCGGGAGACGCCCGGGCACTGGTCGGCTCGGTGGGCCTGGCCGGCCTGGCTCTCTCCTGGGCGCTGCAGGCGCCCATTGAGAGCTTCACCGGCTGGCTGCTGAACTCTTTTCGCTCCTACTACCGCGTGGGAGACCGCATCGCCGTCGGTGAGGTGTTTGGAGACGTCTACATGATCGACATCCTGACCACCACCGTCTGGGAGGCGGGCGGTCCAGGTAAGCCGGTTCAAGGCGCACAGCCAACCGGCGCGTTGATTACGTTTCCCAATTCCGAGGTTCTCCGCAACAACATCATCAACTACACGCGCGATTTCCCGTACGTCTGGGACGAGGTGACGTTCGGGGTGACCAATGAGAGCGATCTGGTTTACGCCGCGCGGGTGATTGAGCGCGTGGCTCACGAGGTCGTTGGGCCCGCGATGATCGCTCCGGCCGGGGAATACCGACGGCTTCTTGAGCGCAAGGGCCTCGATTTCGACGTGGCCGTCGAGCCGCAGGTTTTTCTCTCACCGACCGACGCGTGGATGAACATGACCGTGCGATACCTGGTCAGTGCGCGGCAGCGCCGGAAGTGGGCAAGCGATCTGGTCCTGGCGGTCTCCGCTGAGCTGGCCAGGCCTGAGCACGCCGGCCGGGTGCGCGGGGCATACCCGCGGACCCAGGTGGAACTACTCGGCGGCTCATCGATCA
>BTUC01000220.1:0-12416 GCA_045863575.1 Phycisphaerae bacterium
ATTCTGGCCGATCTGCGTCTCGGTCACGCTGGGTATCACGTCGGTCACGCTGATACCCGGCGGATGTGAAATGGCCGCCTTGCCGGTGCCACAGGAGGATGTGAACCGCTCGAATCTGCCCCTGGCGCCCTCGTACACAAGTAACCCGCCGCTGCTGGACCCGAATGTCATCGACGACCCGTCGGACGATGAGGTGCTGTCCTGGACACCCGAACAGCCGACGGAGAATTCGCTCACCAGCCTCAGCGGAAAGCCCGGCGGGCTATTGGCCACCGCCTCCCCGCCGAGCCAGGTGGAACTGGCCTGGAGCGACAACTCTTCGGACGAAGCCGGCTTCATCATTCAGCGCAATGTCAATCGGGCCGGCTGGGAGGAGTATGCCAGCGTGGACGCGAACGCCACCGCGTTCGTGGATACGGCCGTCGAGCCCGCGATCCGGCACTGCTACCGGGTTATGGCATTCAATGAAACGGAGAGTTCGGCCGCATCTACCCAGGTGTGTCTCACGCTGCCCACCGAGGCAGAGCTGACCGACCCGGAGGATCCGGTCAGTCCCGAAGAGGGCTCTGACGAGCTCGCACCGGCCGAGGACGGGGCAACCAAGCCGGATGCCAAGCCGACGGCCGTGAAGGTAGCCCTGCTGCCGGATGGCCAGGTCCAGGTGACCTGGACCTGCACGGCCACCAACGAGGATGGCTTTGATGTCTCGCGCTACAACTCGAAGACCAAATGGATCGACGCAGGCTCGACGGCCGCGGACGCGACGGAGTTCATCGACACCACGGCCGAAGCCGGCTCAAGCTACTGCTACCGCATCCGCGCCTACAACGTGGCCGGGGCTACCAGCTATTCGACGACCAAGTGTGTCAGCATCCCATCTCATGCCCCAGATCCGGAGGAGCCTGTTGACGCTCCACCGGACGAGCCCCCCTTGGAGGATCCATACGGCAGTCTTCCGGGAGGGATCTTTTATGTGGGACCCGAAGGGACTGCTGAGAACGATGGATCGCTGGAGAGGCCTTACGCATCGATCATGGAGGCTCTCGCACATGCCGGAGGGGGGACAATGATCGTGCTCAAGCCTGGCACCTATCCCGGAGGAACTGAGATCCCTCCGCAATACGCCGGAACACGCGAGAGACCCACCATCATCCGAGCCCAGATCCAATGGGCGGCCATAATTGACGGTTCGCCTGCACCGCTGTTGCATGGCATAACGACCGTGCCCGGGTGCAGTTGGATCGTTTTCGACGGACTCCAGATACGCAACGCCCAAGGTAGCGGAATCAAGATCAACGGCGACTACTCCACAATTCGAAAGTGCTGGATCCTGAACAATATGTACAACGGGGTGGAGGCGCATTCGCGCACGGGATTCGTGCTTGAGGACAGCGTCATCGAACTCAACGGCCTGAACCACGCGTCCAACCAGCGGCCGCATGGCGTGTACGCAGGGGGCACGGGGCACATCTATCGGCGCAACCTGGTCCGCAACAACTTCAGCCACGGCCTGCATCTTTATCCCAGGATCACGGGATCCCTAGTGGCCGGTAACCTGTGCTACGGCAATGCCAGCCGACAGATCATCTTGGCCGTTCCAGTCGACCAGCCCGATGCCGCCCCCAACGAGATTCTGCACAACACGCTCGTGGGAGGTAACTGCGGTCTGGGGCTGTTCGGCGGGCCCAGCCAGCAGCCTCATCTGGTGATGAACAATATCTTCTGGGGAAACAGTGTCACACCGGTGGGGTTCATGTCCGGCAATCCAACGGGCCTTGTGGACTACAACCTGATGGATCGGCTGCCCCCGGCCTACACGGATTACGGGACCGTGCCGCCCTCGATGCTCGGTGCGGCCAACCGGCTCGCACAGAATCCGGGTTTTGCCCATGCAGCGGCAGGTAAGTACTGGCTCACGGCAGAGAGCCCGGCCCGCGGCATGGGCCAGGATCGGGGCTCATCCCTCGGCCCCCTCACCGACTTTCTTGGCCAGCCATTCGGCCCCGGGCTGCGGGATGTCGGTGCGTACCAGTTCGACGCGGCGTTGACCGCAGGCTCACCATGAGGCGTTTACCGGGCCAGAGCCGCGCCACGGATCCGGTCCTTCTCGTCTTTGGAAAGCTTACAGACCACTGCCCGAAATTTCCCAGACTCCGAACGCGGGATGGCCTCCACCAGTATCACCCGCACCTCGACCTGGCCGACGTGCAGGAGCATGTTCTCCTGTATTCGGTTTGCATCCTCACTGTGGAAACCCGGCGCAGGTACGATCCGGATCTCGAAGAGGTCCACACGCTCCTGGACAACCTGCGCCTCGCGGATGGTGGTTACGCCCTTGAAGACGGTGTCGAATCGAAGCATCTCGCGGCCGTCGGGTGTGATGCACAGGTCTTCGAACCGCCCTTCGATACCCTCCAGGACAGGCATCTGCCGGCCGCACGGACACTCCTGTTCGACAGCCCACCGTGCCAGGTCACCCAGTTCGTACCGGATCAGCGGCTGCAAGGCATTGTGCAGGCCCGTGGCAACGACCTTGCCCATAGATCCCGGTGGCACCGTTCGACCCTCATCATCGACGACCTCCACGATTCCGTAATCCGGACTGACGTGGTAGCGGCCGTGCTCGCACTGTGAAGCGAACGCACACGCCTCAACCGATCCATAGCGGTCCATCAGCCTGCAGCGCCAGGCGCTTTCGACGGCCTTGCGGGCCTCAGCCGTAACCGTCTCGGAAGTGGTGATGACCGCCCTGGCCGGCGCGGGCAGGTCTCCCGACTGGAGGGAATAGGCAGCCAACCTGTGAAGTGCGCTGGGATAACCCATGACCACCGCCGGCCGGAAGCGCCGCAGAAACGCCATATAGTGCTGCAAGAACTGAGGCGAGAGATGAAAGATGGAGGCGTAGGCCATGTTCTCGGCAGGACTATAGCGCCAGAAGGGAGGCTGGTCCTGCTCGAACCGGCAGATCTTGCGGGCGCCGAACATGACCCTGCGATCGCGATAAGTACAGCCGCCCCAGTTCAGGCTGCGCGCCTCTGCGATCGCCATGTTGAGATTATGGAACTGTGGCGTGAAGTAGATTTCTGTGGGCGTCCCCGTGGTGCCACTGGATTTGAACACCTTGGTGCGGAATGGCAGCCGTGGCCTAGACAGGAGTTCGCCGCTGCGTGCTCGCAGCGTCTCCTTGGGCAGCGTCGGCAGACGTGCCAGCGTCTCCATGGCGGGCGTTGCCGGCGATATGCCCGCGGAGGTGAAGACTCCGTGATAGTACGGGGAGCGCCACGCGGCCGTGAGCACCTCACGTAGGCGGCGTTCCTGGTAGTCTCGGAACTGGTCTGCATTCCAGCGGTCGCGAGCCGAGAATTCCTCGACCAGCCTCGAGAACTCACCTCCAAACCGCCTGCGATACCACACCCATCCGAATGCTGCCACCATGGCCTGCTGCATCCAGATGGGACTGGCGAAGTAGAACCGATCCAATGCTCCCGCCATGCTGCTTCCTCGGCTGCTCAGTTCGCCCGCGGCCGTGACAGACCGCAGATCACCGCTGGGAACTTGCCCGCTCGCGTCCGAGCGATGCTCTCAACGAGTTCGATTCGCACGGTGCCGCTTCCCAGCCGTTGCCGGAGGTTGTGGGCAACCCGAGCGCCGTCTAGTGCGGCATAACCCGCCGCAGGCACGAGCCGCAGACGGAACGTGTCCCAGTCATCCTGCACGACCTGGGCTTCAACGATATGCCGGGCTCCCTTGAACACCGTGTCCAGCCGCCCGATTCGGCGTCCATCGCGCGTGATCAACACGGCGTCGGTCCGCCCTTCGACATCTCCCATCATCGGCAGCGGACTTCCGCAGACGCACTTACCAGGACGAAGCGAGCCCATATCGCCCAGCCGATAGCGGATGAACGGCTGGACGCGGTTGATGAGACTGGTGCACACCAGTTGACCCGTGTCGCCTGGCGCCACCGGCTGGTCGCGCTCGTCGAGAACCTCCACAATCCCGAACTCCGGGCTCAGGTGCATCGAACCCCGCTCGCACTCGGCCGCGAACACGGACATTTCGCCGCAGCCGTACTGGTTGTAGGTTCGGCAATTGAATGCCTGCTGAATGGCTTCGCGCTGATAATCAAACAGCGTCTCAGCGGTCGTGAAACAGGCCTTCATGGGAATGGGTTCGAGCCCGTAATCAATCATGTGGCGTGCGACTGCATACACACTCGACGGATAGCCCTCAATGTAGTCGCAGCCATAACCTCGAATAGCCGCCACATAAGCTCCGAGATTCTTTGGCGAAAGATGGTAGCTGGACATGTACAGTTGCCGCCACCTGCGGTTCTCAACCCAGAACGGCGGACGGGAGCGCTCCGGTTCAGCCACCAGGTGGCCGCCCATGCTCACCGATTTGTGCTCGCGCCTGCGTACGCCCACCACGGCGTGCCAGCGCGCATCCAGGTAGGCGAATGCTGCCGCATTCAATGAGGGATCGCGGTAGAGTTCCAGCGGCGTTCCAGTGGTGCCCGACGTGTGCAGCACGATCAGCTTCGCCCGGTCCAACGTTTCATCCACCAGGCTCACTGGGTCCGCCCGCAACGTCTCCTTCTCGAGGATAGGCAGCCGCAGCAGATCTGCCAGGCCGTTGAACTGGCCGGCATCAATTCCCGTTGTCTCGAAGAGCCTGCGATAATAAGGTACCCGCTCGGCTGCCTGCCTGACGAGTTCAAGTAGCGCCGCCTCCTGGAATTCAGCGAAGCGATTCGCCGCCCAGCGGTCATGCTCGGCAATGGATTCCAGATGCCGCCGGTAGGCCGACCCGTAGCGCTGGCGATCCAAACGCCGCGCATTCCAGGAAGCCAGACGACACTTCAACCCGTAGGGAGCCTTCCAATACAGCCGCTGAGCCAGTGATGAGGCCAAGACTATCCTGCCACCAGTTGGCGGTACATGCTGATGATCTGATCGGCGCGGACATCCCAGTCGAAGCGCTCTTCAATTGCGCGCCGGGCGGCAGCCCCCAGGCGGCGCCGCAGCGTGGGGTCACGGAGCAGCCGCTCGATAGCATCGGCCAGTGCGGCGACGTCTGCGACGGGCACGATCAGGCCGTTCTGGCCGTTCGAGATGATCTCCGGGATGCTGCCCACGGGAGTAGCAACGCAGGCCAGTCCGTACGACATGGCCTCCAGCAGCCCGAGTGGCATGGCCTCGATGTGGCTGGGCAATACATAGATCTCCGCCCCACGATACGCCGCCGCCTTGGCCTCGCCGGTAACCAGGCCCGGTAACTCGATCCAGTTCTCGAAGCCAGCCGTCCGGATCCGATCTCTAAGGATGGCCGATGCCTCCGAATCGGGCCCTACAATGCGAAACTGGCTGCCAGCAACGCGGGTGATGACCTGCTCGGCGGCCTGCTCCAGCTCGAATACCCCCTTCTCTCGATCGATCCGGCTCAGGAACAGAACAACCGTGGGCCCGGCGGGCTGCGACTGAATATTCTGATCCTGATCTGCCCCGTCCCACTCGGGCAGTACCACGGCATTCTCCAGCACGACCACGCTGCCCGGCGCGACCCCTGCCCGCAGCAACACGCGCCGCAACTCCGCCGACAGGGCCACCACGCGGTGACTGCAATGCAGCAACCGGCGAAGAAACCACTTCAGGGGCCGAGGGGAGGCGTCATAGAAACCACCAAACCCGCCGCCGTGCACGTGCAGTATGACGCGGCAACCGAGCATCCGGGCCAGCAGGCTGAGAAAAGACTTCTCATAGAACCCGCCGAAAGAGCTCGTGGCGATATGCACGATGGCCGGGCGGTGCCGGGCGATCGCCGCAATCATCGTCCCGGTCAACAGCCCGGCGTTGATCAGGTTCATGAATCGTCGACGCAAGCCGGTGAACCGATACTTGCCAATGAGATCCGCGCGCAGCAGCCGGAGATCGCACGCTGTCGCCACCCGCGACTGCAAATACCCTTCCGTATAGATGCTCATCCCGCCGATGGGCGGTGGCACGGGGCCCACGAACAGGACGCGCGGACGGAGAGCTGGCGGTTCAGTTATCGCGATCGTTTGGCCGGCATCCGTGTTCATGAAGCATCTTCTGGTATATCTTGAGGGTGTTCGCCACCATCTGTTCCATGGAGAATCGTTCTGCCACCGTCGCTCTGGCGTTTTGGCCGAGCCGGGTCGCCAAGTCGCCGTCCTCACAGATCTGCTGCAGGGCAGCGAAGGCTGCGGCATCGTCGTCGAGCGGCACGATCCGGCCGTTGAGTCCATCTTCGATCAGCTCGTCAGCGCCCGCGAAGCCGGTCGTCACGATGGGGAGCCCTCCGGCCATGGCCTCCAGCAGGACGTTCGGGAAGCCCTCAAAGCTGGTCGTGTAACAGAACACGTCGCCCGACCCGAAGATCGCCGGGACATCATGGCGCAGCCCCGCGAAGTGAACGAGGTCGGCCACACCGAGTTCAGCCGCCAGGCTCCGGAGTTCGGGCTCGAGTTCGCCGTGCCCGGCGATCACGAAGCGGACCGCCAATCGCCCCCTGGCCCGCTGTGCGACGCGCAGCAGCATGGGGTAGTTCTTCTGTGGACTGAGACGCCCCACCGTCACGACCATCTGGTGGCCTTCCGGTATGCCGAACTCCTGCCGCAGACGTGCACGCGCGGCGCCGCTGACCGGATCGGGAATGGCCACGCCGTTATACACGACCGCGAATTTCGCGAGAGGCACCTTCACGACTTCGGCCACCGCCGCGGCGCAGGCCCTGCTGTTGCCCAGGTGTTGTACGCGGTGCTGGGTCAGACGTTCCACCCAGTGGACAATGCCGGGGCGAAACACGCTCGTGTTCCGATAGGCCACCAGAATACTGCCGCAGCCGGCGCGCAGGGCCGCCAACCGACCCCAGATTCCGCCGCTTACCAGCCAGCAATGCACGACATCAGGCCGCCGTTCGCGGATGGCCCAGGCCAGGTCCCGGATGAAACGAAGGGGCCGGCGTTTGTTTCGTGGCACGCGGTGAAGCGAGATTCCCGCCTGCTGATAATGCCGCAGTTCGTCCAGGTCCCGGGCATCGCTGTAGTAGAGCACGTCGTGGCGGATCTTGGCCGGATCGCTGTGGACGATCAGAAAACGAAGCTGCCGCTCGGCGCCCCCCACACCGATGTGCGGCATGACGTGTACGACACGTATGGGATGATCGGGTGTGGACGAAGCCAAACTGGGTTTCCGGTGTGAGCTACATCCTCTGCATGGTCAGACAAAAGTGGCTGTTGAGGCAATACGCAGCCCAGCGGTTGCCCAGCAGGATTCTGCCCAGGCGTCCGAGGGAGTTGTAGGACGTCCACCGGATCCGCGGCCGGCCAAAGCCAACCTCGCCAAGCAAATGGGCCCACAAGCGGGGCGACTGGTGCTTGTGCCACTCGATCATCCGGGCCAGCGGATTCTTGAGCCCCAGGTCTCCGAAGAGATTCCGCCGCGCGCAATCCGCGATAACCAGGCTGCCATCCGGAGCGGTCAGGTCGTGCATCTTTCTGAAGACCTCCCGGTAACGTCTCCGCGCGGAAGCGTCACGATGCAGCGTGATGCAGGCGGGCTCGTCCAGGTGGTTGATCGAGTTGTGCAGAAAGACCAGATCGAAACGTTCGTCACCCGGATCGAATTCCTGGAGCGTGGCGGCACTCACGGACACACAGTCCAGCTCAAGTTCCCCGACGATCCGATCGAATTTCTGCCGCACACCGGACACCGAACCCGCCGCTTCCGGCTCCAGGCAGACCGCCTTTGCCGCGCCCGAACAGACCGCATAGATGCCGTACAAGCCGCTGCCGGCGCCGATGTCAAGCATTCGCTTGCCGACAAGATCGACGCCATCAAAGAGATAAGCCAGGTAGAAACGCAGATTGCTCGAGTTGGGATAAGCGCCGGTCGCGGACGTCGTTCGGAAATAGGGCTCTAACAAAGCCGTGTCGCTCATGGGTTCAGCTTCCTGGGAATACCCCTCGCGGGGCAGCGAGCCGCCCGGCGAACCCGTCACGCAAGCTGGGGAAAAGAGCCCACTTGGTTTCGCAGATTGCGCAAGTAGCCACAGAAGGCTCCGATCAGGGGCCAGGCCAGGCGATCTGAGAGCACAACGGCCGCGATGCCAAACAGAATGAAGAAGATGATGAACAGATAGCACATGTTAACCACCGCCAGGTCGGCCTTTTCCAAGGGCAGCTTGCGCGTCCTGTAGACCAGATAGAACATACTCAAGAGACTCCAGTATACAAGAATGAAGCCCGGTACACCTGTGCAGCTGAGGCTCTCGGCAATCGTGGAATGTGAATAATGTCCTGCGAAGCCCGACAGACCGGCCATGGTGAACCCCTGAAGGCCCAATCCGAAAATCGGATGCTCGGCCGTGGCCTGCATGGCATTGATGAAATAATGGTATCGTGACTCGTGCTGAAGCTGCGACACCGTGGACATGCTCTCCTCGAGGCGGGAAAAGAACGGCGTCGTGCTGATGTAATAGACGGCGCCGATAGCCACCAACACCCCCACGAAAAGCGCGCCCACGCGGTAGAGCGCGCCATGCATCTGTCCTGTACGACGCAGGTGAAAGACATACACCCCCGCGGCGACCAATGCCAGGCCCAGCAGGCCTTTGCGGGAGCCGGAGGCGGCGACCATCATGCACATAACCGGCATAAGCGCAACCGCCATAAACTTGACGAATGCGCTCCGAAACGCGAAAAAGAAACAAAGGCAGGCAAGTAACGAAGTGATGGCAAAGAACGCCAGTGAATTTGCATTTCCCACCAGGCCCGCAGCCCGCTTCACCATGACCTGGTTACTACCGGTGGCTGATGAAACGAATGACTCTCGATCCACAATGAAGAGAACCAGGCTGGCCAAGCCCACCAGGAACCAGACCACCAGCATGTCCGCCCGCGTGCGCACGATCTGCGAGGCCAGCCATGCAACAACGGCGATCTTGGCCACGGTAAGCCATTGCTCGATGTGGATGGCCGGGTTCAAGGTGACCAGAAGTCCGGTGGTCGCCCAGACCACCCAGAGCACGTACAGCACCACCGGACGGTGCCACGCGGGGCGCCATCCCTGGGCCGGGAGGCCGATCGCCAGCCATAGGAAGCCCAACGCTGCCCCGATAGCCTGTGGAATCCAGTTCGCCTGCAATTTGAGTGAGAAACTCAGAATCGGGACGCTGAACAGGTACAGGCCAAGGAAAACGGCCAGGAAGCTGGGAAATGAACGGTCTTGGGGGCCGGCGGCCGAATCCCATTCCGCCGGGTAGTAAACATGGGCAGTCTCGGTCTGGGTCCATGTCCCGACTGTGCCATATGGTCGAGCATACATCCTGAGAACCCCAATCTCTGTTGCTCAGGAACCGAAGCGCTGGCCATCCGCCTCTATGGCTGAGAGCTCCCGAGTACTCCTGACCCGGTTCCCTTTCCCCACCATGCCCGGCTGAATGCCAGGCCCGACCAGCGGCTTATCCGTCACGTTCTCTTCACATTGCACCTGGGCGAACACACCAGAAGGCGTCCGGTGATAGTGCGGAGCGAGACTCTGGCCGGCGCACGTGTTGCCCACGACCTGCGTCGGTCGCTTCGATGAGCCTCCCCACACGGCAATGCCGATCCACCCTCCGATGCACACGTTATCGGCGATCCGATTCGGCTCCCAGTTGCCATCCTCCGCGGGTCCCTGCACCAGGATTTGCCGCGAACCGTTATGGAGACACACGTTCCGGACGATGGTGGCTCCCTGCGTCCCTTCGGCGCCATTCCCGTACAAATGCAGACCATGACCCGCGTTATGGTCGATCTCATTCTCCCGATAAACGTGACGGTACCCACTGGCGTAAACGCCATGGGGGCGACTGGGCGTCCCATCCGGGCGTGCTGCGGGCCGGTCTACGCCATTCCACGAGATGCGGCAGCCCTCTACGACCAGCCCCTCACGGCCGTGAGCCTCGATCCCATTGGCTGCGTTGTGGTGGATCCAACAATCCCGGATGGTGACGTGCTCGGCGGCCTGGCTCGTTCTCGTGCGCTCGAACACTTTGATGCCGGAGATGCCCGATCCACGAACCTCCAGTCCCTCCAGCACCACATGGGGAGCCAGAACCGCGATGCCGTGACGAGGCGAGTTGCGGATGACGGCCGTCCACTTCTGTTCGGCACGAATGGTGACCCGCGGTGTCCGGATCTCGAGCTGTGGGGAGAAGGTGTAGAGTCCCGGCCGCAGGTTGACCACGTCCCCTGCCGAGAGCCTGGGCCAGCGCTCTCCCGGCGCAACGACATGCGTTCTGGCCCTGGCGATCGCCGGGCTCATGGCGACTTCCAGAAGCGCCACGACCACAGCAGCCCTCAAGCCCCACATGTCAGGCGACCTCCGCGATGATCTGCATGATCCGCCTTTCCCATGCCTCCCGGGAGAACGTGGCCCGCGCGCTTTCATAACCCGTCCGCGCCAGGCGCTTCCGCAGGGCCACGTCTCCGAGCAGTCTGCTCAAGCCCTCTTTGATGTCGCTGTGCCTCGGCGCCACCAGCAAGCCGTTGTAGTCCGGCAGAATGATGTTGCCCAGGCCGCCGATCGATGTAGACAGCACCGCGGCACCAGCGCACATGCCTTCAATGCACGAGAGTGAAGTGCCTTCCGACCACATGGTCGGCACCACTGCAATATCCGCCTCGAAATTGGCTCTGCCAATCTCCTCGGGCGACAGTCGCACGATCTCACAACGACTTTTGTTCTGCAGAATCTCCTGCATCCGCTTCTTCTGCGATCCCCATCCTGCGAAGATGAATCGCGCGTTCGGCCACGAATTGTAGATCTCCGCGACGATCTGGGCCATCAGCGGCAAGCCCCGGATCAACTCGAACCGGCGCGCGATCAGAACGTTGACGCGGTCATCGCTTCTGCTCAGCTTGTTTTCCAGTTCGGCCTCTTCAATCGGGTCGCCGAAGTTCGGAACGTAGCGCAGCACCTCTTCCCAGTTATAGGTCGGGTAGGTGGCGCGCAGCCAGTTCGGAAAATTGAGATCCACGCAGATCAACCTGTCCACGCCCAGGATGAGGCGCCGGTGCATCCGCCGGTTTCTGGAAAGATAGACGTGCTCGAAGTAGACCTTCCTGAGCCACCTCCCGAAGCCTCGCGCTACGGTGTCGAAGCCATCCCAGCCGATCCCATGATGCACCGCGATCAGGCGCGGCCCGGTACACCACCTGGCCCAGGGCAGGTGCGTGCAGACAGTCAGGTCGCAACGGCCGGCGAGGTGCTTCTGGTAATAGCTGCCCACAGGGCGGCCAAAGCCCCCGACGCCGATTACCTTGACGCCCAGCCGATCCTCGATTTCAAAGACCACATCACTGGGTTGAATGATGACGATCTCGCGGCAGTGAGGCAGAAGCAGCCGGGCCAGGCCCTCGACGTAAGTCTGGATTCCTCCCAACGAGCGGCGCGAGCCGTCGTACAACATGTATCCGTGGGCAACGATGCAGACCTTCCCAAAACGCAAGTCAGCCATCCTTCATCCTCAAGTGCGATCGGAGCCAAGAAACCGTCGCAACTCATCAAGCATCTGCCGAGCCCGGCGCTCTTGCCCCTCCACCACAGTATCGAGATGCGACACGGCCACCGCATACGAGCCATCCAGCTCCTCCACGTGGCCGAGGCACTCGTCGACATCGAAAGGCTGTGCCCACAGGCGGGCGCCGGCACCCAGGAGTTCAGCAATCAGCGCCAGCTTCGGTTCAACTTCGATGCAGACGGACGGTTTTCGCAGTATGGAGGCGAAAACCGCGCCGTGGTACCTCGCCGCGATGAACGCATGGTACTGGGAGAGTTGCCCAAGGAAGGACGCCACATCGCACGTCTGGGGATCCCAGACCAGTGGGCTCTCTCCCCGTTCTCGCAGGCGCCCAAGCCAGTCGTTATCGGCACGCGACTGGAAAGAAATGAAGGTGGCCTCTCTTCCACCGGCTCTCAACGCCTCGGCGACCTTCAACAGAGGTTCCGCGTAAGAGGCGCCCTCGACCGTGTGCCGCCAGTCCCGAACAATGATGCCGACCCGCCGGACCGCCGACGTTGCCCCGGCCGTGGACGAGGTTTGCGAGGGTACACTCCACAAACCAGGAAGGAAACACAGGTCCGCAACCAGCGACACCTGCTTGCATCCCCACTCTTTGCAGAGCGCGTACGTGGCCGTATCACGAGCTCCGATGTAGTCCATGCACGTAAAGAGATCTCTCACCCGGCGCATGTGGGGGCAATTCTCGAGAAATGGGCCCAGCCCAATACCGATAGCCGCAACCCGCGGATTCAGCGAAGGCGTACAGGTCCTGGCCGCCCTCCGCATCAGACGCCGCGCGGCCTGGAGCGGCGCTTCCGGGACATCGAGGGCGGCAATCCCTTCCTCCT
>BTUC01000221.1:0-12313 GCA_045863575.1 Phycisphaerae bacterium
GGTGGCCTGGGGCTGCGATGCGCGTGAGCCGGACGCGGCCTTTCTGCCGCGCGATGACGAGTACTTCGGCCTCGCGGAAATCCCGGTCCCTGTCGATCGCGCGCTGCTTCTGGAAGGTCAGCGGCTCTACAACGTCTACTGCCGCGTGTGCCACGGCGCGACCGGTGCGGGCAATGGCATTACGACGCAGTACGGGATGATCAACCCGCCGGCGTATCACTCTCAGCGGCTGCTGGGCCTGCCGGCCGGCGAGATCTACAAGACGATCACGCTGGGCAAGGGCCAGATGGGACCCTATGGCGATCGCATCCGCCCCGCGGATCGCTGGGCAATCGTCGCATACGTCCGCGCCCTTCAGCGGGCCCACACGGCCACGCTGGAGGACGTGCCGCCCGCCCAGCGGCAGCAACTGGAAGCCGAGCGTAACGGATCATGAACACGGCCACGCATCACTCACGCTCTTCGCCATCGCCGCACGCCACGCGATTAAGCGGCGGCATGGGCCTCTGGCTGGGCACGGCGGCCCTCGGCCTCATCGTCAGCATCGCGGGCCTGGCCCTGGACACGAAGCACTTCCTCTACGCCTATCTGACGGCGTACACAACCGTGCTGACCCTCGTGCTGGGCATGCTGTTCTTCGTCATGCTGCACCATGTCACCGATGCCGGATGGTCCACCGTGATTCGCCGCGTGGCCGAGCACTTCCTGGCCGCATTGCCGGTGCTGGCGGTACTGCTGCTGCCGGTGCTGCTGGGTGTGGGTAAGATCTACAAGTGGGCCGATCCCGCTATCGTTCAAGGTGACCCCCTGTACGAGGTGAAACGGCCGTTCCTCAACGTGCCGTTCTTCATCGTTCGGGCGGTCGCTTACCTGGTCGCCTGGTGGGGCCTGGCCCGTCTGATGCGTGGCTCGTCCCTGAAGCAAGATGCGAGCGCAGAGCCGTATTTGAGTCTGCGCATGCGGCGCTGGAGCGGGCCGGGGCTGGTGCTGTTCGGCGTTACGTTCACGCTGGCGGCGTTTGACTGGCTGATGAGCCTGGATTTCCACTGGTATTCCACCATCTTCGGCGTCTACGTATTCGCCTGTGCGGCCGTCGCATCGCTGGGCCTGTTGACGCTGACCACGTTGCGGTTGGAGACCGGTCCATTAACAGGACTGGTCGCTCGCAGTCACGTGCACGATCTGGGCAAGCTCGTCTTCGCCTTCTGCGTCTTCTGGGCCTACATCGCCTTCAGCCAGTACTTCCTCATCTGGTACGCCAACATCCCCGAAGAGACGATCTGGATGCTCGACCGCTGGATCGGCACCTGGAAGGCCGTGAGCGTGCTCGTGCCCGCGGGGCTTTTCGTCATTCCGTTCCTGGCGTTGATCTCGGCGCCCCCGAAGATGCATCGTCCGACGCTGGCCAGCATCGGGGCGATCGTTCTGATCTCCCACTATGTGGGCATGTACTGGCTGGTCATGCCCGTGCTGCATCATGACGGCCCGCCGCTGCGCATGGCCTGGATCGACGCCGGTGCGCTGCTGCTGGTGGCCGGCGCGTGCGGGGCCGCCGTGCGACACTCGATGAACCGGCATGCCGCCTACCCGATCAACGACCCGCGGCTGCATGAGGTGGTCACGGCCGTCGAGCATGAACCGGGCGCGGAACATGTGGCGGAGGCCAGTGCGGTATGAGCAGTGAACAGAAGACAGGCAACGCTTCGCCTCCCTCCGCCGGTCGGCTCACCGTGGCGGTGGCGGGGATTCTCGCGGGTACGCTGGTGATCTTCGTGGTGCTCGGAGTGATGCTCAAGCTGAGCCGCCCCGCGGATCCGATTCCGGCCGACCCCAATGCTCCCCCGCCGCTGGAGCGGCTCAGAGAGTTGGAGGCGGCCGATGCAGAGGCGCTGACCGGTTACGCATGGGTGGACAAGGAGAGGGGGATCGTGCGCATCCCCATCGAGGCGGCCATGGAGAAACTGATCGCCGAGGAACAGCGCAAGGCGGCCACGCGTACGAGCCCGTGACGCTGGTTCTGCCCGTAGCGGACCGGCCTCGCGTAGCGGCCGGCCTGGAGTGCCGGCCGTTTCGCCTCTGAGGTTTTCGCATGGCGACGTTGACAGTCTACTACGTGCTCGTCTTCGGCGCGATTCTTCTGTTCGGAGGATCGGTGATCTGGGCGCTGTGGTGGGCACTGCGCGGCGGTCAGTTCTCCGACTTCGCCCGTGGGGCGACATCGATTTTCGATGCCGACGAGCCGATCGGGAAGGTGACGGACTCCTTCCCCAACCAGAAACTTGATCCCGAGGACCCCATGGACGGCGAAACGCCACCCACGGGCCGGAATGGTGGCCGTATATGAGCACTGTGGCCGCACAGTCGGATCCAATCAGCGCGGTGCGCCGGGCGGGCAAGCGGGCCGAGATCGACCGCTCGTGCGCAGTACCCTGCATCATGTTTTTTGCCAGCAGCCTGTTCTGGCTGGTCGCGGGCACATTGCTGGCTCTGCTTGCGTCGATAAAGATGCACCACCCAGCCTTCCTGGGCAACGTGGAGTGGCTCACTTTCGGGCGCGTACGGCCGGCTCACCTCAACGCAGTGGCCTTCGGCTGGGCGTCCATGGCCGGCATCGGTGTCATGCTCTGGTTGATGTGCCGGTTGTGCGTCGTGCCGCTGCGTGCGCCGTCGGTACTCGCCGTCGCTGCCGTCGTGTGGAACATCGGCGTGACCGTCGGCATCGTCTCGGTGTTGGCCGGCGGCAGCCAAGGCATCGAGTGGCTCGAGTTCCCCACCCATGCCGCGTTCATCCTCTTCGTGGCTTTCGCGATTATCAGCGTCTGGGCCCTGGTCACCTTCGCCGCCCGCACCAGCGAGCACGTCTACGTCTCGCAGTGGTACCTGTTCGGTGCCCTGTTCTGGTTCCCCTGGTTGTATGCCACCGTCCAGGTGTTGCTGCTGATCATGCCGGTCAAGGGCGTGACGCAAGCTTCCATCAACTGGTGGTTCGGGCACAACGTGCTGGGGCTGTGGTTCACGCCCATCGGCCTGGCCGCGGCCTACTACCTGATCCCCAAGGTCATCGGCCGGCCCATCCACTCTTACTACCTGTCCATCCTGGGCTTCTGGACGCTGGCGTTGTTCTACAACTGGGCAGGCGCCCACCACCTGGTCGCCGGTCCGGTTCCCGCGTGGCTGGTCACTTCGTCAATCGTGGGCAGTATGATGATGATCATCCCGGTGGCCACGGTGGCCCTGAACCACCATATGACCATGCGGAACCATTTCCGCCTGCTCAAGTACAGTCCCACGCTGCGTTTCGTCGTTTTCGGGGCCATGTGTTACACGGCCGTCAGCCTCCAGGGCTCGTTCATGTCCCTGCGCATCCTGAACGAGCCGTTCCATTTCACGCATCACACCATCGCCCATGCCCACCTGGGCTTGTACGCCTTTTTCACCATGATCATGTTCGGCAGCATGTACTACATCATCCCCCGGCTCACCGGCCGCGAATGGGGCTCGACCGCGCTGATCCGCGTGCACTTCTGGGGCACCGCCATCGGTATCCTGGCCATGTTCGGCATCCTGACCGTCGGCGGCATGATCCAGGGCTTTGAGATGAATCAATCGAGCGTCGCTCTGCACAAAGCCGTCGGGCAGCACGGGCTCTGGGAGGGCGTCAAGACCTTCTTTTCCGGTTTCCAAGTGCAGAACGGCGCCGTGTCCTTCACCGATATTATGAACGGCACGGTACCCTATCTCGCCCTGCGCACGGTGTCCGGCGTGGCCATCCTCATCGGGCATCTGGCCTTCTTTGCCCTGGTGGTCATGAACGTGCATGCCTGGGGCCGGCAGCGCATCGGCCGACCGACGTTGTTCGTCGAGGATGACGACGAGTACCGCCAGCTCATCGGGGCGGGGGCGACCGGCGATGATGCGGATGAGGAACGCTCCACCGGGAGGATGGCATGAACTACGCGGCCTGGATCTTTGTGGGTGTGTTCATCACGTTCGCCAGCAGTTGGCTGGGGCTGGTCTTCATTCCCGACCTCCAGCTCAAGGACTTGCAGGCCCGGCGCGAGGAGGCGACCGGCGCGGTGCACCCGGCTCCGCCCACCGGGGAGGTGCTGGCCGGCCGGCAGGTGTACGTCGAAAGCGGCTGCATGTACTGCCACACGCAGCAGGTGCGCGGCGGCGACTACAATGCCGACCTGAACCGTGGATGGGGGTCGCGGCGCAGCCATCCACTCGACTACGTGTTCGACGCGCCGCAGTTGCTGGGTACCATGCGCACGGGCCCGGATCTGGCCAACATCGGCGTCCGCCAGCCCAGTACCCAGTGGCACTACCTGCACCTGTACGACCCGCCGATCACGTCGCCGGGTTCGATCATGCCGCCGCATAAGTTTCTGTTCGAGAAGCGAAAGATCGCCGGCCAGCCCTCGCCGGAGGCCCTGCCGCTCAAGGACGCCTGGGCCGTCGAGCCGGGCTACGAGGTCGTTCCCACTGCCCGGGCCCGCGCGCTGGTGGCCTACCTGAAGAGTCTGGACCAGAGCTACGAGATCGACGCTGATTGACGCGGCCGAAGCCGCTTTGGCGTGGCGAAGGCCCGCGGACACAGACGCCCGGCCAGGAGGCAATCGCATCATGAGCCAACCCGAACAACCCGATCAACCCTTGCCGCCGGCGGATGATTCGAACCCGGCGGCCGCCCCCCGCACGTGGCTCGGACGGCCGCGACGGATGCCCTCCATGGACTTCGGCGAAACCGACGGCGTGCCCGAGACCACCGACGTCCAGGGCCTGCACGCGCCCATCATGCGCGAGAAGCTCGAGCCGCGCGACGGATACGAGCCCGTGCCGCTGTGGCTGGTGGGCGTGTTCGGCGCGCTGCTGTTCTGGGGGGGCTGGTATCTGGCCACCTACAGTGGCGGGTTCCGGGCGGACGTGCTCGACCATCATGCGGAAGCCCGCTTCGGCGGGCTCGCCGGTGGCGATCAGCCCAAGGCCGTGGATCCCGTCGTGCTGGGCGAAAAGCTCTACAAGGCCAACTGCGTCTCCTGCCACCAGGCGACCGGTGAGGGCGTGCCCGGCCAATACCCGCCGCTGGCCGGATCGGAATGGGT
Organism: Phycisphaerae bacterium; assembly: GCA_045863575.1. Lineage (GTDB taxonomy): Bacteria > Planctomycetota > Phycisphaerae > UBA1845 > PWPN01 > JAAXZI01. The sequence continues at coordinate 5,106 of BTUC01000221.1, forward strand.
GCTCAACCACCCGCAGCGGCTGAAGCGCATCGTCCTGAACGGGCTGGAAGGACCGCTCACGGTGAAGGGTCAATCGTACAACGGCAACATGCCCGCCTTCAGTCGTCTGAAGGACGAGCAGCTCGCGGCCATCCTCACGTACATCCGACAGGCCTGGGGCAACACGGCCCCGGCCGTCACCCCGGAGGATATGGCTATCGTACGACCGGCCGTCGCCACCCGGGTCATCCCCTGGACCGCGGCAGAACTCGAGGCCATCGCCGAACCCGACACAGCACCAGAACAGAAGCCTTCAGACACTCAGGCGAGCATTCAGGAGACAAAGCCGGTCACACAATCGGTCCAATGAAGACCGAAAAGCAACGAGCCGCGGGCTTCAGCCCGCCTGCGCGGCCGAAGCCGCTACGGCGTGGCGAAGGCCCGCGCGGCCGCGCGAACTGGGAGAACGGTACGGCTGGACGGACCGATCCTCTCTGTGCCTCTGTGCCTCTGTGGTTTCAACCGGAGACCCCAACCGTGAGTACGGTTACGACCCCGATCCCCCGACTCACCGACCCAGCACATCCCTCCAATCGACTCGGTTCGCTTTGCTGCCCTACGGATGCGGAGTGTGGCCCGCAGGCCCGCTTCCCCTGGCTGCGGATTATCGTGGGGCTGTTCGTGGCCGGGCAGACCATGATGCTGGCCCTGGCCATCAACATCACCCCGCCGGAGGAGACTGCTACGCGTCTGGCCCTGCAAGGCGGCATGCTGGCGGCCACGCTGCTGGTGATCGGCCTGCTCGGCTGGCCGCTGGCCGTTGAAACCGTCCGTGCCCTGCTTGCCCGCCGGGCGACCATGGAGTTGCTGTTCATCCTTTGCCTGGCGGGCGCGTTCGTGCTCTCGTGCCAGTCGATGATCCGCGGCCATGGCCCGGTGTACTTCGAAGTCGTGTCCGTCCTGCTCATCGTCTACTCGGTCGGGCGGGCAGTCAGCACCGCCAGCCGTCAGCGCGCCGCGGCCGCCATGACCGAGTTCAGCGAGGCGATCAGCACCGCTCGACGCGTGGACCCGACGTTCGCTGGCGACGAAAGCGCGGTGCCCGTGCGCGAGATCGTGCGTGGCGACCGCATTCGCGTGCTGCCCGGCGAGTTCGTGCCCGTGGACGGCTGCATCCTCGACGGCCAATCCTTCGTCCGAGAAACGCCTTTCACTGGCGAGTGGATCTCCGCTTCGCGCGGGCCGGGCGATACCGTCATCGCGGGCACGCTCTGCGAGGACGGCCCCCTGCTGCTCGAAGCATCGACCGGCGGTGATGGTCGGCGCATCGATCGACTGGCCGAACTGATCGATCAGGCCCGCCGCAGCCCGACCAGCTTGCAGCGCCAGGCCGACCGCTTCGTGCGCTGGTTTCTGCCGGTGGTGTGCGTTGTGGCGTTGGGCACGTTCGGCTGGTGGACGTTCGCCACCGATGTGCAGACCGGTCTGCACCACGCGCTGGCGGTCCTGCTGGTGGCCTGCCCCTGTGCGGCCGGCCTGGCCACGCCGCTGGTGCTGTGGACCGCACTTGGCCGTCTCGCCCGACAGGGGCTCATCCTCCGCGGTGGCGACACACTCGAGCGACTGGCCGGAGTGGACAGCGTCATCTTCGACAAGACCGGCACGCTCGGAGACGAGCGCCTGCTGGTCGAGCGGATCGATACGGACGTTGCCCCCGCCCGGCGGGCACGTTCGCTGGCAGTTCTCGCGGCTGTCGAACGTTGCAGCCAGCATCCGGTGGCCGTGGCCTTGAGCGGAATACCCGTTCCCGAAGGCGCCCCGCGCGTCGGCGTGCACAGCGTTCGCCCGCTGCCGGGAAGAGGCATCGAAGCGGATGTCTCCGTCGACGCGGCGAACGTTTCCCGGGATGGCGACATCCGCGCCGATAAAGACAGCTTTTCGCCAGCAGGGAATGGCCGGCTACACGTCCGAATCGTTCGAGACGACTCGGCAGAAGTGGCCACCGGTCGTTTGGCCGTGCGGATGGAGATCGATGGGCAACTCGCCGCCCGGCTGCTCATTCGCGAGCGTCTTCGCGACCGCGCGGAGCAGTGCATCGAAGAGCTGCGGCGTCTGGGCCTCGCCGTACAAATCATGACTGGTGACAGCGAGGTCGGTGCATCCGGCGTACGCCACCTGGCCCCCACCACCGCCGGTTTGACTCCAGAAGACAAGCACCAGGCCGTGCTCGAGCTCCGAACCCAGGCGACGCTGGCAGGCAGCGGCCCAAGCTCCCGCCCCCTCTTCGTCGGTGATGGCCTGAACGACGCGGCCGCCATGGGTGCGGCTTATACCGGCATCGCGCTGGCCGGCGGATCGGCCGTGGCCATTGAATCAGCGGCCGCCACGCTGCACGGCGGCGATCTGCTGCTCATTCCGCACGCCGTTGTGCTCGCCCGCGGCAGCGTCCGGGCGATTCGATCGCACATGCACTGTGCCGTCGTCTACAACATCTCCGGCATCGTCGCAGCGGCCGGCGGCCTGCTCCACCCGATCACGGCCGCCCTGCTCATGGCCGCCTCCAGCGCCTTCGTCAGTTGGCGCTCCTTCCGCCTGAAAGACCACGAGGACCACGCGTCCCATGCCCCCCCTGTCCCCCTGTCTCCTTGTCCCCCTGTCTCCTTGTCTTTTCATCCCCCTGTCCCCGAGTCGCCCGATCCCCATGTCACCGCCTCACCCGGTCACCCGGTCACCCGTCCGCTCGCTCCATCTCTCCGTCTCTCCTTCTCTCCGTCTACGCTCGCCGTCGTCCACGCCACCGCGCTGCTCGCCCAAGCCATCCTCCTGGCGCATCTCGCCAGCCTCACTCCGCTCCTGACCTCGCTGACCCTGCTCGCCTTTGCCGCGACGGCCTGGCTGGCACTGAAGAACTGGCACCGGTTCCCACCGTGGCTGGACATGACCTTCGCCATGGTCACGCTGGGCGGGCTGGGCATGAACTTCGGCTGGTGGGCCGACCTGGGGTTCAAACCGGTCATGGCCGGTGGTCCGATCTGCCCTTGCAGTGGGCAGACCCTCTATGGCCCCACCGCCCTGCTGACCTGGATGAACGCCGGCATGCTGCTGCTGGGCGTGCCCGCCATGTTCCTCGCCCGCCACACCCGTGAGCCGTTTGTCTGGCGCCGCTGGTGCTGCGGCGGCATGATCGTGCTGGGCGTCCCAGGCATGATCATCGGCATGATGGCCGGCTCGGTGCTCGCCCATCAACTGGCAGTCAACTGGTCCCTGCCCGCACGGGTGGTCGCCGACTACCTCCTCATGATGGCTGGCATGTGCGCCGGCATGCTCGTCCCCCACGCCCTTGAATACGCCGTGCCCGCAAGATGGCGTGGGATGGAGTAGGTATTGAATGGCTGGGGGTTGGGGGTTGGGGGTTGTTGGATAGAGTTAGGGTGACTGCAGCGTAGCTCTCCCTCCCCCGGTACTCCGGGGGAGGGCCGGGGTGGGGGCTTGTCAGGCAAACAGGCCCGCACGCAGCCAACGCCCGTTTTCGTACTCAGGCTGTCATGCTGAGCGTGTAGCTCCAGGTTGCATGCCCCCACTTCTCTGGACCAGAGCTGCGTGTCCAGAGTATCATCCAGCCCACTATGAGCTACATCATTGGGCAATTCCGCGACTGGCCGAAGAATCCTGGCCTCTTCCGCCGCCAGGGGGAATTGTCCGTCCCCAATGACGAGGAGCCTATCCAGCAACTCGTCGAGGAGCTCCTCAAGCCTCGTTCATCGAACCCGGAGAATACTCTCGTCGTCGTCTCTGCGAGGAAACACCATGACCCGTCTTTTCTCCGTGATCCTGCTCGTCACCACCACCGCCCCCGCCTGGTCTCAGCCGATGTCCAGGCCCTCGGATCGCGCGTCGCGCATGCGCCGCGCCGAAATGATGCGGAGCGGCTATCTGCCGGACGAGGAATTCGATCGCCCCACTGACGAGGTCTTCGCCGAGTTCCTGAAGGAAGATGACCGGCGCTTGCTTGACGTGCAACTGCAGGTCCTGCGCTACAAGACCCTCTCCAACGACCACGTGGATCAATTGATCAAGGCAACCGAGCTCGAATCTTCGGAATCAAAGCGCGTGTACCTGTGGGTAGCTCTGTACAACGCCCAGTCCAGCACCGCCCGCGAGTTCCTGCTCAAAACCCTGACCGCCCAGGCCGATCCGGGCATGCTCCTCGCCTTCCTCCAGACACTTCGCGTCGTACACGCCGCGGAGGTTCCGCTGCTGACCCAGCTTTACGAGCAGCATCCCTCGGAACTGGTGCGCGATGAGATTGTCCGGTTTGCGACCCGTTCGGACCGCTTCGTGGACGGCCGTCGGGACGAGCCCGAGCATCTTCAATTGCCTGCCCGGGCGGCGCTCCTCGGCTGGCTCCTCCGGCACGCGCACACGCCGCTGCATCGCGCCCAGGTGGTGGCCTCCTACCACCGGGTCGCCGGCTGGGGACCCGCTTCACTGCAGGAGATCCGCGACTACCTCGAGCAGGAGAAGTCCGCTGAGGCCCGACGCGTTGTCTACGAGTCGCTGTTGAGAATGCCCAGCGAGGAACTCGCGACCATGCTGCTCCTGCGGGAGACGGACGCCCAGGTCCAGTTGGCCGGCCTGAAAGTCATTCGGGCGCAGATGGATGATCGCGAGGCATCCGCCCCCGCGGACGACCCGGGCGCCGGTTCATTTGCCTACCTGGTTAAGCCCTTGAAGGAGGCCGTGTCAGCCGCCCAGACCTCTGAGGAGGTGAAGGCGCAGATCAGGCCCCTGCTGGACCGCCTCCGAAAGCGGGCCGTAGAGAGCACTGTTCAAAGCGCCCGCCGACTCGCAACCTCGCTCTCCAACATGCCGCCAGAGCATCGGGAACGGCAGATCCAAATGCTGCGTCACATGCGCGGCCGGGATATTGGCCGCACGATCGAGTCGCTGAAACGCCAGTATGGCGAGCTGCCCGAAGAGGACGAGCTGCGCCAGAGGTTGCTGGAAGCTCAGGAGGAGCTCGACAAAGCCATCGATTCCCTGTCTAGCTGACGGATACCATCACACCTCGATCGGCGGCACGCCAGTCGCATTTCTCCGACCCGTAGGCGCTGCCCTGCTTCAGCGCAGCCCCAAGAATCCACTGAGTACAGATCGTACGGGCTCGTGATCTGTTCGCCCGACAACTCGCCGTCTACAGGCAGGCGTCGAACAACTTGCTGACGGCCTCGAAGTCGAGTCCCGGGTGAAATCTCGACGAATGTGTCTTGTCTTCAGATACCATTGCACAAGCAGTTGGATGCTCGCTCAGATTGGGCTTGAGCCGGAGCCCCGGACGGGGCGACAGAGGGTAGCCCAGGGCGGAGGCGGGCGCCGGCCCGTCGCAGCCCTGGGATGCGGGCGTCGGACCTCCCTCCGGAGCCCCGTAGGGACAGACCATCGGCCGCTGTGGACTGCCGTTTTGTCGGCGGCCGAACGATGAATGCACGGTCGTTCTTTCGCCCCTTGCGGGGCTCTCACACGCTTCGGGACCCATCACTTCCCCGGGCTCACGCCCGGGGCTACCATCTGCCGCCCCTCCGGGGCTGGCGTCTCACGCCCCTCCGGGGCTGGCGTCTCACGCCCCTCCGGGGCTAACTCTCTGGGCCTTCCGAAGCTGCTGATCTTCGGCATGCACCGGTCTGTGGACCGGGCCAACGTTGCACGGGTATCATCGCAACCTCGATCGGCGACACACAGGTCGCGTCCTTCGGTCCGCAGGAGGAGTTTGTCATGAACCATCGGATCACGCGTCGAACGTTCACTGTGGGCATGGCCGCGGCCGGTGTGGGCTTGGCGTCTCGGCGGTCTGCGGCGGGGGCGCTTTCTGCCAACGAGCGGATTCGCGTGGGTGTCATCGGGTGCCGGAATCGCGGACATCAGGTGGCGGCCATCTTCGCCAGGACCGGCCGGTTCGAGATCGTGAGCCTGTGCGACTGCGACGATGCCATGCTGCAGCGCGCCCTCAAGGAACTCGACGGCCAGCTCCCCCGCAAGCCGGACACCCAGCGCGACTTCCGCAAGCTGCTCGATGACGGGAGCATCGACGCGATCGTCAATGCCACGCCGGACCACTGGCACGCCCTCATCACCGTGACGGCTCTCGATGCGGGCAAGCATGTCTACACCGAGAAGCCGTTGTCGCACAACATCCGCGACGGGCAGGCCATGGTGGCGGCCGCACGCCGGCACCCCAAGCTCACGGCCCTGGTGGGCACGCAGCATCGCAGCGGGCCCCACTTCCTGGAGGCCAAGTCATTCATCGACTCCGGAGGGCTGGGCAAGATCGGCTTCGCCCGCGGCTGGTTCGTGGTGGACCGCGGGGTCGTGCCCATCGTGCCGGACAGCAAGCCGCCGGCCGGCTTCGATTATGACTTGTGGGTCGGGCCCGCGCCGTTCCGGCCGTACAACGAGAACTGCGTGCACTACAACTGGCACTTCATCAAGGATTTCGGCACCGGCGACATGGGCAACTGGGGCGCCCACTGGCTGGATTCCATCCGTCACCTGGCCGGGCTGGGCGTACCGCGGGCGGTGATGGCCACCGGCGGCACCTATATCGTTCGCGATGCCAAGGAGTGGCCGGATACGCAGACCGTGCTCTACGAGTACCCGGAGATGACGCTGGTGTGGGAGCTGCGCGAGTGGTGCCCCTACGGGGTCAATGGCACGGGTGGCGCCGTGGAGATCTCCGGCGAGAAAGGCACGCTGATCATCGACCGCGATGGCTGGACATTCCATCCATTCAAGGGGGAACCGCAGAGACACCGGGGGAGTGACCAGCAGGTGCCGCACGCGAAGCACTTCGCCGATTGCATCGCCGGGCAGGCCCAGCCGAGCGCATCGATCGAGGAGGGGCACAAGAGTTGCGTGTTGATTCACCTGGGCAACATGGCCACCCTCACCCGCCGGCGGCTGGAGTGGGACGAATCGGCCGAAACCATCACCAACGAGCCGGAGGCGGCGAAGCTGCTGGGCCGTGAGTACCGCGCGCCCTGGAAGCTGCCGTACGGAAAGGTATGAGGAGCAAGCTGGATGTGGTCGCGGGACCGGGGGCATCTCGGGTGGTTTGGCAACGCACAGCCCCCACCCCGGACTTCCCCCGAGTAGCAGAGAGGGTTATAGACACCAGAGGAGTCGGATCGATGCGTTCGCGTCTGAACAGGTGCGGAAATTGGGTAGCGGGACTG
>BTUC01000222.1:0-12247 GCA_045863575.1 Phycisphaerae bacterium
GTCAGCAGCGGCAAAGCGAACACCAGCAGGCCGGCCATCTGCTCGAGCAGCGAGCGCATGCTGGCCTCGTTACCGGGGACCAGCGTGTTGGTCAGGAAGAAGTAGCCGGTCAGCAGCAGGAAGATGAAACCGATGACATAAGCGATCGGCGAATAGAACGTCGACGACAGCTCACGCTGCGTGATGGCGCTGACGGCTGTCCACCCGCCCCCGCCCGCCCGGGCAGGCGTCTGGGAATCGAGCTCAGACCGTTCGCCGGAGGTCACGCCCTCGCGAAGCCCTGGTTTGATTTGTGTTTCGACTGCCATGTTTCCTAATTCCTCTCTGGAATGGCCTCAAGCCGCCGCCGTAGCGCGAGATCGGGTAACACTGGCCTCGGCCGTGATCTGGATGAAGAACTCCTCCAGGCTGCCGACTTCCAGGCGCAGCTCCCGCAGGCCCCAGCCCTTCGCGGAAGCCAGCGCACCGATGGCCTCGCGGATATCCTGCCCCCCGGCACTCTCGATGCGCAGACGGTTCCAGCCGTCGCCCGGCGTCGTATCCACGTCCCGGACGCCCGGCAGCCCCCGAACGGCCGCTTCGATCTCCGGTCGCGGCCCCTTGAGCTCAGCGATCAGCCGCGATGCGCCCTTGATGCGCTCGCGGATCTCGTTGACTGTACCACTGGCCCGCACTTTGCCGCCGGCGATAATGATCGCCCGCTGACACACCGCCTCCACTTCCGGCAGGATGTGCGAGCTGAGGATGATCGTGTGCCGCCGGGCCAGGTCGGAGATGAGCTTGCGCGTTTCGCGAATCTGGTTGGGGTCCAGACCGATGGTGGGCTCGTCGAGCACCAGCACCTTGGGGTCGTGCAGGAGCGCGTCGGCCAGGCCCACGCGCTGCTTCATACCCTTGGAGAGCTGGCTGATCGGGCGGTCCACAAAGTCACCCAGCCAGCAGCGGTTGGTCACCCGCTGAATGGCCGAGGCCCGCTCGTCGCGGCCCATCCCCCGCAGCTTGCCCCGGAAGTTGAGGTACTCCCGAACGCGCATTTCAAGGTACAGCGGGTTGCCTTCGGGCAGATACCCGATGTGCCGCCGGACCTCCATGGACTCGCGGAAGACGTCGTACCCGGCCACCGATGCCGCGCCGCTGCTGGCGGGCATGAAGCAGGTGAGGATGCGCAACGTGGTGCTCTTCCCGGCGCCGTTCGGCCCAAGAAAGCCCACGATCTCCCCCTCTTCAACGTGGAAGGAGATGTTGTCCACTGCCAGATGCGACCCGTAATACTTGGTCAGATTCTTGACCTGGATCATGAGCGGCGTCGTTCCTTTCGAGATAGCGAACCCTCGACCGACTGATTCTCCTGTTCCCGACACGGCCACCGAGCACTGAGTCTGTCAGTTCAGCATTCGACCGGTGATTTCAGTTGGGATCTACCCCGCCGGCGTGATCGACGGGCCGAACTCCACGCATAACCACTCACACGACTTACGTCCCGTGGCGAATCGGAGTTCACCCGCCTGGCCGATCTTCCGTCTCCGTCAGCCCCGCCGGCCGGTGGTTTGTTTCTAGTATCAGCTTCGCTTCAGAGTGTCAAGCGCCCCGCTGCCGCCGCCGGGCGGCAAGGTTCAACGGCTGAGGGGCTTCCGCAAACCTTTGAGCGAGAGTTATTTATGGCTTCTTCGGTAAGGCCGGGCTTCCCGGCTTGCCAGGCTCAGCTGGCCTGGGCCATAATACGGGCGGCGCGGCCGGCGGTTTCTACCGCCGCATAGGGAGTGTACATGACGCTGTTGAACAATCGACCCGCCACCCTGTCGTGGTCAGCGGCGCCCGGGGTGGATTACCCGAATTTGCCCGCAGGAATCCAGACCGCCCGCCTGGTGCTGGGTGGTGGCTGGACGGCGCGGGTGCTGCTGCGGCCGCGTGAGGCCGCGCCGATCCCCGGGATGGATGGCGCGGTCATGACGGCCACGACGTGGACCGCCTGGCTGCGACCGCCCTTCACCTGGCATGCTCCCGCCGACCGGCGCAACGTCCTCAAGACTTCATCCACGACGCTGGTCACGCGCGTGGCCATGCCGCTGGAACCAGGCCGGACGCTGGACGTGGTCTGCAAGCGACGGGTCTCCCGGCACTGGCACAAGCGGCTGCTGGCCATGATTCGCGTCTCCAGGCCCAGACGGACATGGCGCCGGGCCCAGGCGCTGCTCAACGCGGGGATCCCCACCGCCCGGCCGCTGGCCATTCTCGAGCGGCGCCGGATGGGTTTTCTGGTCGATAGCCTCATGATCACCGAGTACCTGCGTCATGCGGTCGACCTGGAAGCCTTTCTCACGGTTCGCCTCCGCGACGTCGATCCCCAGGTACAGCGCCGGCTCAAGCCGCGCCTGGCGGACGGCCTGGCGGCATTCGTGCTCCAGCTCCAACAAGCGGGGTTCATCCATCGTGATCTGAAGGCACTGAACGTCATCGTGCAGTGGGATCCGGAAAGCGACGCAAGTCCTCGCATCAGCCTGGTCGACCTGGACGGCCTCCGCCAGTCCGCAGCAGCCGCCGCTCGCGGGCATCTGCGGATGCTCATGCGGCTCAACGTCAGCGTGGATGCTTTCCGGCGGGTCAGCCTCGCCGACCGGGCCCGCGTACTCCACCGTTATTTGGCCAGGGCGGGACGCCCACGTTCGGAGTTCAAGCTGCTCTGGCGGCGACTGGCGGACATGTCTGAGCGAAAGCGCGCGATCCGCACGCGCCAGCAGGAAAGGGCGTTTAAGAAGTACGGCCGCTTCTAGCGCCCAGGCACTACCATCCGATCACCCTCAGTTCTGAACCCTCTGCAGGCCCCCGTCGTTGACGGTTCGCTCCGGCGGCTCAGATGCTAATTCGGGCTCCCGGCAGCGTGGCAGAATTGGACCGGTTTTCCTGTTGCGGTGGGTTTCAAGCGCGCGGTATACTGCCGGATCTACAGTGCTTTCGGTCGCGGATGGTCGTGGGGCAGTTAGTCGGTGGTAAATGGAATGGCACGCCATGGATTGACTGTACCAGGGTTGGATGCGCATGTGGGGCGGGGAGTTCATCTGGATGCGTACCGGGTTCCATCTACGATTCGCTCGCACCACCTGAACGACGTGGCGCCGGAATAGCTTGTAGCATGTGCAGCAGTCTGATATCGACTGATCTCTCGCGCGCCGAGTAGCAAAAGGACGGGAAGAGCAAAGTTTTGTGGAGCGTTCCGCGCTCTTGTCATTTCGGCTTGTGGAGGCACTGAGATGGTCAGACGACATCTGATGGTCGCGCTGGCGGCGTTGCTGGTACCTGCCGGGCTTCTGATGGCTCAGCAGCAGCCCCAATGGCTGGTCAAATGGGAGGGAGTTGGACGACCCGGGCCGGAAAACCTTGCGTTCACCACGGGCTGGCCGGTCGATCCCCCTGGATTCGAGCAACACGATCCGAACAACTGCTATGACCCACCCGGCCCGGACTATGCCGAGGCAGCGAACGTCGTCCTGGGCGGCTACCTGGCCATCCAGAATCTGATGGATGGCACCTGTACCGGCATTGGTCACGTGGACGGAGGCCCCTGCAATAACGGCGGACTCCTGCAGACTCGGCAGAACCCTTGCGGAATGCGCTACCAGGTTGGACCCCGGACGGTGCTGAACTTCTGGGGTCCGGAGAACCCCGAGATCGTTGCCTATCATGGCCCCAACAACCGGGACACGTTCCTGAACGGCGTGACCGCCGAGATCTCCTTCTACATCGCCGCGTCGCCGCAGTTCGACTGGACCAAGCTGATCGAGATCGAAGCGTATCCGGACTACGACAATCCTTGGAACACAGGAGGCGGTTCATACTCCAGCAACCACTACTGCCAGGTTCAACTGCGGCATTTCATGCCCGGCCGGCCGACCAACGAGTGGCACCTGGTCGCGGCCGCTGACAACACCTTCGATCTGGGCCTGGTCAGCGACTACATGAACCGGTGGGTGACGGTACGGCTGGCTCTGGCCCACGCTCCCGGCAAGCCGCAGATGCTGGTGTGGATCGACGGCCGCTTCGAGCGTGGCGGAACCGGCTGGGACGCCCTCGGGCAAGGCAACGACAACGGGACCGATCCGCACGGCTACTGCCGGTTCGGCTATTCCTCCACGGACGGCGACGTGCGCATCGGCGCCATGGGCTTTACCAACGAGGGTGTTTTCAGCCCGCTTCCGCGCGGCCAGTGCGTGGGCATCTTCGGAGAGAAGTATCTGCGTCCCCTGCCACCGGTCATGAAGACGGTGGCCGTTCCCGAGGTCTGCGACAACGGCGCGGACGACGACGGCGACGGGCTGGTGGACTGCGAAGATCCGCAGTGCTTCCAGAACAAGGCCGCCTGCAACAACATTCTGGTCAACGGCAGCTTTGAGAAGGTCGCAAGTCCATGCGAGGTGGAAACCGCCGACTGCGCCGCCGGGACCGCACCCTCGCCTGAGCCGGAGGGTTGGCACTCGGTCGGGTCGGGCACTGCTCATCACCAGGGCGATCAATGGATCCCCTCCCCGCCCTCTACCGACGGCCCCACCCGCGGGAGCGTATCCTCCGGCAGCAGCGCCCGCCGGGTCTATCAGTCCATCGAGATCGTATCCGGTACGCCCGTCAGCTTCAAGGGTGATATCGCGAGCGGCCATTCCGCCGGCATGCAGGTCCAGCATTACATCCGCCTGCTGGACGGCGACGAGGACTCCGCCAACGTGATCGACGAGTTCGTCGAGACGGGGCACAACCTCACGTTCCACCCGGTAGCGTTGTCCGGTACGGTCAGTTCGGGCCTGGTGACGGTAGTCTGGGGCCACAACGTGATCTCGGGCAGCGGCGCGGCGGCGACCCACGTCGACAACTTCTATCTGACCGGCACCGTCGCCGGTGGCTGTGGCGATCCGTTCGCCGATGCCGACGGTGACGGCGACGTGGACCAGAGCGACTTCGGCCTGCTTCAGGCCTGCTTCTCGGGGACCGGCTTGTCGCTGATCCCGGGAGTCTGCGACTGCTTCGACGTGCAGGGCGCCAACAATCTCCCCGATGGTGATGTCGACCAGTTGGACATGACCATCTTCGAGGCATGTGCCCTCACCAGCGGCCCCGATATTCCCGCGGACAAGTCGTGCGATGATGCGGTTTCGCCCAGCCCCGTTCAGGTCGTATCGGCCGGCTCCCGCCGTACGCACGGCGCCGCGGGCACGTTTGATCTGGATATCCGGCTGCCGAGCGCGGTGGAGAGCCGGGAAGGCGGTCCGCAGCAGATCGTCTTTCTGTTCAATGAATACGTGCAGCCGGTCGATGGCTCGCTGGATCTTGGTCAGGAAGTGACCGTGTCGGGCGGAACGGTCACGGATTTCGCCCTCCACTGTGACGAGCTGACCATCAATCTGTCCGGCGTGGCGGATGGCAGTTGCCTGAGCATCGGGCTTAGCGGTATCGCCCTGGTCGAAGACGTGACCAAAGTCATGCCGGCTCGGACCTACACCGTGGCGGCGCTGTGGGGCGATGCCGACGGGAACGGCGTTGTTGAGCAGGCGGATCGCACGTTGGTCCAGAGTAACGCCGGACCAGCCAACGCCAGCAACTTCCGCATGGACTTCGACGCCGACGGCGACGTGGACACCACGGATTCGTTCGTGCCGCTGGGCAACCTGGGGCAAACAGCCTCCTGCCCGTAAACCGATCCGCGCGAGCTGTCGAAAACAGTTACCTGCAAGCACACCCGAGCCGGCCCCCCGCCGGCTCGGTGTGCGCTGGGATCGTTAAAGGTGGGCTCGGACAGCCTCATTTCCCCTGTGCGTTCGTCAGTTCCGTAGCGGCCGGCGTCCCTGCCGGCCGTTCAGCTATACGCAAACGGCCGGCACGGCTTCGCCAAGGCGTAGCCCGGCTGCGCCGGTGCGGAGCGCGGCGGCGGGCCGTTACAGGGGAATCACTCCGGACGATCTAGGTAGAACCCGAGATGGGCTTACCGTGTGGGATGGACTTCCAGCCCGCCGATGGCCGGCAAGATGCCGGTCCCACACCACGTTCGTTTCTGCGTTGCCGCTTAATCGGCACAGGACGGGTTGGCCGGCACATCCGGGCCCGTCAGGCAGCGCTGTAGAATGGAAAAATCACACAGGTCTACGTCGGCGTCTGCGTCCAGCCGGGCCGGGCGGCAGTGCTCATCCGTTTGCGGATTGTTCTCCCCCGTCATGCAGGTTTGCAGGCGGGCGACATCGTCGGCATCCACATCGCCATCCGCGTCGAGATCACCGGGAACCGACAAGGGTGTGCCGATCATGGCGGAACTCAGCTCGTCCAGGATGGCCTGTTCCTCGGCCGTCCGATACTTCATGCCCACGTAGGGCACCAGGCGCGACTTCAATTCATCGGGCATCCAGGTGGTCACCCGGGCCACCGCCGGTACGGGCAGCGGCGCGGCCACTGTCGAGTAGTGGTCGCGGTTCTTCGCCGGAAGGAGATTGCCGGCGACGTAGAGTTCCCCCATCGCGGAAGTGGTCACCAGCGTTCCCTGCGCGGGCGTCCCGCCGGGTCCACCGTCGGCCAGATCCGCCCCGGGTTGCGACCCATAAACCAGCGCCCAGGCGGGGTCGGCATCCCCAGGCAGGAAGTAGTTGTTGATGAAGTTACCGCTGACCTTCGGTTCACCCGCATGGTTGACGATCCGGACGCCGAAGCCCCACCCGATGAAGTAACCCCAGTCGTACACCACGTTGTTGACGTAGTCGAACTCCGCGACGTCGGCGCGAATCTGGGGGTTACGCTCGTTATTCTGAGCGTAGACATTGTGGTGCATGGAGATGCGACGGCGCTTCTGAAACGGTGCGGGATAATGCGAGACCAGCGTGGGGTGCCAGTTGCGGTACATGAAGCACCAGGACACGGTCACGTCGGACACTTCGCCCCAGATGTCCGGCCCGCCATCCGTGGCCGTGCAACAGGTCAGATGGTCGAGCACGATACGCCGCGCGACGCGGTCGGGCCCACTATCGCCGTCGATGGTCAGATTCTTGTCGAATTCGCCATTGAGTCCGCCGGCCACGTAGAGGCCTTTGAACCGAAGATGGCGCAGAATGATGTCATGGGTGCCACAGATGATGACCGTCCCGCCATACAGGGTCGATCGCGTGATGGTGATGCCCGGCGACGGCGCCGTCTCTCCGGCGATGGTCAGATACGGCAGTCGGATGTTGATGTTGGTGTCCAGCGAGATGGTGCCGGCTACCTCGAAAACGATGGTGCGGGCGCCGGTGCGATTCACGATTCCGTCGCGAAGCGTGCCCGGCCCGCTGTCCGCCAGCGAGGTGACACGATAAACGTCTCCGCCGTCCCCGCCGGTGGTGACAGCTCCGTATCCTTCAACGAGGGGTATACCCGGAGGTGGCGGGATCTCCACGGAATACGCCCGGGGGAGTGCCAGGATCATCAGCAGGGATAGAACGGCCGCCCTGGGCATTCGGCTTGCATTCACGAAGGATCACCCTCCGGGGCGTCCAGCGCGGACGCCGAGCGCTGGCGCTTGGAAGCAGGGCCAGTGATTGATCGATCTTCAACTCCGGACTCTTCAGAGTTGTAGACGGAAAGCCGTCCATCTACCACAGGGGAGAATCCCGTAATTCATGGGCTATGCAGAGAGTTGCACGGTCACGAACTGCCGGAGGGGGTACAGCACGGATTCGCCCACGGCGCCTTTGTCGATGCTGGTGTGTCGATCGAATGGCACCACGATGGGGATGCGAATCCGCGCGAGTCGGGCGATGACCTCGGGGTTGGTTTCCTCCGCCATCGTCGCCGAGGATGGGCGGTAGCCATTAATCACGACGGCCGCGACGCTCAGGCCGCGGGCGCGGGCGGCCTCCAGCGTGAGGAGCGTGTGGTTGATGGTGCCCAGCTCCGGCCGGGCCACCACCACGAGCGGCAGGCCATATTCCAGGGCGAGATCCGCAACACTGTGCCGGGAGTCGATCGGAACGAGCAGCCCACCCGCACCTTCGACGACCAACCAGTCGACGGCCGATCGAACCGTATTCCAGCCCTGGCGGATGGCATCCCAATTGATCGGTCGGCGGGATCGTTCGGCCGCCACCATGGGCGCCAGTTCTTCGGCGTAGCGAACGGGATTGATGGTCTCCAGCGTGTGGGGCGAGTCCGCGCAATGGGCGAGGAATTCCGCATCTGCGCTGACCAGCCCCAGCCGCACGTCGCGCCGGCACCCCGTGGCCACCGGCTTGAATACCCCCACACGACGGCCAGCCTCGCGCGCCAGCCGGGCCAACGTTCCGGCAATGACTGTTTTACCCACTCCCGTATCCGTGCCGGTCACGAACCACCCGCGGCCACCGTCCATCGGTAGTCCTCCTCTGCGTCTGCGCCCATTCTACGTTCCTGCCGTCCGGCGTGCCCGGTGGCGCCTTCTTTTTGACAGTCCCAAGGTGCCCTGCGTATCATGCGACCGTTTTCCTACCCGTGTGTTGATAGCGAGGGAAAGCGCGCGTGTCCACCGGCGACGAAGCGATCCAGGCATTACGGGAAGCCGTCCGGCTCTCACCGGAGAATCTGCCCCTCCGGCAGCATCTGGCTTCCACCCTCCTGGGTCTCGGTCGTCTGAATGAAGCGGAAACCGAATATCGCGAAGCCCTGGCGCTGGCGCCTCGCGATATGCGGCTAAAAGTCGGTCTGGCCAACGTGTACTACCAGCAGGAGAAAAACAGCCACGCCCTGGTCATCGTCGAGGAACTGCTCAAGCTGGCAGACACACCGCCGACCGCTTACCTGCTTCATGCCCGCCTGCTCATCCGGGCGGGCGATATTGAACGGGCCGTACGCCAGTACAAACGAGCCGTCGATCTCGACTCATCGGCGGTCGATCCGACACTCGAAGACCAGCTCGGAATTGACCCGGATGATGATGGGGAGATAGTCGACGGCCGGATCCGGGCGGCATCCGACGGCTTTGCGCCGCCGCCGGACACCACCGTCGAACGTCCGAAGCTCTCCTTCGAAGACGTCGGCGGCATGGAGGAGCTGAAAGACGAGATCCGGATGAAGATCATTCATCCGCTCACCCATCCGGAGATCTACAAGGCCTACGGCAAGCCGATCGGCGGCGGAATCCTCATGTACGGTCCCCCCGGATGTGGCAAGACCCACCTGGCCCGCGCCACCGCCGGCGAGATCAGCGCCGGCTTCATTTCGGTCGGCATCAACCAGGTGCTGGACATGTGGATCGGCAGCAGCGAGCGCAACCTGCACGAGGTCTTCGACCAGGCGCGCTCTAACCGGCCCTGCGTGCTGTTCTTCGATGAAGTGGACGCGTTGGGGGCCAGCCGCAGCGACATGCGCCAGAGCTCGGGCCGGCAGCTCATCAACCAGTTTCTGGCCGAACTGGACGGCGTTCAGAGCTCGAACGAAGGCGTGCTCATCCTGGCCGCAACCAACGCGCCGTGGCATCTGGACAGCGCCTTCCGTCGCCCCGGCCGTTTTGACCGCATCCTGTTTGTGCCGCCGCCGGACCTGGCCGCGAGAGCGGCCGTGCTGCGCGTCCTGTGCCGAGGGAAGCCGACCCAGGACGTAGATTACGACTATCTCGCCAAGAAGACGGACCAGTTCTCGGGCGCGGATCTCAAGGGGGCGGTGGACGGAGCCATCGAGGCCAAGCTGCGGGAGGCCATGCGCTCGGGAAAGCCGACTCCGCTGAGCACCAAGGATCTGGCCGCGGCCGTCAAGCTGGCTCGACCGTCTACACGGGAATGGTTCTCGACCGCCCGCAATTATGCGTTGTACTCCAACCAGGGCGGGCTTTATGACGACATTCTGCGCTATCTGAAACTCACATGAATCGACACTTCTCCCGAGCGATGCTGCTCCTCCAGCAGGGGCGGATGGACCTGGCCGAGACCGAGCTCCGGCAGGCACTGGCAGAGGATCCGGACGACGCGCCGGCCCACGCGGCGCTGGCGATGTGCCTGAGCGATCAGGAGGACTCGAAAGCCGGCACCGAGGAAGCCCGCCGCGCGATCCACCTGGCGCCGGACATGCCGTTCGGGCACTACGCACTGGCCTACTGCCTGAACGATCGCAATCGTCACGAAGAGGCGGAGACCGCCATCCGCGAGGCGATCCGGCTCGACCCGGAAGATGCGGACCACTATGCGCTGCTGGCCGCCACGCAGTACGGGCTTCGCAACTGGCCGGCCGCGCTGGAAGCGGCGGAGCACGGGCTGCGGATCGATCCGGAACACATTCAATGCACCAACATTCGGGCCATGGCCCTGACGAATCTGGGCCGCAACGAGGACGCCGGCGCCGCTATCGGGACGGCGTTGGCCAATGATCCCGAGGACCCGCTGTCGCACGCCAACATGGGCTGGACGCTGCTGCACCGCAGGCAGCCCGCCGAGGCCATGACCCACTTTCGAGAGGCACTGCGGCTCGAGCCGGGCATGGAATGGGCGCAGGCCGGAATCGTGGAGGCCCTCAAGGCGCGGAACTCCATCTACCGGTGGCTGCTGGCTTATTTTCTGTGGATGTCCCGCCTGAGTCGAAAGGCCCAGTGGGGCGTCATACTCGGCCTTTACTTCGGATACAAACTGGTTCGCGGCGTGGCCCGCAGCAACCCCGAGATCGCGCCATGGCTTTACCCGCTGCTGATCGTGTACGTCATTTTCGCGCTGCTGACCTGGGTCGGCGAGCCACTCTTCAATCTGCTCCTGCGGTTCAACAAGTTTGGCCGCCTGGTGCTCTCGCGCCAGGAGACCATCGCCGCCAACTGCCTGGCAGGCTGCCTGGCGTTGGGTGTTCTCGGAGCGGCACTCTACTGGGCCACCGGATGGATCTTTTGGATTCTTGGGGGCATGTTCGCGGCGATCATGTCGATCCCGCTGTCCTCAACCATCCGCAGGCCGACGGGCTGGCCGCGCAAGCTGATGACCGGCTATACGAGCCTGTTGGCGACGATGGGTGGCGGCGCCGTTGCAGCAATGGCCGTGGTTCAATTCTGGCATCTGGCCCCTCGGGCCGAGGCGATGTTCAAACCGCTCCTGGCGATCTTCATCATTGGCCTGGTGCTCTTCCCGTTTGTGGGGAACTTCGTGGCCATGGTGCGCGTCCGCCGATGATCGCCGGCCGCTACAGATGCTGAACTGCACTACTGTCGTCCCACCGGCACTTCGACGATACGCACTTCCGCGTCGCGGTCGCGAAGAGTGGCGATGATGTTGCCGCCGCGGTCGGCGACCACGCTCGCGCCGCCGTAGGTCTGGCCGGTCCAGGGTCCGTGGGTGATGCTGCCCACGACGTCCGTGCCGACGACGGCACAGCCGGCCCGCTTGGCCGCACCGGAAACGACGCCGGCCAGGCTCTTGGCGTGGTCCGGCCACTTCTCCTTGGGGGCCGCCCACCCGTAGGGCACGATCAACAGATCCGGCGACTGCGCGGCGACGCGGTCCACCAGGTCCTCGCGGAAAGTATCCGCGCAGATGAGCAACCCGACTCGCCCGAGAGGGGTCTCGACGACTTGGATATCCTCCGGTCGTCCGCGTGTGTAAGGCGGTGTGAGCAGTTCGCGGAGCGTATTGATTTTGCGGTGCCGGGCCAGAATGGCGCCGTCGGAGCCGACGAGAATCGCGGAATCATACAACTGATCCCCCTCCTTCTCGCAAAGGCCCACGCTGATCATCAGGCCATGTTTGCGGGCCATGGCCCCGATCCGATCCGAAGTCGGGCCCGGGATCGGACCGGCCAGAGTATGCGCATCCGGATTGACCCAGCCCAGGTCGGCGCATTCCGGCAGGCAGACCAGCAAGGCCCCATGGGCGGCCGCCGTCGCCACGGCGTACTCCATCCGCTTCAGATTTCCCTCCAGGTCACTATCGATGCAGAAGGTCTGGCAGACCGCCGTCCGCACGACGGAGCCACGCTCGCTACTCGCCGCCGGACCGCATCCGGTCAAAGCGCAGACACTGACTGCAGAACAGATTCTCAGGAAGCTCGAGGGGGCCGGCCAGCGCATGGATCACATCCTCTTGTTCGAGGTCCACGGAGGGAGTCACGATGCTCCGCATCGGATCTTGAGAATAGTGCTGGACCACCCTTCATGCAATCTTAGAGCCTATCCCATCAGGCCCTATGGGGCCCCGGTTTCCAACCTGTGTACGCCGGTTAGAAACCGGCGCCACACGCTACGGGCATAAGCTTTTAGCGGAGATCCGAACCGGTGGTGCTCATGGACAGGTCGGCATGCAGC
>BTUC01000223.1:0-3058 GCA_045863575.1 Phycisphaerae bacterium
CGCCGAATGTCCTGATAATGTGGCGGGATGGTGAGATCCAGACCCGCCGAGCCATGATCGCGGTCCCGGTCGCCCTCGCCCTCGTTGAAGAGATAGAGGATCTTGGGTTTTCCGGTGACCTCTTCCCTGGGTCGCCCATCCGACTGCCAGGCCATGTAACTGCCTTGAACCTCTTCCGGACCCAGTTCGCGTCCGTAAATCGCCAGTCCCCAGATTTCGCCCTTCCAGCTTGATCGACCTTTCGCGGGATGGCCCACACCCAATCCGCCCGCGCAATCACCCGGGGCGGCTCGGAGCAAATCGCTGCGCCAAACTTCTACTCCATCAACATAAACGGAGGATTCCGACGAGCCATGCACCAGGGTCAGGAATACTGGCCGTTGCTCATACAAAGCTTTGGCAGGGAAGTACATCACCTTCCGCCGTCCTCCGGTTTCGCGGTCGATACGGAAAGTGTTTTCAGATCGTTGCAGCGCGATACCCTGGCCCCCGTCGGGGCCATAGAAGGAAAGCAGGGTGCTGGTTCCGTCCGCCTCGGAGGGTACGACCCAGATCTCGATCGTGCATGCGCCGCCCGCTTTACCCGTCAGGGCGCCGGTACTGTAAGCGACCCCATTGGCTCCGAAGCGCAGCCCCGCCCGCGATTCGATCCACGAGACTTGGTTCGCGATCGGGACGAAGGGCCACAAACCGGCAACGGCAAACACACATAGAATCAGCAAGCAGATGAAGCCCGCGGTGCGCGGCTGCATCAGCCAGCGGGCGGCCCACAACTCGATCTGTCCAAGAGCGGACAAACCCTGCGTATCGTTGAGGTTACGCGCAGCTTCGCGCTCTACTATGGCCTCCCCTTGGCCGGGAAGTTGAGGCATCTTCGTCATCTGACCTGTCAACGGGCATTCCCGATCAAGCCCTATCGCGTGCCAACCGGGATCGAGGTGAACTGCCCGGTGGGATTGAACCGCAAGCCCAACACAGCGATCTTCCCGCCGCTCACCTCGCGAAACTCCATGCTACCGCGGATGCCCGATAAATTTGGGTACTGGTCGGGCACTGCGAAAGCCAGATGGCCGCGGATGGGCAGAATGATGTTGTTGGTGAACAGAACCTGTCCCGAGGCATTGCGGATCGTAACCTCGATAGTGGCGCCCTTGGTGTCGGAATCGTTGACCAAAGCAACTCCCGTGACGAAGCCCCCCGCGTTGTCATACGACATCACGAAGCGGCCCGGGGTGCGCGACTCCATGGGCACGGCTCCCTCGGCCATGGCGCGCCCGGGGAGGAAGTGACTGTAGGTGGCGGTGGCGACGATCCCCTCAGGGGCGCGCATCCGCGTCCAGCCGACGCGTAACGGCGCGTTTTGAGGGAAATTGGAGGATACGGCGACGAACCCGTACGCCGGGACGGTCACTTCCGTTCCTGCCGACAAGCTGGGGGATTTGCCCGATTCCGGAGAGTAAACCAGCGGGAGCGCGAATGGGACACCACTGCTCTCCCAAAAGGTCAACGTGGCCGTTTGGGCTGTGCCAGTAGTGTTGAGCAGGTAGTAGTACGTATTCCACCCATTGCCGGTCGCAAGCTGAGAGAAGACCGTGGAAGGCATCTCCTCCGCTGCCGAATTGACAGCCAGCCAGCCGCCCGCGGAGTTCAGGTTCACGGCCGTGCCTGCGTCGCTGCTCGCAGCGGCATTCGTCACTCGGATCTGATAATCACCGGGAGCCATCGAGGAACTGACCGCGGCGTTCAGGATGGCCACTGCGCCGCTGCCGAGCAGATTCCGGTTCGTTCCGGCGGCAAGGAAACGCGTGCGGCCGCTGGAAAGAGTAGCCGCATAAAGCGTCTTGCTCGCGTTCAGTGCCGACGGTCCCGCCACCGCGGACACAGAGATGCGAGGGTCGTGATCCACATCAAACTGCAAGGCTGCAACCCGGCTCCCGCTGGGGTTCAGACGAAGTTCGAGCGGCACCGTCGTACCTGCCTGAGCCGTACCGGCCTGCAGCACTATCTCTGCACCATGCAATTGCAGGATCCCGAATAGAAAGCAAAGACAAAACCTAGTACACATACCTAGCCCTCAATAGGCGATTGTACTACCCCATGCGTCAATTCGGTACTAAAACTATAGACCAAAATTTGCCGGGCATGTGGTAAATTTTGCTCGATTCCGAAATGCGCCGCCGCTAAGCCATTGATTCTTCGTAAGCGGGAATTTGGCATCTGAAATGCACTTATAGCAGGCTTGCTTGGACACCGCTCAGGCGCAGGCCGTGAAGCGGTGATGGACCTCTCACGTTGGGGCGGAATTCTTCGGAGAGCTGCAACGCCTGGAGTGTGGCTGTAGTGCGTGAGAGAGAGTGTCTTTCCGAGGCGGGAATGGCCATCCGGACAGGGCCTTCCGGTGAAGAACTACGTTGTTCATCGGGGCTGTTTTGGGCGGGTCCCCTATAAAGCCGTTTCAATTATCCGTCGAATTACTCGTACGAGAGAAAAGCTGTGACTACCAAAAATTCACTTCGGCCCTGCTTTTGGGCCACCATTTTTGCACTACTACTAATCTCCGCCCCGAATTCATCGGCGCAGACCTCTTTAACACTGGCATCCGGCAACGCCCCAGCCGGGGGTTCTGTCACGGTTGACCTTTCTCTCTCCGCGAGTGGCGGCCAGCCCTCAGCTCTCCAATGGACCTTCACCTATTCCACCGCGGACTATTCCTCGATAACCGCTGTGGCAAGTCCGGCGGCGGTGAACGCGGGCAAGTCGCTGTACTGCAACAATACGCCCGGCGCGATCACATGCTTGCTGGTTGGCATGACTGCCAGTCCGATTTCGAACGGGGCGGTCGCAGCGGTCACCTTGAATCTGACGAGCAGTACAAACCTCAACCGTCCGGTTCTGGTCAGCAATCCCTTGGCCTCGTCTCCTTCGGGCTTGGCCATGACGGTCAATGGCTCCGGAGGCTCAATCGTCATTCCTCCTCCCGCTCCAACCCTCAGCAACCTGACGTGCAGCCCGACGTCGCTGAACTCGAACGGCAGCAGCACGTGTACGGTGACCATCA
>BTUC01000223.1:3158-12204 GCA_045863575.1 Phycisphaerae bacterium
TGACGGCGAACCTGAACGGCAGCTCGCGGACCTTCTCCCTGAATCTGGTAGCGCCCACGGTGCTGTCGAACCTGACCTGCAGCCCGACGTCGCTGAACTCGAACGGCAGCAGCACGTGTACGGTGACCATCAGCGCGGCGGCGCCCAGCGGCGGCACGGCGGTCTCGCTGAGCAGCAACAACACATCGCTGACGGCGCCCTCGGCGGTCACGGTACCGGCGGGCGCGACCACGGCCAACTTCACGGCCACGGCGGGTACGCTGGCGACCAGCTCGACGGCGGTGGTGACGGCGAACCTGAACGGCAGCTCGCGGACCTTCTCCCTGAATCTGGTAGCGCCGGCGCTGCTGACGGGAATGACTTGCAGCCCGTCGACGTTGAACTCGGGCGGAAGCGGCACGTGCACGGTGACCATTAGCGCGGCGGCCCCCAGCGGTGGGGCCGTGGTATCCCTCACCAGCAACAACGCTTCACTAACGACGCCTCTGGCTGTTACGATTCCCGCGGGCGCGACTTCAGGTGATTTCACGGCCACGGCGGGCACGCTCACCTCCAGCTCGACGGCGGTGGTGACGGCAAACCTGAACGGCAGCTCTTGGACCTTCTCGATGAACCTGGTAGCTCCCACGGTGCTGTCGAACCTGACTTGCAGCCCCTCGTCGCTGAACTCGGGCGGCAGCAGCACGTGTACGGTGATCATCAGCGCAGCGGCGCCCAGCGGCGGGACGGCGGTCTCGTTGAGCAGCAACAGCAGTTCGCTGACAACGCCAACGGCCGTTACAGTCCCATCGGGCGCGACCTCGGCCAACTTCACGGCCACCGCGGGAACTTTGACGAGCAGTTCAACGGCCGCCGTCACCGCGTCGCTCAACGGCAGCTCGCTAACGCATTCGGTGAACCTGGTGGTGCCTACGCAACTCACCGGCCTGAGCTGCAGCCCTTCGTCACTGAACTCGGGCGCGAGCAGCACATGCACAGTCACTATCGGTACCCTGGCTCCCAGCGGCGGCTCGCCCGTTGCGCTCAGCACTAACAGCGCATCTCTGACAACGCCCACTTCCGTGGTAATCCCGGCGGGTTCAACCTCTGCCAACTTCATCGCCTCGGCGGGGACCCTCACGACCAGTTCCCCCGCCGCAATCACCGCTTCGTTGGGGGGCAGTTCGCTGAGTTACACGGTGAACCTTGTAGCGCCCATTCAGCTGACCAACCTCACCTGCAACCCTTCGTCCTTGAACTCAGGCGGCAGCAGCACCTGCACAGTCACCATCAGTTCCGCGGCCCCCACGGGTGGTACGGCCGTGTCCCTCGCCAGCAACAACAGTTCGTTGACCGCGCCTTCAGCGGTGACAGTACCTTCGGGAGCGACTTCAGCGAATTTCACGGCCACAGCGGGAACGCTGACCTCCAGCTCGACGGCGGTGGTGACGGCAAACCTGAACGGCAGTTCGCGAACCTTCTCCGTGAACCTGGCGGCCCCTGCTCTCCTGACGGGTCTCACCTGTAGTCCCTCGTCATTGAACTCGGGCGCGAGCAGCACCTGTACGGTCACCATTAGCGCGGCAGCCCCCAGCGGCGGCACAGCGGTCTCACTGGCCAACAACAGCTCATCTCTCACGGCGCCTTCTTCCGTGACGGTCCCCGCAGGCTCCACCTCGGCCACATTCACGGCCACCGCTGGGACGCTCACCTCGAGTTCTACCGCGGTGATCACCGCCTCCCTGAACGGCAGCTCCCTGAATTACTCTCTAACCCTCCAGGCCCCGGTGCTGCTGACGAGCCTCTCCTGCGCCCCGGCGACCTTGACCCCCGGCGCAACCAGCACCTGCACAGTCACTCTGAACCAGCCGGCCGCGAGCGGCTCCACTCCTGTTTCGCTCTCCAGGAGCAACTCCTCGATCTCGATCCAGGGCACCGTCGTCGTGCCTTCCGGCGCCACGTCGGCGACCTTCAACGTCACCGCCTCGAATCCGCCTGCGCATCCGAGCGTCGTCGTCACCGGTACGTTGAATGGCCAGTCGATGAGCTTCACGCTGGAGCTTGTGGTTCCGGCCACCCTGTCAAGCCTGAGCTGTGATCCGGCATCGCTCACCTCAGGCGGCAGCAGCACTTGCACCGTCACTCTGGGTGCCGCGGCCCCTGGCGGCGGAGCGTCCGTGTCTCTCAGCACCAGCAGCGCCGCGCTCAGCCTGCCTGCCGCACTGACCGTCCCCGCTGGCGCAAGCTCCGCAAACTTCACTGTTTCGGCCTCCACGCTCACCTCCACCACGACCGCCACGATCACAGCCACGCTGAATGGCAGCACGAGATCCTACTCGATCAACCTGCTCGCCCCCACCGGCCTCACGGGCCTCACTTGCAGCCCATCGTCACTCACCTCTGGAGCGAGCAGCACCTGCACGGTGACCCTGAGCGCCGCTGCCCCCAGCGGCGGTACGGCAGTCGCGATCTCCAGCAACCATGCGTCGCTCACTGCTCCCTCCGCCGTAATGGTCCCCGCGGGTGCGACTTCGGCCAGCTTCAGCGCCACCGCTACGACTATCGCCGCTGATGCAACCGGCGTGATCACAGCCACTCTCAACGAGGGTTCGCTCAGCTACTCGCTGAACCTGGCAGGCCCGGTTGTCCCCCTAAGCCTCACCTGCAACCCCGCATCCCTGACCTCGGACTCCAGCAGCGTTTGTACGGTGACCCTGAGCGCCGCCGCGCCGGCGGGAGGCGTGATGGTCGCGCTTTCCAGCAACAATGCCTGGCTCACGGTGCCCACGGCCGTCTCCGTAACCGCGGGTGCGGCCTCAGCGAATTTCACCGCTGCCGCCGCCGCAATCACATCGAGCGCCACCGCGGTAATTACCGCCTCTTTGAACGGCAGCTCCCTGAGCAGTTCGATCAGCCTGGTTGCAGCCAGCGGGCTGACGAGCTTCACCTGCAGTTCGAATTCGCTCAATTCCGGCGAAAGCGGCAGTTGCACGGTCACCTTGAGTGACGCGGCGCCAAGCGGCGGCGCTACCGTCTCGGTGTCGAACAGCAGCTCAGCGCTTTCAGCTCCCACGGCAGTCACGGTTCCTGCCGGTGCGACCACGGCTACCTTCAGCGTGACGGCCAACTCGCTCAGCGCTAATGCCACCGCGATTCTGACGGCGACCTTTGGCGGAGCCTCGCTCAGCAACTCCATTACCCTTGTCGCGCCCACCGCGCTGGGCGGCATCACCTGCACTCCGCCCTCGCTCACTTCCGGCGGCAGCGGCTCGTGTACCGTGTCCCTGCTCTCCGCCGCCCCCAGCGGGGGAGCTACCATCGGCCTGGCCAGCAATCACCCCGCGCTCAGCGTGCCGGCATCCGTTTCGATTCCCGCGGGGGCAATTTCGGCCGGTTTCACCGCCACGGCGTCAACCGTCAATGCGAACTCGAACGCAGTGATTACCGCTTCGCTCAATAGCGGATCGGTGACCCACACAGTCCAACTCACCGCTTCGGCCATCCTCTCCAGCCTCACCTGCAACCCGTCGTCGCTAAGCTCCGGCGCCAGCGGAAGCTGCACCGTGACGCTCGGCGCCGCGGCCCCCGGCAGCGGCGCGAGTGTGGCGCTCGGCAAGAACAACTCTCTGCTGAACCTGCCCGCGGCGGTGACCATTCCCCCTGGCGCGACTTCCGCCACCTTCACCGCGACCGCCTCGACCTTCACAACCAGCTCCACCGCGGTCATCACCGCCACCCTGGACGGAGCCTCGGTCAGCCAGTCGCTCAGTCTGGTGGCCACCGCCAGCCTGACCGGACTCGCCTGCAACCCCTCGTCTCTCAACTCGGGCACGACAGCCACTTGTACAGTCACCTTCAGCGCTGCCGCCCCGTCGGGAGGCTTCACGGTTTCGCTCTCGGATAACAGCCCATGGCTGACGGTCCCCAATTCGGTCACGATCCCGGAAGGCGCGGTATCGGCGGCCTTTGTAGCCACCGCCGCGACTCTGAACGCCAGCTCCACGGCCGTCGTCGTCGCGAGCTGGGAGGGAATTTCCACGAGCTCCTCCCTCAATCTGGTCGCTTCCACAGGCCTCTCGGGGCTGACTTGCGACTCCTCCGTACTGGCGGCGGAAAGCCAGGTCACTTGCACCGTTACTTTGAGCACCCAGGCAACGACCGGCGGCACTCAGGTCCGGCTTTCCAGCAACAGTTCTTCACTGACAATGCCCGCCGTCGTCGTCATCCCGGCCCGATCGTCCACAGGTACCTTCACCGTGAAGTCTTCCAAGCTGACGGCGAGCACCAGAGCGGCCATCCGGGCTGAACTCGGCAGTGGATTCCTCAGCTACAGCTTGCTGCTCGTGGCCCCCAGCACCCTCTCCAGTCTGGTCTGCAGCCCCGCGGCCCTCGGGCAGGCTGCCACGGGCAGTTGTACGATCACACTAAGCCAACCGGCCCCTGCTGACGGCATCCCAGTCGCGATCTCGGCCAATACCCCATGGCTGTCCTTACCGCCGTCGGTGACCGTCGCGGCCGGTTCTAGCTCGGCCAGTTTCCCGGTGACAGCCGGAGCGTTCGATGCGGACTCGACCGCAACCGTGACCGCATCCGCGGCCGGCCAGAGCGTCAACTTTGTCCTCGGCCTCAAGGCGGCCGCCGCCCTCACAAGCCTGTCCTGCACACCGGCCTCACTTGCCTCAAACAGCACCGCAAGATGCAATGTGACAATCGGCGCGCCCGCGCCCTCGGGCGGAGCCCTGGTGACCCTCACTCGCGACAACGAGTCGCTCACCGTCCCGCAGACCGTGACCATCCCCGCCGGTGCGAGATCGGCCGGTTTCGATGCGTCCGCCGGCGAAGTCGAAACCAGCGCTGTCGTCATTCTTACGGCCGCCTTCGCGGATAGCTCTCTGAGCTTTACGTTCAACTTGCAGGCCCCGGCCATTCTCAGCGGCCTCGAATGCGCGAAGTCCGAACTCACCGCGGGCGCCAGCAGCGTCTGTACCGTCACTCTCGCCGGCCCCGCACCCGAGCCCGGCGTTGAAGTCGAATTGGCCGTCAGCGGCCCATTTCTGTTTATTCCCGCCTCCGTCACCGTGCCAGGCGGTTCGGATTCCGCCACCTTCAGCGCCACGGCCTCCGCGGTCAGCGAAGAGGAATCCGCGGTGATCGTTGCAGCGTTGTCCGGGCGCTCCGCTGAGTACCTCCTGACGGTTGCTCCGCCCAAGGTCTCCACCGTCGCCCTGGTCCGCATGAATGCGGGCGGGCCGGCGTATGTCGACAGTCTCGGCCAGCAGTGGATCGCCGATACCAACAGCGACGGTTACGTGAGTACCACCGAGGATCCAGTCACCGGCTCCGCCGATCCGGCGCTCTATATGTCTGAACGCTGGACTGACAGCAGCACCCTCGAATACCGGTTCAAAGCCACGCCAGGCAAGTACAACGTCCGGCTCAAGTTCGCCGAGATCTTCTTCACCGAACCCGGTCACCGCGTCTTCCATATCCTGATCAACGGCGCCATGGCCGCCGAGAACTTTGACGTTGTCCAGGCCGCCGCCGGTCCGTTCAAGGCGGTCGACGTCAACTTCCCCGCTGTTTCCGAAGGCGAAATCTTGATCCAACTCGTCTCGGTCCTGCAGCACCCCAAGGTCAATGCCATCGAGATCACCGGATCGGAGGATTCGGAGTGCCCCTGCTCGATCTGGAGCGGGAACGGCACGCCCGAACAGATCGACTCCGCCAGCACGCCCGCTATCGAAGTGGGCATGAAGTTCCGCGCCAGGCAGGACGGATTCGTCACCGGAATCCGCTTCTACAAAGGCCCGGAGAACGTCGGGCTGCACACAGGCAGCCTCTGGACCAGCGGCGGCGCCCTCCTGGCGAGCGTCTATTTCATGGACGAAACCAAATCAGGCTGGCAGCATGCCGATTTCGCCAACCCGGTGCCCGTCGAGGCCGGAGTCACTTACGTTGTCTCCTATCACGCGCCTTACGGCCACCATTCCCAGACTCGTGGCGGCTTCTCCGGGGCCACGCTCGAAAGCGGCCCGCTCCAGGCCCTCAAGGATGGCGAAGATGGCCCGAATGGCCTCTATCGGTTTGGCGCCGGCTTCCCGGTTGATTCCTTCGCCGGCACAAACTACTGGGTCGACGTGGTCTTCATGCCCGAACCCGAGACAGAACCTGGCGACACGGCTTCCGGCCTCCTGGAGAACGAACCCGCGCCGCCGTCGCTCTCGGTGTCCTGCACACCCGCTCTGCTGCGCGCTGGCGATGAATTCAACTGCCAGATCCGCCGGGAGGGCGACGCGAGCCACGAATCTGTCATCGCGCTCCGCACCACCAACAGCAACATCCGCGTTCCCGCCTGGGTGCTGGCCCGCGCCAACCAGCGCGTGGTCACGTTCCGCGGCACGGTGGACGAGGGCACAGCCTATTCCACGGTTCGCATCATCGCCGGCAACGGGGATCACCCCGCTTACGCGCAAGTCTCCATTGCGCCTCATTTCGATCCGGCGCTCAGCCTGCCCGGCCGGCAGCTGGTCCGCCCCGGCGAACCTCTCCGGTTTACGGTCGCTCCAAGATCCGCAGCGGACGGGGTTGTGCCCCTCACCGCGGAGGATCTCCCCGCCGGCGCGGTCTTCCACGAAGAATCCAATTGGTTTGAATGGATTCCCGAAATCGATCAGCAACGGCAGGAGGAATACGTGATTCATTTCCAGGCCGGCGAAACGGAAGCGTCGTCAGCGGACAACCGCTTGCGGGTCCAGGTTGAATCCGGCAAGCCGCTGATCACGGAACCTGTCCAGATCGTCTGCAGCCCCGGAGCCATCGCCACGGTCCACGGCCGCTGGCTGAGCCACCGGCGCGAAGCGCTTTACGCTCCCGATGGACTCACCACCGATCTCGCCGGCGTCAAGGTCCTGCTGAATCGCGTGATTGCGTACGGCACGCCCCTGCCCGTGCTCTTCGCCTCCCAAACTCGCGTGGACTTCCTCTGTCCCGATGCCACCGGGCAGGACTTCCTGAGCCTGGTCATTCAGACCGAAGCCGGAGACTCCGCGCCGCACTCCATCCGCTCCTCCCCGGTGCATCCGGCGCTTCTGCCGCTCCAGGGCGATGCCGGAGACCATGGTTTCGCTACCCATGCCGAATCCGGCCGTCTCGTCATCCTTCGCGATGCGCGCAGCCTCGGCGAACCCGCGCAACCGCGCGACAAAATCGTCATCCGGGCATCCGGCCTAGGAAGCGCTCAGCCGGATGCTGGCTCCCTCTCGATCGAGATCGGAGATTCGGCAGCCGAAATTCTGAAGGTCGTCAGGGATGACCACGCCGCGGGCGTGTTCCTGATCCATGTGCGGGTGCCGGACTCGGTTCCCGCCGGCGACAAGATTCCGGTTCGCCTCCGGGCACTCTCACCGGGCGCAGTCTGGGTCACCAGCAACAAGGTCGAGATCCCGGTCGAGTCCAGCACCTTCTAAGCGGGCGGATCTTCCAGCGGGGTTCGCGAAACCGCGAACCCCGTCAGCGGAATCATTCCCGTACGATACGGGCGGACTGGCCTGTGGGCCGGTCCCCGGGTTGCATTAAACGCTGCTTCAGTGCACCGTCTGCGTCTTCCGCCGCAGAAAGTCCATCATCAGGTACTCGCCGAGGTTGTACGGGGTAGTGAAATAGGCCTTCCCGCGGCACATTTCGGTCACTTTTTGCACAAATTGCACCAGCGCGTAGTCGCTCGCCAGCATAAACGTGTTGATCAGGATGCCCGCGCGCTTGCAGCGGCCCACCTCCTCCAGCGTGGCGCGCAGCACAAATGGATCCAACCCCATTGGATTCTTATAGATGCGCCCATCCTCCATTGTCAGAGCCGAGGGCTTGCCGTCGGTGATCATGATGATCTGCTTCATGTCCTTTTTCTCGGCCGCCAGCAGGCGCTGCGCCAGAATCAGGCCGTCGCGCGTATTCGTGTAATACGGACCCACCTGAATCCGCGCCAACTCCCCCAACCGCACCTCCTCCGCCGTGTCGTGGAACAGAACCAGACGCAGCGAATCCCCAGGAAACTGGGTGCGGATCAGGTGCGCCAGCGCCAGCGCCACACGCTTGGCGGGCGTGAACCGGTCTTCGCCATAGAGAATCATCGAATGCGAACAGTCCAGCAGCAAAACTGTGGCGCATGAGCTGGTGTACTCGCTCTGATGCACGTGCAGATCCTCGTAGTCGATGTTCAACGGCAGCCGGATCCCTTCGCGCCGCAGCGCCGAGAACAGCGTGGCGCCGGCATCCAGATTGAGCGTATCGCCAAACTCCCA
The DNA here is from genome assembly GCA_045863575.1 of Phycisphaerae bacterium. Classification (GTDB taxonomy): domain Bacteria; phylum Planctomycetota; class Phycisphaerae; order UBA1845; family PWPN01; genus JAAXZI01. The sequence goes on from BTUC01000223.1 coordinate 11,435, forward strand.
CGGGCGGCTCCCCCCGCTCGACTCCACACCCGTGGACAGCGCCCGCGTCTCGTGCGCGCCAAAGCTCGACCGCCCCAACGCCCCCAGCAGATCCTTCAGAGCCTTGAAACCCAGGAAATCGACCGCCTTATCCGTGATCTCCAGCTTCACGCCCCGAGGCGTATCCTGTTCGCTGACATATCCCTCGTCCTGCAGCTTAGCCGCCAACTTGTCCAAAACCTGGTCAAGCTGTTCCGGGGTCATGTTCGCCAACTCCTGGCGGACCTGCTCGGCGCGCTCAGCGTCGAACAACTCGCCCGATTCCAAAGCCCGGCGGATGGCCTCCTTGAGCTGCTCCAGCGAGTGAGAGTTGAACTCCGAGAAGCCGTAATACTGCGAATGAAAGCCGCTTTCCAGCAGGAAATCGCTCAACGCGCGGGCCAGATCCTCGGCTGAAAGGCCGAAGCCGTCATCGACATAGCGGGTATAGTGAATGCGTCGCATGAGGCTAGTTCAGGTTCCGCTTCTTGTCCCGATCCCGGCGCCGGCGCGGTGGCCACTCCTCCTCGCCGGACTCCTCTTCGATGTCCGGAAAGATGTTTGACTCCGCCTGCCGGGCTGGCGGCCTCGACTCCGTGCCGGTGAATCCGATCTCCTCGCTCCGGCCGATCCGCTTCAGGGCGTAAAGCCCCTCCAGGATAAACTCGCCCGCGGCAGCCCGAATCGCATCGGATTCATTCGCGGAAAGCCCCAGGTGGCGGGTCTTCTCCATCAGGCCCTCCACACTATTC
>BTUC01000224.1:0-12129 GCA_045863575.1 Phycisphaerae bacterium
GGACCAAGGTGGCCGAGAAGTACCCGCCCAACACCATCATCGAGGGCAAGGTCCGCAACCTCACCAACTACGGCGCGTTCATCGAGATCGAGGAGGGCATCGACGGTCTGCTGCACGTGTCGGACATGAGCTGGACCAAGAAGATCAGCCATCCGTCCGAGGCGCTCAAGAAGGGCGACACCGTCAAGTGCGTCGTGCTCAGCGTGGACCAGGAGAAAATGCGTGTGGCCCTGGGAACCCGCCAGCTCACCGAGGACCCGTGGCTCCATGCCATCCCCAACACCTACATCCCCGGCCAGATCGTCCAGGGCAAGGTCACCAAAATCACCAACTTCGGCGTCTTCGTCGAGCTGGAGCAGGATCTGGAGGGCCTTCTGCACGTCAGCGAACTGGCCGACCACAAGGTCGAAGACCCGCACGACGAGGTCAAAGTCGGCTCCGAGATCGAGGTCAAGATCCTTCGCGTCGATCCCCAGGAGCGCAAGATCGGCCTCTCCAAGAAGCGCGCCGAATGGGCCGCCGAGGAAGGCCGCGTCGAGGGCAAACCGAAGGCTCGCCGCGGCGGTCTACATGGACCGGGTGAGGAGTCAACTGACCTGATCCGCGATTTCCCGCTTCGCCAGGGCGATCAGCCTCGCGAGTGACACTCGGCCGTGATCGCGCTTCCCTCCGGAGCGATCACTGACTATTATCGGACTGACTGCAGGCCGGCCGTTCTCCGGCCTGCAGTCAGGTCTCTTTTCGACCGATGATGCCTCCGGGGAGGCTGGCTGATCAGGAGGATCGCACGATCGCTGTCGAGGCCGGACTACAGCATTATCTCAGGCAGATTGACGAGGCGCCGCTCCTGAGTGCCGATGAGGAGCGCGAACTCGGTGCCACCATCCAGTTCGCGGCCAAGGCGCAGGATCTGTTCCGCGAGGGCAGGATCAGTCTGCGCGAAAAGGAAGAGGCCGACATCCGCGCCTCCCAGGCCCGCGATCGGATGACCCTTTCGAATCTTCGCCTGGTGGTCAACATTGCCAAGAACTACCTCAATCGGGGCATGAGCCTGGCAGACCTCATCGAGGAGGGCAATATTGGCCTGCTCCGTGGCGTCGAGGGCTACGATCCGGCCAAGGAGACCCGCTTCAGCACCTACGCTTCCTGGTGGATCAAACAGGCCATCAAGCGGGCCCTGATCAACACCGTGCAGCCGGTACACATCCCCGCCTACATGGTGGCGATGATCGCCGACTGGAAGAAGGCCTCTTCCGAGCTGGAGTCCAAGCTGGGTCGCCAGCCCACGCTCCAGGAGATGGCCGAGCACATGCAGCTCTCCGAGCGCAAGGTGCGGATCATCCGCCGCGCCGTGAAGGCCTTCACCGCCCCGACCCAATCCGGTGGGGCCGAGGGTTCCTTTGCCCTCACCGAGATGCTCGCCGACCACCGCCAGCCCTCGCCGGAGGAAGTGGCCTTCAGCCACGCCGATTCCGAAGTCGTCAACCGGCTGCTGTCCCGCATCGACGAGCGTGAGGCCGTCATCCTCCGGCTGCGCTTCGGCCTGGACGACGAGCCCCCCATGACCCTCAAGCAGATCGGCGCCAAGATCGGCCTCACCCGCGAACGCGTCCGCCAGCTCGAACGCGAAGCCCTCAAGAAGCTCAAGGAAGCCATCGAGGAAATCTGAGGAGGCGACGGGCATCGTACCTCTCGCTCCTTATCAGCCCGATTGTGCGCGCCCGAGGGGATGCCAGTCGCCATCATTAAAAGTTTTATATTGGTTTTCTCGTTGCGGAGTGCGGGCTGCCCCTCGCTTATGCGGCAAGCCAGTCTTCAAGTCTCAGTTCGGGCACGACAGCAAAGTGGCTTGTGTTGTGCGTCACCCATAGTGAGATCGTGAATCAAAGCGGTGGCGGCAATCAGGAGATCGACTGTTGCGGCTGGCCGTCCCTGATCCAACAGTGCTGCTCGAATCTCGCCACATCGGCGCCCCACGGCTTCGTCCGCTGCCAGAATCTCGACCCCCGCAAGCATGTCTTTCAAGACTTGCCATCGAGACGGTGGTGCTGCCGCTCTTTTTGCCCAAGAGCAGAGTTCGCTTAGCGAAACGGCAGATAAATGCAGCCGACCATCATGCTGGATGAAACGGTTGAATATCCGAGTGTCGCCCTTGAGGTAGGCAGAGCAGATATCCGTATCAAGCAGGAAACTCACGTGTTCGACTCCATCCGTCGGTCTTCACGATCGCGACGCACCTGTTCGAGGAAGGCATCCAGCTCTGTGGCGTCTTCGGCCCACCCCCCGAATGAGCTTCGTAAGCGTTCGTTCGGCGGAGATGATGGTTTTCCATATGTTTCCAATGTGACCTTCACTTCCTGGCCCTCGGGCAAGCCCGGTTCCTGGTCAAGTTCGATGATTCTGCCCCGGATCACTCCTTTGACGGTCATGTTGTTTCCAGTCACATTACACCTCCGTCCGCTTGGGATACGGCCAACCGGACTCTATGATAACAGCAGATGCGAGTGCAACCTGCCTGGAAGCGACGCACAGGCCATGATCCAAGTCACGCTCTTCACCCGCGAGAACTGCCACCTGTGCGAAGCCGCTCACGAAGTGATCGAGCGCGTCCGACAGCGTATCCCGTTCGAGCTTGTATTCATCGACATCGACGAGCCGGCCCAGGAACCCTGGCTGGACCGCTACGACCACCACGTCCCCGTCATCCACATCAATGGCCACGAATTCGCCCGCCACCGCCTCGACGAGCCCGCCTTCGAGGCCGCTCTGAAACCGCCGAAATACTGAGTTCAAACTGCCCAGCAGAAGATTACTCCCACGTCATCCTGAAGCTTACCCGAACGCAGGCGCACAAGATCAATCAGACATCGAGGCGCGCGATCCGGCGTGGATGTTAGCACCACCCGACGAATGTCATCGGCTGGCGCATACTTGATCAGCCCGTCGCTGGCCATCAGCAGGCGGCCCTGCGGTGAACCAAATGCGAACGGAACCGGAAGCGCCTCCCCGCTGCCGACCAGCGGCTTACGACGCTGATGCTGCGTCATATCAACATGCCCACTCTGTGTGATCAGCCAGGCCACTGAATCGCCGACACTCGCCCCTGCGATGCAATGACTGGTAAGCCAGAGAAGGACGGCCGTCGTCTCTCCGCCGGAGCCGCCTTGCAGAATGCTCTCGTCAACAGGCTTCAGGTACCTGGCCCAGAGTTTTGGATCTGCCGGATCCCGCATCTTCCCCAGCGTGCGCTCGGCATATGCAACCACCTCATCAGCCGCAGATCGTCCATGTCCTGTCCCGCCCGCGCCATCCGCCAGGACCAGCAGCATCCCACCAGGACCCTCCACAATCGCAACCCGATCCTCGAGAACCGTGCTGTAACTCTCAACGGCGCCGAAGACGCTCGCCAGCGACCACCTCGATCTGGCTCCAACGACCCGCTTGCCATCTCTCTGTTGCTCCGTCTCTCCTTCTCTCCGTCTCCTTGTCCCCCAGTCCCCTTGTCTCCTTGTCAGCAACCTCCCCTCTCACCCCTCATACTCCGCATACGTCTTCCCCGTCTCCCACACCCGCACCCGCATCAGCCGTGCTGGCGCGAACTGCCCCTCCAGCAGCTCCCAGATCACGCGCGTGATGTGCTCGACGGATGGATTGAGCCCTCGGAATTCCACGCAATCCAGGTTTAAATGCTTGTGGTCGAACCTCTCGATGATCCGCTCCTTGACCACGCGTTCCACCTGCGTCACCGGCAGCACCACGCCGCTGCGCGCATCGGGTTCCCCCGAGACAGTCACTTCGAGCTGGTAGTTGTGCCCATGGCCGTTCGGGTTATTACACTTGCCGAAAATCTCTCGGTTCTGCACATCGCTCAGGCTGGGGCAGTGCAGCCGGTGGGCGGCCGCGAACTCGAAACATTGCGTCACTCGAACCGTGCTCATCGCATCAGCCCCCACAGCAAAGGAAAGAAAAGGTGTCAGGTTGAGTTGCCACTCCACCCAGCGGGTTCCCGGCGGCGCCTGTCCGGCCAGAGCCGCCGCAATGGCAAGAATGAGCCGCTCACCCGTGGATACCTCCTGAGCAGCCGGATCGCCTGTGGCTGCAACCTCCGCGCCCGCCATCCGATTCACGAGTGGAATCGAACGGCCACGTAGCACGTCGTCAATCAGCTTGATGTTGCACAGGTACCCGGTGACCGGGTCCGGCCGTCCTTCGACGGTGGCCCTCAACACGACGTAAGGCTGCAACCCGGCCGCGGACGGCCACCCGGCCCATGAATTCGTCACCGGCAGTGCCGCCCCCGCCCCGACGCTGAACCGGATCTCCCGTGTGAGACGCATATGCGCATTCTAGAGATGGGCCCACTCCGCCGCCAAATCTGCGAATCCCCTGAAAGGGCGGAGGCTTGGCGATAGGAACAGAAACGCTATCATTTATCTGGCAGCAAGCGAGGGTAATTCTCAATGACTACGGAGCAGATGCGCAAGGCGCACCAAACGCGGCCCTTCGTGCCATTCACCATCCGCACAGGCGACGGCAGAGAGTTCCCGGTGCCTCACCCGGAGTTTCTTCACATAACTCCGCCCGGTCGCACGGTTATCGTCTCCGACTCGCAAGGGGCGGTGAAGCTCATCGATTTTCGCCTCGCCTCATCCCTGCACTTCGAAAGCAACGGCGGCCAGCGACGACGTCGACGCGGCGATTGAAGCCGCATGCTCACGCCGGCACCAGACAGAGATCTTGGATACTCCCCCCCGTTAGATAGGGCACCACCACCGAGCCCGCCGGCTGTGAGGAGTCGTCCGGTCGCCAGACGAACAGGCGATCGCGATTCTCGCTGATGGCCGCAAACAGGTCGCTTGCCACCACCGCCCGCCGCACCCGGTGCCGTCCGCTTTCATAACGGCACGTGTGGCTGTCGCCCAGCACCATGGTGGTCAGCGCGTCCTGCTGATCCGCCAGGATCAGCCAGGCCACCCCTCCGGCGTCAGCCACGTCCACTGACTCAATCGCATGGCCGTTCGCCCGTCGAACCACGCACGGCTCGTCCGGCTCATCCAACTTCCACTGGAGAACCTCGCCATCCATCGTTCCGGCGTACACGTGGTTACCTGAGACAGTGATTGCCGCCACCCCGCAGCGCGCCCCGCGATATGTCACTTCAACGCCGCACTCAGGTGAGAGCGACCATACCTTCTCGTCGATCGCCACCCAGATCCGGCCATCGACGACCTGCACGCCCCTTACGGTTCGCGCAGCCGACGTCAATTCTTTGAGCAGGTTCTTCGCCACCGGCTCGCTCGTATCTCGCGGCCAGGCCAGCAGCCCCAACTCGGAGTGCGAGGCGTAGATGCCGTTCTCGCCCATGGCCGCCGCATTGACACCCCCGCGTGGCCCGCGCGTATCCACCAGCAACGCGGGCAGTTCGCGGCGCGACATGCCCGTCTCGAGATCAACTACGTGCACACCCGTGGCCGCCCCGACCAGCAGCGCGCCGTCCGCCAGGCTCGCCTCGTCCGCGCTGACCGACCGTAGCGGCCCGAGCGAATCGGGCAACCGCTGCCGCTGCATGGGTTGGCCCAGATCACCGGGCTCGAAAAAGAGTAACTCGTTGCCCGAGACCACGACCGCCCACCGCGTCCTGCGCGACGAAGGCAACAGTTCCCACAACGCGGAGTACATCTCGCTCCGCTCCACCGGGCTGAACTCGCGGATGAGATCGGTCATGCTCCTCTCGCCGTGCTCACGGCTGGCTGCGCGCATCTGCTTGAGCATGTCCACCAGATGTTCGAGACGCCGGCTCTGCGCGGCCGCCAGAGCTTCCTGTACCCGGGTCCGCGCCTCGGCATCTTTCCACTCGTGCTCGCGCCGGGTTTCTCGTCGGCAGTACTCGATGTACGGATGAGACGAAAATTCCGCCGTCACCGGCCCCTGAAGGGCCAGTCCGCCGGCCAGGCAGGCGGCACCGAGTTTCTCGCGGAGCGCGCTTTCCACCGCCGCCGGATCGAGCCCCCGCGTCAGGGCGGCGGCCGCGTGTGCGGCGGCCAACTCGCTCATGGTTTTCCGGGCCTGCCACTGGACGTAACGCTGCAAATCCTCATTCAGCAACACACGCCCGGCGCCCAGCACCGTTCGCTGGAAGGCCGACACTTCAGCCATTTCGGCCAGCACGTTTAGTGAAAAATTCAACTCCCCAGCGAATTCGAAGCCGTCCGCCGACCGTAAATCGGTCGCCTCGATCGCACAGGCTACCGGGGTCTGCCGGACGAACAGAATTTCCTCCACACCGGCCCGTTCACACCGGTCTCCGGCGCGAAACGACACCGGGTCCTCGTCCGTCCGCAATGCCAGGGCCAGCCATCCCGCGGGCACGGTGACTGCCCGCACACTCCATGAAAAGAGTTCGCGCGCCGGTATCAGACGCGCCACGTAGCGCGTGCCTAATCCCAGGGCCTCGGCGGCGGAAGTGAGGTTCAGCATAATCCCTCCCGTCCGGTGAGCACGTTCTCGCTGCACAGACGCCACAGCCATCGCTCGGCCCACCATCGCTGCCATCCGCCCAGCCGAGCGAGATCCCAGGTCAATTCCCGTAGCACGACCGGATCGGCCGGCCGCAGCAGAATCGCCCGTCGCAACCAACGCAGTCGGCGGAAGTGGGCATGCTGGGCGAAGCAGGTCGCCCCCTCCGCCCAAGCCTCATAGCAGTCGCGCCGCATGCGCACCGCCCGACGATACCAGCGCCTGGCCCGCCTCGGATGCCCGGCGGCCCGGTAGGTGCGGGCGATCTCCAGCAGCGGTTCAACGTCGCCCGGGCGGCGCGAGCGCGCATCCTGAAAGCACCAGATGGCCACCCGGTACCACGGCTTCCCCAGGCCGCGCAGTCGACGGCCTCGCTCGAGTGTCTCCCGATAGGCCGAAATCGGCGCGCCCGGCGGACGAAGCCGCAGGCCGCAGTGAGGACAGAAGCGCGCTTGTCCCGTCAAATCCCGGTCGCACCGCCTGCAACGGCTCGACTGCGCTGCCGCGGTCAGCGAGGACCAAACCTGCCACCCATAATGGATCTGCCCCGCAAGCGCCATGATCCACCATTCGCACTTCGCCGACAAAGCGTTACAGCCCTGTTCGTTCAAACTCCTCAAACCGCGCCAGATCGGCCCGATGAACCGACGGCAGCGTCTGCTCGACCACCTTGAGGATGTCGGCCATGCCCACAGCTCGCGGCTCGCGTCCGCCCACCGCCTCCAGGAACGGCACGGCCGCCGCCCGATCGGCGATGTTGCGAATGTCCGCGCCGCTGTAGCCCTCCAGCCGGTCGCACAACACGCCCAGGTCCACGTCGTCTCCCAGCGGACGGCCGCCCAGGTACATCTCCAGCAGCCGGTACCGCGCCGGGGCGTCCGGCAAGGGGATATACACCTTCGAATCGAACCGCCCGGGCCGCATAACTGCCTCATCCAGCAGCCAGGGCCGGTTGGTGGCCCCAACAAATAGTAGGCACCGCCCCGCCTGCCGGTCGAACCCTTCCAGCTCCTGCAGAATCTGCGGCACGACCCGCTGCATGACCGACGACGTGTCCGTCTGGCGGCGGGGGACCAGGGCCTCGATCTCGTCCACGAAGATGACCGATTGCGGCTCGGCCTTGGCCGCCTCGAACAGCTTGCGGATGTTCTGCTCCGCCTCACCCACCCATTTGCTAAGGATCTGCGCCGGGCTGATGAGGAAGAAAGTGGCATCGATTTCGTGGGCGATGGCCTTGGCCAGCATGGTCTTGCCCGTGCCCGGCGGCCCATAGAGCAGCACGCCGCCCCCGGCCCGCAGCCCATAGCGCTGGGCGAGCTCGGGGTGCTGGAACGGGTAGATCATCTTGAGCCGGATTTCCTGCTTCACGTCCTCCAGGCCGGCGATGTCGTCAAAGCCGATCGTGGGCTTGTCACGGACGATCCACTCGGACGCGTCCGCGCCGCCATCCTCCCCCTCGCGGGCCTTGACCCGTCCGGGACGCCCATCATGCCCGGCCCGGTCGCAGTCCCGGGCCAGATCGATCAGCTCCCGTGCATACGCCTCATGCTGGGCTCGCGCCTCCTCTGTCTTCGCCTCCCCGGCCAGCTCGATCATGCACTCGGCCGCCTGGATCAGATAAGGCCGAGCGGCGGCGAAATCGCCCTTGCGATAGGCGACCATGCCCTTGTCCTTCAATCGCTCAAACGTGGAAAACGATACGGCCATCTGAACTTCCAAAGTCTTTTGCCACAGAGCACGCAGAGCCCGCTGAGGAGAGGAGGCGATGGAGCCTTGGCCGGCCTCTCCCCCCCTTTCAAAGGGGGGGCAGGGGGGGGTAATCGGACGCCGACAAAGCATCAATCGCAGCCGACGATCCTCCGCCCGCGCCCCCCGCCAGGGAGACCGGCCGTTACCCAACAGGAAGCCATCGAGTGGGAGGGGCGCCAGATCGTCCTCTCCTGCTCGAACCGCTCACCGCGCTGACTCCTGATTCTTGTACCGCCATTCCGATCCCCGCAGCGATTCCTGCGACAGGCCCACAGGCTGTTGTTCCTCAGTTTCCAAAACCACCAATGTCCCACTTGTAGCAGCCGTGAAGCACCAGCATCGCCGTTGTCCACGACGCAATCGAACACAAGACGGCCAGGCGCGCCACGCGGCCGGCAAAGAGACCTCGCCGAGCGAAACGCCAGGCAACCCATACGCCGAGAAAACGCAACGGCTGGATCATGTACACGTCCGTCTCGATGAAATCCGACCCCCACCGCCCCGATGGACACCAGAACTTTGCGGCTGCGGGATACCGCTCGGCATCCCAGTACAGATACCAGACGGAAGTCGCGGTCAGGAGCCATGCCGCCAAAGCAGCGATGACGCCGTCGCCGGGCGCTGCGAGCGGTTCAAGGGCAACTACAGGTTTCGTGTCATGCTCAACCGTGTGCGTACCCATCGCTACTCCTGCTGCCCTTCGTAATTCTCATCGCGAGCTTCGTCCCAGCACTCTCGATACGCCATTCGAATAGTGGGATGCAGTTGTTCCGCAAACCCCTCCGGCAACTGGTTCCGGCGGATTAGCTCCACAACGTCGCCCCAGTCCTTGAATCGCCAGGTGACCAGCTTGAGCTCTATCAAGCGTGGTAAGGGAACAGTCCGGATATCACCGTGAATTTCACCCTCGTTCGGATCGGGAAATCGTATGGTCTGGTTCTTTCGTGTGTTACCCGCCAGTTGGCCCGCGATCAGGAAGTCGAACCATGCCTCCGTTCGGGGGTTCGCGAAGCGCCGTGGTGCGCCTTTTCGGGGCGAGTAATCGTCTCCAAATTGCTCCTTGAAACGCTGGAACCCCTCCGCAGTAACCACCACGTCCACGTCTTCCGTCGTCCTGGGATAGTTGTATGCATACAAGGCCATGCCGCCGATGATGACGTACGGTATCCCCGCCTCGTTGAGTCGTTGCTCCAATTCGCGCAGTGTCTCCCACACCGGGCCTTTCTTCTCAAAGAACATGCCCGCTTCCGTCATCCAGTGGATCTGAGATCGAGCGACCATTTAAATCTTGCCGCAACGTTCATCTACGCATACAGGCCGCGCGGGCTAAAGCCCGCGGCTCTCTGGCCACTGACCAAAGGACCAGTGAGGGCGACAAGTCGGAGACCCGAACACAACAACTGACCACTGACGACTGACAACTGACCACCGCTTTAACATGCGGCCGTCACTTCTGTCTCTCCCCCTTCCCCTTGAGCGCCTCCAGCTCCGCCCTCAAATCCGCAATCTTGCCCATCTCCTTGGCGTGTTCGGCTTCCGCCTCCGCCTCGATCATCCGGTCGATTTCTTCGTCGGCGATGCTCTCCGAAGTGGTCATCTGGGCGTCCTGTTCGGCGATGTCCTCGACCGAATCGAGGAACATGTTCATGCGCTCCTCCATGGTCTGGGACTGCACCATGGCCTTCTCCCAGTCGGCCTGCGTGCGCACCAGGTCGGTCTCGCCGAACAGCTTGCCGATCTCAGCGGCCATGAGGCCCATCGCCTGGGTGAAGTCCGCGCTGGCTTCCGCCTGGCGCTTGATCAGCAGGGCGTTCTTGACCGCCAGGAGCTGCCGTTCGAGCACCTTGCGGATGACGGCCGTTTTTTTGAGCGAGTTGCGGATGAACTGGTACTGCTTGTTGTCGCCAATGGATCGCGCCCGCCGGGCATTCTGGACGAACTCGTCCATGAACTTGCCCTGCTCGCGGATGGCCCGCTCGATCCGCCGGATGCCCTGGCGGATCTTCATCTCCCGCTCGATGCGCCGTTCCTCGTTGGACTTGAACAATGCCACGGGCGTTCTCCGTGAAGCTTATCGCGCCTCAGCAATGATCCGTAGACGCTCCGTCACCTGCTGCACGATTTTGAACGGTAACCGTCCGACCGGATCGGTCAGGTGTCGTTTCAGGATTGGCGTCATCATGCAAACGCGCAGCGCGCTGTCGTGGCTGAGCGGGTCGTGCGGCGTATCAGGCACATGAACGTCGATTGCGGTCACCGGATAGCTGGTCAGCGGACAGGCCATCACGTGTGTGTGCGTCTTGTTAAACACCGAAGATGAAATCACCACCCACATGCGTGACTTCGTGCCCATCGGGTGCTCCGCAGGCACAGAGGGCCAGAAATAGATCCCACCCTGCAGCACATCACTCACCGCGCTGCTCCTCCTGCAGTGCCTCCAGGCCTGCGCGCGAGGCCTGCTCGATTAACTGCTCCTCCTCGCCCAACTGCTCTGGGCTGCGCTCTTGGGCTGCCTGCCGGACCAACTGGCCGTAAACTCGTCGTCGCTGATATCGGACCCATCGGCGCAGAGCCTTCTGGACAATCGTACTGAACTGGTCCCCCTCCTCATTCAAGGCATCGATATCTCGAAGAAGACTCTCGGATAGACGCACCGATTTTCGGACGGCCACAGACATGTCGGACTCCTTGTCGGACAATTTGTGCGACATCCTATTCTAGGTTTTGTCCTGCTTATGTGGCAACCCGGATCACCACCGTGCCTGTGGCGGCCAGCCCTCGTCGTTTCCGCGTTCTGGGATAATGATCCACAGCACGATGTAGACCAGCAGGCCCGGAAAAGCCGCCGAGATGATTGAGCCGACGACGTACAGCACGCGCATCAACACGGGGTCCATGCCGAAATACTCGGCCAGCCCGCCGCAGACGCCGGCAATCATGCGGTTCTCGCTGCTTCGGCGCAAAAGCCGTTGAGGTACCATCGTGTTTCCTTTCTGCGCCATTATCCTTCCGCCGGCGCCGACTGTTGCTCACGGACCCGCCGGTCTGCCTCGTCAAACGCTTCCGCACGGTCCTCGATCAGCCCGGTGTCCATTTTCTCCCAGATGTCCATCACCTGACGCCCGGCCTCGCTCAAGCCGGCGCCGCCCTGGTCCACCTCGGCGCCGATCGAGAGCACCTCGTCCAGCCGCTGCTGGTACATCTCCGTCGTGATTGCATCCGTCTCGATCAGGCGGCCCAGCCGGATCAGATCCTTCTCGCTGACCAGCCCGAGCTGCCCGCCGGTGGCCTTGGCCCGCTCGGCGTTTTCGCGCAGCATCCGCAGCCGCGTCACCGTCATGCTCTCCTTGCTGCGCATGTTGAGCTGCCGCGAAACCATGAGCTGCTCGGACGTCTTCACCTCGAACTGCTGCGCGAGCATGCGCCGAACCTCCGGCATCTTCTCCGTGGCGCCTCGCTCAAACAGCGTCTGCTTCTCCTGCCCGATCTTCTCGATGCGCTTCAAGAGCTGAGTACACTCCTTCTCCAACATGAGTTCCTGCCGGCGCAGCTCCCGGCGATTCATCCTGGAGAGTGGCTTGCCCTTACCCGTCAGCCAGTCCAACAGCGGCATTGGTCCATGCTCCTGAAGTCATCTCTCTTCACGACGCCTCCGGCTCGCCCCGTTCCTTGCGCCGATCCGGCGGTTGAGCCCGCTCGGCCGGTGCTCGCCCGGGTGCTGCCCGTGTCGGAGCAGCAGGCTCTTCCGAGAGGTCGGCAGGGCCTTCCAGTTCCGCGAGAATGGCCATTTCTTCGTCCGTGCCCATGGCCACCGTGCCCATGCTCAGTCCGGTGACCAGCTCCGCTTCCGAGTTGAGCTGTTCC
>BTUC01000225.1:0-12105 GCA_045863575.1 Phycisphaerae bacterium
GACATCTCCCTGATCCCCACGATCGAAAGTGAGGGTACGTCGCTGTCCTGCCTGGAGGCCATGGCCAGCGGCAATGCCGTCATCGCTACCAACGTCGGCGGTCTGCCCGAACTCGTGACCAACGGACATAACGGCCTGTTGATCGAGCCGACGTCGGAGGGGCTTAAAGCCGCCCTCGAGCGGCTGCTCGACGATCCGGATTTGCGCCGCCGGCTGGCCGAGACCGCCCGGCAGGTCAGCCTCGCCTACGACATCGAGGTGTGGCGCTCACGCTGGCGCGAGGTCCTGCGGCACGTCCTGCCGTCAACGACGCCGGAGCAGAATGCCAGCCGCACGTTCGTTCATCTGGATGCCGGCGGCGTCACCTGGGACCGGATGAAGCAACGGCCGCAGCACCTCTTTCGCGCGCTCGCTGATGCCGGCCAGGAGGCGGTGTTCGTCAATGACGAGCCACACGCCCGCGGTACGAGCGGCACGCCGGGACTCTACCTGGTGGGCAAGGAAGACGCTCTGCGGCTCGAACGGCCGGTGGTGTATGTCTACCTGGCCTGTGATGCCGAGCGGGCCATGAGTTATCCGCGGGCAACCGTGGTCTACGACATTCTCGATGATCCGGCCATTCACGCCGGCGGCGGAGTCGGCGAGCACTACCTGGCCTGCCACGAGCGGCTGCTGCGTGAAGCAGACGTGGTGATCACCAGTGCGCGATTGCTTTATGAGCGCTATAAGAAGCAGCGGCCGGATGTGCGGCTCGTGCCCAATGGCGTCTGGGTGGACGACTTCCGGCCGGCCGACCGACCGAAGCGTCCGGCCGATATGCCCGCGCCGGGGTCGCCGGTGATCGGTTACTACGGGGCCATTGCAGAATGGTTTGATTTCGAGCTGCTGGCGCACGCAGCCCGGCAACATCGTGACTGGCAGTTCGTGCTCATCGGCCTGACCAACCGCAAGGCGGACCTCGATGACTTCACCGGCGAGCATGCCAATGTTCACTACCTGGGTGAAAAGCCTTATGAATCACTGGCGGCCTACCTGGCCCACTTCGATGTGGGCATCATCCCGTTCCTGGTCAACGATGTGACCAATGCCGTATCACCGGTGAAGCTGTTCGAATATGCGGCCGGCGGCAAGCCGATCGTGGCCACGGCGTTCACCGAGGTGTGCCAGTACTCAGAAGTGCTGACGGCCGGGGATGGCGACGAGTTCGTCGAGCAGCTCAGGCGCGCCCTACAGCTCGGGCGGGACGCAGCGTATCAGGAGAAGCTGGCCGCGCTGGCGGAATCGAACTCCTGGCAGGACCGCGCCGCCCGCATCTTGAAAACCATCGAAGAACAACCCGGGCGTTCCGCGCGCGGCCGACGGCGCAGCGAAGCCGCCGTGGGATGAACTCGTTGTTCGCTCACGTCCCGCAAAAAGGCGGCGTGGTCATGTCACCCTCGAGCAGCACCTCGCTGATCCGCGTGGCCGCCAGCCCGTCGCCGTAAACGTTCACCTCGCGGGCCATGGCTTCGTAAGCGGCTTTGTCGGACAACAGCCGCGACGCCTCGCCGACGATCTTCGCCCGATCGGTGCCCACCAGCTTGACCACACCCGTGGCCACCCCTTCGGGCCGTTCGGTTTTCTCCCGCAGCACAAGCACGGGCTTGCCGATAGAGGGTGCTTCCTCCTGAACGCCCCCGGAGTCGGTCAGGATCAGGTGCGCCCGCACCAGCAGCGAGACGAAGGCGGTGTAGTTCAGCGGCTCGATCAGCCGCACGCGGTCACAGCCGCCGAGGATTTCGCGGACCGGCTCCTGGACGGCCGGGTTGAGGTGCACGGGGTAAACCATTTCGATATCCGGATGGCGTTCGGCGATCTCGCGCAGCGCCAGGCAGAGCTGCCGGAACGGCTCCCCGAAGCTCTCGCGGCGATGGGCGGTCACCAGCACCAGCCGCGAACCGGGCCGCAGCGTGATCGGCGCCGGCCGTCCACCCACGCGGTCGCGGGCCCAGCGCAGGGCGTCGACAATGGTATTGCCGGTGACGAACACGGTCTCGGGCGGGACGCGCTCGGCGAGCAGCGCATCGCGCGCCGCCGTCGTGGGTGCGAAGTGAAAATCGGCCACCACGCCGGTGACGCGGCGGTTGATCTCCTCGGGGAAGGGCATCCGCTTGTCTTGCGTGCGCAGCCCGGCCTCTACGTGGGCCACCTTGACGTTGTCCAGGCAGCCGGCCAGGGCCGCACCCATCACTGTGGTGGTATCGCCCTGCACGACCAGCACGTCCGGGCGAATTTCCTGCAACACCGGGCGGAGCGCCTGCAGCAGACGACCCAGCAGATCCGTGGGATGCTGTGCTTCACGCATCAGCTCCAGGTCGAGATCCGGCTCGAGTTCCAGGGCCCCCAGTGCGTCGGCGAGCATCTGGCGGTGCTGACCGGTGGAACACAGCACTACGCGGTCGCGCCCGGCGCGGGCCCGCAGGGTATGCACGACCGGCGCCAATTTGATGACCTCCGGCCGGGTGCCGACAATGACCATGATCTTGTTCATAGGGGGTCAGATCATAGCGGGGTGCGACGGGTTTTCAACGCGTTCAAGGTCGAGCGAGCACCGAGAGCAACGAGCCGCGGGCGTCCCGCTCTCCCGGCCGTGCAAACATGAATCATGCTGCATGACCTGGGGGCGAACCTGATCAACGCCGTTCACGAGCTGTCCCCGTCGGTGTATACTATGCCATGATCTTTGACGTCTGGACCGTCGGTTTGCTTCTGACCTTCGGGTTGCTCGCCGGCCTGCTGGGGGGCATGCTGGGAATCGGTGGCAGTGTGCTGATGATCCCGGCGCTGACCATCGCATTCGGCCCCAGCCAGCACTTCTACCAGGGGGCGGCGATGATCGTCAATTTCTGCGTGGCCGTTCCCTCGGCGATCCGCCATGCGCGGGCCGGCGCAGTGCTGACCCCAGTCGTGCGGGTGACCATTCCGGTGGCCGCCGTGACCGTGATTGCCGGCGTCTGGCTGAGCAGCGGGGCATGGTTCCGGGGCGCCAACGAGGTTTACCTCTCGCGGTTATTCGGCGCCTTCCTGCTTTACGAGGCTGGCTACAACGTCTATCGGCTGTTCTCCCAGCGGAGGCTGCCGGACTTGGACGAGGCCGCCGCCGCCAGAATTCCCGTGTGGAAGACCGGCGCCGTAGTCGGGGTGCCGACCGGGCTGGTGGCCGGGCTGCTGGGGATCGGCGGAGGGGCGCTGGCCGTGCCGCTCCAGCAGGCTTTCCTGCGCATGCCGCTCCGGCGGGCGATCGCCAACTCGGCGGCTACCATCGTGCTGCTCAGCGTCATTGGCGCGACCTACAAGAACTACACCAACCTGCGGGACGGCATCGCGCTGTGGTCCGCGCTCAAACTAGCGGCCCTGATGGCTCCGACGGCCGTCATTGGCGGCCTGATCGGCAGCGGCCTGACCCACTCCATGCCTCGCAAGCTGCTCCGCGTGGCCGTGGTCGTCCTCATGTGTTACGGCGGCATCGCGCTCCTGCGCCGCGGTTAAGCGTCGCCCCGACTTCCCCTCTTTCATCTGTATGGTCCCTGCCCATGCGGCGGCTTCGGCGGCTTAGTGGGCCATGAAACCCAGATGCGTCGCCGGGTCTTGCGGATCCAGAAACCGCGTCAGGTTCGGGAAAACCATGGGCATCTCCGAAAGCGGGACGCCCAACCAACGGGCCAGCTCGAACGCGTACTCGTCCACCGAATGTGAAGGGATATACCGGCCGCTGCCCATGTCCTGGCTGCCGTCCAAGGTGAGATCCGGATAAGCGCCGTAGAGTTTGCCGCCGGCGACCTGGCTGCCGCCCATGACGAAGTGATCGGAACCCCAGCCGTGGTCGGAGCCGTTTCCATTGGAGACGTACGTCCGTCCGAAATCGGAAGCGGTGTGCGTTGTCACCTGATCGCGCATGTTCAACTCGCCCAGCGCGTCCCAGAAGAACTTCAACGCATTATTGACGCCGGTCAGCAGGACCTGGTGCTGTCCTTCCAGCAGGCCGTCGTGCGTGTCGAACCCGCCCGTGGCCACGAAGAAGACCTGCCGCTGATGATGCAGGTCGCTCTGGGCGAACTCGATGAGCCGCGCCACCATGTGCAATTGCGCTGCCAGTCCATTGTTGGGTGGGACGGGTGTGGTGATGGCCGTCGGTTGAGTGAGCAGGTTCTGCACGACGCCCGAGCTGACGATGGCGCGCTGGGTCACATCCGCAAACGCCTTCTGCATGGCATGCCGCCCGGCATAACTCGGATTGCCCTGGAGGGCCAGCAGATCCGCGTAGGCCTGCCGCACCACGGCCTGCTCGGTGGAGTTGCCCAGCCCGGAGCTCTGCAACGTCTTGGGCCCCTGCGGGCTCACGGTATACGGGACCACGTCTCTCCCCGCGAGAAAGATGCTGCTGCCGACGATGGAGATGGCCATCGAAACGTTCGCCGCGGGGTTCGCACCGGCCGCTTCCAGCGCGTCGGCAATCCGGCCGCCCCAGCCGATCTTCTCGACTGCGTCGGCCGTGGAAACCTGCCACTGCTCCTGCTGCCAGTTGTGCGCGAACAACTGCCGTGGGACCTTCACCTGGTGAGCGACAATCTGTGTCTTGGTGGCGGGCTCGACCAGCGTGCCCACGTTGGAGACGATCGCCACGTGCCCCTGGTCGAAGAGCTGCTTCATATCCGCCAACGCCGGGTGCAGCGCGAAGCGACGGCCATCCGTGTTGGATGGCGCGATGATCGTGTTATTCAGCGCCGATTGCGGCAGCGCCAGCGCTCCGCGGGTGGCCGCGTAGAACGCGTAGTTCTGAGGGCCATTGTCATAGGGGATCAACGTGTTCCCATTGTCGTTGCCGCCGAACAGAAAGATGCAGACCAGGGCCTTGTAGTCGCTGAAGCTCTGACTGGCGAGGCTCGCGTTCACCAGCCGCGTGGTAAACAGTTGCGAAGCCAGGCCGCTCAGGCCCAGCGTGGCGCACGTGCCGCGCCGCAGGAATGAACGTCGTGATATCAATTGCTCCAATGGATCCTTCATGGGCTGGGGGCTCCGTTATTTCAGCACGCGGAACTCCGGCGAGTTTACGATCAGCCAGACGGCCGTGCGCACGCGATCGGTATCCCCGGTGATGGCGTTCAGCGCATTGACAATGATCTGGGCGGCGTCCGGATTCAGTGTGCCGAACATCAACTCGTCATTCAACGCCGCCACCAGAGCGGCCGAGTCGTTTGCCAGGGCTCGCCAGTCGTCGTAGCGGGCTGATTCCTGGGCTCCATCCTCGATCACGAGTTCCTGGTGGAACCGGTTCTGTGTCGCCATGGCCGTGAAGTCGTTGTAGATCTGAAGCTCGGGCGCGTATCGCTCGGCCGCTGAGAGCTCCGTTCGGGGTGGGATGTAGTCCGGCAGGTAGAAGTTGAATACCGAAGGGGACTGCATGAAGGCCTGCCCCAGATCCAACTGCAACTCGTAGGTCGCACTGGCGATGCGGAAGGGGAATACCTCGGCCGCGCGGTCCACGCGTTCCATAATGCGATAGAGGCCCCAGCGCGCCACCAGCGGCTCCATGACCTTCCCGTAGTAGGGGTTCGAACGGTAGGCCGGGTCGCGCGCCTCTGGATCCAGCAGGATCGCCTTGGCGGTCGCGAACAGATCGCCGCGGACGCCGGAGCCGTACGGACCGTGACCTTCGAACGCCGCCGCGACGCGACCCACATAGGCCGGCGTCGGGTTGCTGGTGACCAGCCGTTTGATCAACAGCTCGCTCACAAACGGCGCGCAGTTGGGATGATAGAAGAGGTGATCCAGTGCCGCCTCGACATCGCTCAGCGCCGCTTCCACCGTCTGTGAGCCCGGCAAGGTGATCGCCGGGATGAAGCCGCCGGCTGGGATCACGCCCGGGTAGACCAGCAACTGCTTGTCGCCAAATTCGTGACGGTTCGCCTGCATGGGCATGGGCGCTGAGAAGTCGGACCAGCGGAATCCGGTGAAGATGCGGGCGAACTGCTGGATGGTGGTGTTGTCGTACGTCGGGATCGGATTCCCCTGCGGGTCCAGCAGGCGCGTGCCGTCCGGATTGAGGAGCCAGAGCCCGATGGTGAAAAGCTGCATGACCTCGCGCGCGTAGTTCTCGTCCGGAACGGTGCCGGTGTCGGGATCGGCCCTGATGTTGTTGATGTACGTGAGGTACACGCCCATCTGGTGCGAGTACGTCACGTAGCCCAGCAGGTCGCGATAGTTGCCCAAGGCGTGCTGGATGTACTGCGAGTAGTACTCCATATCCGGCCCGGCCGTGTCCTGCGGGTTGTTCATCACCAGGATCTGCAGCAGCGCCCAGGCCATCCGCTGCCGCAACTGGTCCGGCGCCTCGATGCACACGTCGTCCCAGAGCGTGTCGGGGTGCCAGCCGTAGCCTTTGTCCGCGCTCTCGTTCAGATCCTCCACCAGCATGAGCGTGGGCGGCAGGGCGACCTGGGCGTTGATCCAGGCCTCGTAGCCGTTGGCCATGATGAAGGCGACATCCTCCGGCAGAGGACCGAACGCCGCCTGCCACAAGAACCGCCGCGCCTCATTTGCGGTTACAGGAGCGTTCAGGTCGAATGACCCGTCGGAGGTGCTCACTACGGACTGAGCCGTGCCGACCAGGCCGGCCGCGCTCGTGACCGCCAGTTTGACGGTGAAGTTACCGACGGTCGTATACGTGTGCGCCGTCTGCTGGCCGGAGTCCCAAGTGCCGTCGCCGAAGTCCCACCGGTAACAGGCCGTCGGATCACCCGTGCGGGCGGCATCGAACGTGACGGTCCGCGGCGCCTGTCCATGTGGTGGCCCGCAGATGAAAAACGCCTGGGGTGTCGCATCGGCGGGACACGGATAGGATCCGGTGTGCGCGGCCTGAAGTAATCCGAAGTCCGTCTGGTCGGCATCTCCATCGCCGTCCAGGTCTGCGTGGCAGCAGACTGCCGAAACGGGGATGCCCGGCCCGGAACGGCAGGCTTCCCACAGCATGCCGTCATCCAGGTCTACGTCGCCGTCGAGGCCGAGGTCCCCGAATTGACCAATGAGGCACTGATTGTTGGCGGCTCCGCAATCGTCGTGCACGGCCACGATGCCGGACAGCCCAGCGACGAACACCACTCCCGCGCGCCAGCGCATCATGGTTCCTCCCGCGCGTTGTAGTTCCAGGGAATCTCCAGCCCGGGGCAGTATACCAGGAATGCACAGAAGCAACCAGTGGCCGTTCGCCCATTTCTGAAAAGTCGGGTGAGCTGCGAGCCGGTATCGATACCAGAGGTCCCAAGCGCTGCCGGTATCCACCATTCTCGGCGGCTGGAGTTGTGCGGATTCGGCTCTCCTTGACGGGCTCGGAGAAATGGGTCACCATCGAATCAGTACGTGTGCCCTCTGACCGAAGAGGATCTCGCAGGAGCCATGTATGCAGGATGACGACAGCAGGTTTCGATGCGTTCGCAGGATGTTGCTCATCCTCCTGGCCAGCGCTGCTGGCAGTAGCGAGGCCCAACCGGCGGTAGCGAGGAACCTTGCCTCCAGCGAGCAAACCCGGCCCAACGTGGTCTTCGTCTTCGCTGATCAATGGCGTGCTCAGGCGGTCGGCTATGCGGGTGATCCCAATGTGCGCACGCCCCAGCTTGACCGGTTGGCGCAGCGAGGTGTCGTGCTGACCACGGCCGTGGCCACCTGTCCGGTGTGCTCTCCTTATCGCGCCAGCCTCATGACCGGCCGCTATCCCACCACGCACGGCGTGTTTCTCAATGACGTGTGCCTCAGCCGCGACGCGGTGTCACTCGCCCAGGCCTTCGCCGCTGGCGGCTATAAGACCGGCTATATCGGCAAGTGGCACCTGGACGGCCATGGCCGTTCCAGCTTCATACCGCCGGAGCGCCGCCAGGGCTTTGAATTCTGGCGGGCCAACGAGTGCACCCACAGCTACAACCGTTCGCTTTATTACGCCGACACGGATGAGCCATTGTACTGGAAGGGCTATGACGCCGAGGCCCAGACCCGCGAGGCTCAGGAGTACATCAAGGCCCACCGGGCCGAGCCCTTCCTGCTGGTCCTCTCCTGGGGCCCGCCGCACAACCCGTACGAGACCGCCCCGGAACGCTTCCGGCAGATGTTCAAGCCCGAGAACATCCGCCTGCGGCCGAATGTTCCGCCCGCAGCCGAGAAAGCTGCGCGCAAGGACCTGGCCGGCTACTACGCTCATTGCGCCGCGTTGGATGAATACATGGGCGACATCCTGAAGACGCTCGAGGAGTGCGGCATCGCCGACAATACGATTCTGGTGTTCACGTCCGACCACGGAGACATGCTGGGCTCCCATGCCCAGGCGCGCAAGCAGCGTCCGTGGGATGAGTCCATCCGGGTGCCGTTCGTGGTGCACTGGCCGGAGGGCATGGGTCGCACCGGTCGAAACCTGGATGCGCCCATGGGCACGCCCGACATCATGCCCACGCTTCTGGGGCTGTGCCGCTTGCCCATCCCCCCGACAGTGGAGGGCCAGGACCGCTCCGCATGGCTGCAGGGAAAGGCTCCCGACGAAGACCGTGCCGCCCTGATCGCTTGCGTCAGCCCGTTCGGCGAATGGACTCGCGGCCACGGTGGGCGTGAGTACCGGGGCATACGCACGAAGCGATACACCTATGTCCGTTCGCTGGACGGCCCCTGGATGCTCTTTGACAACCAGGAGGATCCCTACCAGGAGCACAACCTGGTCGGCAATCCCCAGTACGCGTCGCTCCAGGCGGAGCTGGGTGACCAGCTCGACGCGCTGCTCAAGAAAAACGGGGACGAGTTCCTCCCTGGCCAGGCCTACATCGACAAGTGGAACTACCACACCGACGCCAACGGCACCGTGCGCTACCGGCCCTGAGCGTAGCGTACGCCACGACCCTGGCTGCAGATCGCGGTGTCCACAGACCTGCGCGCTCACATCTCCGTCGCGTGGATGACGCGTGCCGGTGAGACCTGTCGCAGCCCGGACCAAGCGGACACAAAACGCAAAAAAAGTAATAGCTATATTTTTGAAGAAATCCCCTTGACAGGCCCTTGCATATCTTGTAGGTTCCCCCGCTGAGGAGAAGCACCTTTTCTTTGGGTTGAGTTGTACCGCCATTACAAGTTCAGAGATTCTTGGCCCCGAGGCGGAGCCGGCGTGATTGCGAACTGCAATCATGACTGAAGTGATCAGAGCGCCTGTACATCTCGAGCGCGCCCTATGTGCGCTCGAGATGCATGAGGTGAATGTTCGGCTTTGGCTTCGGAGCACAGCTGAAATCTCTGGAAGGAGGCTCATCAAGCCCGCAGGAAAGAAGCGCGCCTAATGGGATGTGTCGCTTCCTGAACGCGGCAGGCCCACGCGGCTGGGTCCGGGTGGACGTGCGCGCCAAAACAAGAGGCGGATCCGAACACAAATGGGTCCGACTCTCCCCGTATGGCGGAGATCAGAATGGCCCAGCAGCAGCGGTGAAGCTGCGCCTGGAACTCTGTTTCGTGGCCAGTCAGCTCATTCGAGAAAGGAGCATATCGTGATGAAAGACTTCAAGGAGAAGATCGCGTTCTCGATTGCATCACTCGCGTTGCCAATCTTGATTTTGGGTTCGATGGACCAGATCGTCGAGGCCTCCAGCCCGCCACAGGCCCTCTGCGTACCGTGGCGACCGGTAACAGATGCGGAGTGGGGATTGGGCGCATACGATCACAGCACTTATAGCGGCGCCTCCACCCGGGTGAAAGGCATCTCGCGGGGCGGGGCAACAGAGTTCCGCTGGGATTTTGGCGACGGCACGAGCTCGAGTTGGGCCGCAATCACCAATTCTTACAACCTCGAGGCCAGCCACGTTTACAGTGGCGCCGTCAACACCCAATACATCGCAACCCTTTATGTTCGTGATGCGTCCGGCACAGAGGCCATGGCCAATTATCCCATCAGAATCCGTCCGAGCACGGACCTCAGAAACAAAGACCATCTTCAGGTGCGGATCGATATGGCCATCGACGAGGGTTTGTGGTGGTTGCACAAGAATTTACAGCGGGGTACCTACGCGGAGGCCAGCCCGGGATACGGTCAGCCATACGGGTATTGGAACGAGCCCCGCTATAACGCAACCGTAGCGGCCACTGGCGCTGCGTTGGAAGCCTTTCACTGGTTCGATTCCAAGCCAAACGGGGATGCGGAACGTGATCCCTATGTTGAAACCGTGCGGAGAGCGATAAACTACCTGCTCTACAATACTTACAGCTTCAATGTCGGCATGCAGGATGCCGGCGATCCTGATACCAACGGCAATGGCATCGGCCTGGTGGCCAACAACAACGGAAACCCCACCGATGGCAACCAGATATACAGCGGGGGTATTGCCGCGGCGGCACTGGCCGGCTCGCGTTCCCCCGATATGACCGCGGCCGTCGGACGAGCCAACGTCTACGGGCGAAAGTATGGCGAAATCGTTCAGGACATGGTCGATTTCTTCGCCTGGGCTCAGACGGACCCGCCTCGCGGGTCACATCGTGGAGGCTGGCGATATTTTGCCAATTCGCCTAGCTCCGACATGTCCGTGACGCAATGGCCGGTTCTGGCCCTGATCGCGGCCAGAACGGGGATGGGGATAATAGCACCTGCATTTGTCAAAGACGAACTGGGCAGATACCTGAGCTACGTGCAGTACACGGCCTGCAACAATGACAACGGCGCTTTTGGCTACGACGGGCCCACCTCGTACCTCAATTGCACCAAGTCAGCAGCCGGCATCATCTGCCATGAGTTCCTTGACACCGCTGTGACCGAACCCAGCCTCCAAAGCGCATTCGGGTTTCTGTACCGCCATTGGAATGACACTGGAAGCAGTTGGAGTTATACACAGATCTTCGGCAACAGCTACGGCATGTTCGGCATCATGAAGGCCATGCGCGTTCCGCAGCCGAATCTCTGGGACATCGTCGAATACAACTGCAGCACCGGGCAGCAGACGAGCAACAAGTTCAACTGGTACTACTATCCCCCGAACCAGAGTCAGCAGGGCCTGGCCCATTATTGCGTGCAGTCACAGCAAGCCGATGGCAGTTGGGACGATACGATCGGTCCTAACCAGTTGTATGACGCCATGTGTACCGCCTGGCGAGTCCAGACTCTGTTGCGCGGTGTGGTGGCCCTTCCGCCCAAGGCAGTCATCTGCGCATGCGGCTCATTGGAGTACGATGTCAATCAGGACATCACGCTGGACGGCTCCTGCTCGAGCCATCCCGACCTGCATCGGAGTATCGTCAGGTATGAGTGGGATTTCGACTATAATGGAGTGTTTGTGGCCGATGCAGAGGGCGTCACGGTCACCCTGTCCGGGGGCTATGCGAATTACGGCGACCACGTAGTGGCTCTGAGAGTCACAGACAATTTTCCCCCTCCGGACGGCCCTCTGTCTGATATAACCCAGTGTGTGGTCAAGATCCATCCACCGCCGCACCCGCCTCGTGCCTGCATAGACGGCGCTCCGGTCATCAACGGCTACGTCGATCAGCCGGTCGAGCTGTGCGGTCATTGCTCGTGGGATGCCAACGGCGACATCGTCTCCTACGAGTGGGACCTGGACAACGATGGGCAGTTTGATGACGGCGCAGGCGTCTGCGTCCAGCGCGCCTGGTCGGTGGAGGGCGACTTCGTCATTGGTCTGAAGGTCACCGACAGCGTCGCTTGCGGTGGCGGCCATAATTGCGAAGACTTCACCACGGCCGTGGTTAGAATTGGCAATCATCCCCCGGTTCCCCTGTGCGGTGGGCCCTACACCGGTGCACGCGGAGCCACGGTAACGCTGGACGGCTCAGGCTCATTCGACCCTGATCTCGGCGACACGATAAGTTTCGCCTGGGATCTCGATCTCGATGGCGACTTCGACGATGGCAGCAGTGCTACCGTCCCGTTCCTCATCGCGGCTGGCGCTCTGCCCGGTACGGTTTATACCGTGGCCCTCAAGGTCACCGACGATCACGGTAAATATGACATTTGCGCGACCACGATAACTGTCGTCGAGGGTGGCCCGACGCTCGAGTTGATTCCGGTTGACCCGCTGGGCAACCCGATCAGCAAGCGTT
>BTUC01000226.1:0-12061 GCA_045863575.1 Phycisphaerae bacterium
CGTGCGTGAGCCGTCAGGGAACTCTCCCTTCTTCATCCGCTCAAACAGATCGAGGTTCTCCTCGAGGCTGCGATTCCGGAAAGGGCTTTCCCGGCCTGGCCGAGTCAATGTGCCTCGGTGCTCGCGGATTTGGTCGGCGGTCAGGTCGCAGACGTACGCCTTACCGGCCTTGATCAGCAGCACGGCCCAGTCATAGAGCTGCTGGAAATAATCCGACGCGTAGTAAAGATGCCGGCCCCAGTCGAAGCCCAGCCAGCGAACGTCCTCCATGATCGAGTCAACGTACTCGACCTCTTCCTTGGTCGGGTTGGTGTCGTCGAAGCGCAGGTGGCAGCGCCCGCCGTATTTGAGGGCGAGGCCGAAGTTGAGGCAGATGCTCTTGGCGTGGCCAATGTGCAGGTAGCCATTGGGCTCCGGCGGGAACCGCGTCACGATGGGATGGCTATAACGGCCGGAAGCCAGATCTTCGTCGATGAAGTCTTCGATGAAGTGCGTCCGGGCGTCCCGCGGGGGGGTGTTTTCGGCCGGCCGTGCGTCGTTCTCAGGCATACGTCAACTGTCCCTTTCATCCTCGCTCGAGCGGCGCGCTCAGGCGACACCGTCCCGGGTGAGGGGGCGGCAATACCGGCGGGACATTATATCGCTGGCCAGCTTGACCGCGAGAGAAGGGGCGAGACCCGCTCGCGATGCCGACGAGCCAGGGCTATAGTGGAGCGGTTATGACCACTTCCACGGGTGAGCCGGTGGCATCGACAACCGTTCAGGCCGAAACCCCAGCACCCGCGGCCGTACCGCGACCTCAAACCCTCGTCTGGACCGGCCGGTTCCTCAGTTGCTGCGGATCACTGAGCCTGCCGCTGGGCCTGGGGGCGATTCTGGGTTTCTATGCCGCCGACCAAGGCATGCGCTGGCTGCCCAGCATGCTGGAACTCGTCCTGCTGGTCTTCGTCATCGGCTTTCTGGCCCTGCCGCTGGGACGCGTGCTGCAGGGCGAAGCCTATCGCGAAACGCCCCGCAAGCGGAGGCTGCGGCGGCGGATCGTCTTCTGCCTGGTACTGGCTGCGGCCGGCGCGGGTGCGCGGCTGGGAGTCTACTGGATGCAGGCGCCCACCGCTTTAACCTGCCTTCCCGAGGGTACATTCAACGCAACGTTCGCGACCGACAGCCAGCGCTATCGCGAATTTGACCATGCGCTGGAGGAAGCGATCTCTTTTCTCGAACGCCAGGAGCATGTTTTCCACGCGCAGGAGCCGGAGGTTCTTTCCGCGGACCAGGAGAAGACGCTGCTGGACGCCTGGGCCAGTATCTACGACCTGTCTTTCGCATTGGACCAGATCAGGATCTTCTACGAAGACTGGTATCGCTTCGATCCCTCGCGAGCGCAGCGCAGCCTGCACCTCCGCAGCTATCTGCTGACCTACGCGGCGGAGCTGGCCTTGTACGAGAAAAGCACGCGCCTGGTCCGGCTGATCACCCGCAATCCCAACGCGGTGAAGTTCCTGGATTCTCCGCACCCCTCGCTGAACCTGCCAGCGGACAGCTTCAGCCGCTACCGGGAGGAACTGCAAGGCAATCGCGATCGGGCGCGGGTGGTCGCCGGCGAGCAGTACCTGCGCTGGCTGGCCACCGGCCTGCATGCACGGTCGGAAGCGGCCGGGCTCGGCTGCGACTGGCTCTGGGATGCCACCCAGAAGCACCTGGCGGTGATCCGCGGGATTGACGCCGAGGAGCTCCAGGCGTTGACCTGGGGCTCTGACATGGAGGTGATCAAGCGCAAAGTCCGGCGGCACTGGTATCCCGCCCAGGCATCCGTCGCTGAGTGGATGGGCGACACGCGCGTGCGCCGGGCCGGCCGTTACCTGATCACCGCTGAGCAGATCACCGACATGCTGCCCCATCTCGCACCCGGGGACCTGCTACTCTCACGCAAGAACTGGTACTTGAGCAACGTGGGCCTGCCCGGCTTCTGGCCGCACGCTATCCTGTACATCGGATCACCCGAGGAGTTCCACGCCTGCTTCGAGAAGCCCGAGGTCCGCGCCTGGGTTCGCGCCCATTCCGGCCGGAATGAATCGCTGGAGGAGTGGCTGCAACGGCGATGGCCGTCGCACTGGCTGCAATTCCAGGCTGGCGAGGAGGATGAACCTTTCCGAGTCATTGAAGGCATCAGTGAAGGCGTCGTGCTCAATACCCTGTCACACGCCTGCGGCGACTATCTGGCCGTCCTGCGGCCACGGTTGGACGTGGTGGCCAAGGCCCAGGCGATCGCCGAGGCATTCGGTCACCTGGGCAAGCCGTACGACTACAACTTCGACTTCGCCACAGATCACGCGCTGGTCTGCACGGAGCTGGTCTGGCGAAGCTACCGGCCGGCGGCGGGCAAGGCCGGGCTGGTATTCCCACTACAGGAAATCTGCGGCCGCCGGACGCTGCCGGCCAACACCATCGCCGCAACCTTCGCGGTCGAGCACGGCCGCCCGGAGGCGCAGATGGATTTCGTCTATTTCCTCGATGCCTCCGAGACACTCGGCCGCGCATTCCCCACCGGTGAAACTGAATTCCTGATCTCCTCGCGCCGCACCAAGTGGGATCTATCCCTCAAGTAAACTGGCCGTGCGAGCCCACAGACCCGGACGTGCAGGTCCGTGGAGTTGACATCCGATATCCTGACAGGATAAAATCAACTAGTCTCCAACTAGATGAGATTTTGGCTTATGGAAACCATCGGAGCATTTGACGCGAAAACACGCCTGAGTGAGCTGCTCGAGAGAACGGCCCAGGGAGAGAGCTTCCTCATCACCAAACATGGCCGGCCCGTAGGCAAAATAGTCCCCCCCGACGCAGTACGCGATCCGGACGAAATTGCGGCGGCTCTGCGCCGGCTCCGTGTTTTCCGCGGTGCGCTCAAGGGAATGACCCGGGAGGAATTCCTCAACCTGAAACATGAAGGCCACGGCTCCTGATGCCCCTTATCCTCGACACATCCGCCGTGCTGGCACTTGCCTACGAAGATGAGGACGCCACTTACGCTGAGTCAGTGCTTGAGAACGTCGCCGGTGATCGGGCCGTGGTACCCACGCTGTTTTGGTTCGAGATTCGCAATGCTCTGCTGATGGGCGAGCGCCGCGGCCGAATCAGTCGGGAAAAAACTACGTCGTTTCTTTCTGACCTTGCCCTTTTCCCATTTGAAGTCGATGATCAACCCCGTGAGGCGGAGGTGATGGAATTAGCTCGCCGATACAGGCTCACGATATATGACGCAGCCTACCTCGAGCTTGCCCAACGCCGGCACTTGCCGCTGGCGACGGTAGATGCGGCGATCATCCGTGCGGCCAGCGCCGCTGGTGTCCATCTGTTCACCGCGTCCGAGTGATCGCGTGCGGCCTCCAGCGCGTTCATCATTTCGGCATGAGCGCAACCTCTCCCGCTATGGAGAGACCCCCTCCCGGCTGACGCTTGCCACGGGTTACCCGCAGCGGCTTGATTTATCGCCGCGGCAGCCCCATCATCTGCCTGAAGTCTCGCGGAGTTCTCAGGAGAAGATAGATGTTGAAGGTTGCTCGTTTTGTCCCGGCTGTGTTCTTGTCTGTCATCATTGCGGTAAGCCTCGCCGCAGAGACTGAATCCGCTGATCAAGCAGGCGCATCCGCGGGTAAATCCGTTCGTTCACCCGCTGCCCGCCCCATGCCCCCCTGGCGGGCACTGAGCGACTACCCCCGTCCGCCGGCGCCGGATACCGGCTGGGGCATCCATGACAACCCGCAGTGCATGTGGAAACCTGCCGATCCGGATTCGTTCTTCAAGGAACTGCGGAAGCGCTACGGTTTCACCTGGTTCAAAGTGCTGGATTGCGGGACCAACAAGCTGGACCTGGTGCGGGCGGCACGGCGGCAAGGCGTGGAGCCGGTGGTTCGCATTTATGTCGGCCAGCCGACGCCGCACTACCCGCGCGCGGGGGAGGAGGAAGCGCGATTCCGCCAGGCGGTCAAGGATTATGTGGCGGCCGGAGCGCGCTATTTCGAGGCCGGCAACGAACCCAACCTGACCCTCGAATGGTCCGAGGGCGAGTGGGAGAAGGCCAAAAAGGAAGGAAAGCTGACCGAGCGTGTTTGCGCGCAGTGGCTGCGCGTGCGGCCGATGATCAGCGAGAGCGGCGGCATCCCGGTGTTCTACGCGATGAGCGTCGGCGGCGAGGATGGCCGTTCCGCCGGCAAGTGGTGGGACGACTGCTTCAAGGTCTTCAAGAAGTGGAACAAGATCGAAGAAGCCTTCGCGGGCTGTGCTTTCGGCGTGCACCTCGGGCCGCTGAACCATCCACTCGACTACCCGTTCGATGAGAAGCGGAACATGCCGCACGCCACCAAAGCCGAGCGGATCGATTCGCTCATGAAGAACAACACGTGTTACCTGGGCATCGAGCTGCTCATCCACCTTATGGACCAGTACCTCCCCCATCGAATCCCGGTGCTGAGTACCGAGGGCGGCGCCTTCCCGGACAACCATGGCGACAAGCAGTATCCCCCGGTCACGCCTGAACGCCATGCCGAGCTGAACATGGGGATCTTCGAGCGAATGAACCCCGCCCACCCCGAATATTGGGGCGATCCACTTTTTGCCCAGATGTCTTGGATCTACCATGCCAGCGAAGGCATCTTTGCCATTGACAGTTGGTTCGATAATCCCAAATACGGCCGGATGCCCATCCTGGACGCGATGGAGCGGGCTAAGAAGTTCGACCGCGGCTCTGGTATGGGCAAGACAGCCCCGCGCCGCTAAGCCGCCCGCTCCTGTATCAGGTTGGTTCACACGACTGCTGGTCCGCGAACAACTGACAGGCAACTGCCTGACTTACATCGGGGGCCTTCTGCGCCCTCGTTGATCAACAACGCTTTGATCTCCATAAGGTTAACTCCGTTTGCGGTGGTACTTCGGCTCCGCTGGCGTTGGGGGGAACGATTGGTGCTATCACTGATACTTGCATCTTGTAATCCGACTGGGAAGTTGTTAGATTAGAAAGCAGCGGAGTAGCAGAGCACCCAGGCATTCGGGACGAGCGGTTCTCTCTGCGTCTGTCCACTTTTTGGTCTGCGCCAACATCGGCCTCATCTGGAAAAGAGTCAGAAGGCCCCGGAGGCGCTGGCGATCAACCGAATTCGCAGTCTGGAAATTGTGATCCAGCTCTGGTCGAAAGAGTCTATACGGGGCTCAGCCCCGCACACAGTCCCATACACGAGCGGAGGACGAGGAAAATGGTGTCAAGACGGTTAGCGTGTCAAGCCGTGATTGCTGCCACGTTGGGAGCGATCCTGGGCCTGCCCGCATCGGCGGCGAATATCCTGCTCAATCCGGGTTTTGAGGAGGGATATGAGACTTACTGGACCCGGAATGCGGGCGAGTTGAACGGCCAGGGTCTCGGCGAGGAACCGCACAGTGGCACGAAGAGCTGGCACGGCGCCTGGAACTTCGCCGGCTCCAACCAGACCACGACTTACTATCAGGACGTGCCGGTCCAGGCGGGCGCTACGGTCAATGCATCGATGTGGTGCAAGGGCGCGGCTTTCGGTGGCACTCACGGCAATAACACGCACTCCTTCCGGCTCAGAATCCGGTTTCGGAACAACGCGGGCACAAATATGCTGACGGTGGATGGGACCTCCAACCCAGACGACACCTACCAGCAGATCGTTCTCGCCCCCACTGTGGCCCCGGCGGAAACGACCCACGTGCGGGTGCTCTTCTCTTACATCACCACGCAGCCGGCGAACGCCTGGAAGGTGTGGAACATCGATGATCTCGTGCTCGACTCCGGCACCGGCGCGGATCAGCAGATCGTCTTCGGAATTGCCCCCGGGCTGATTCCCAACAATCTCAACAACACCGCGGCCACCATCACCGGCGAACGGCTCACCGGCGTCACCGCCGTGAAGCTGGTCCAGGGGGCAACGGTGCTGGACGGCGCCGGCATCAACGTAGCGCCGGACGGCAAGTCGTTGACCGTGACCTTCCCCACTACCGGGGCGCCCTTTGGCGATTACGACGTTGTGGTGGAGAAGACCAGCTACGCTCCGGCCTACAAGCTCAACGCGTTCCGTATTCGGGACCCGTCCAGCAACTACCTGCTCAACGGCGGATTCGAAGCCGGTCCGGGTACGGGCGGGGCCATCCCCTCGTGGAACAAGTGGTGGAGCAACTGGGGCGGCAACCCGGCCATGGATAACATCTTCGTCGGCAACGCCGGGTGGATCCACACCCCCAAGACCGGCGGCGTTGATGATCCCTCCCCCGAGGGGGATTATTCGTTCCGAGCCGGCGAGTGGAATGAGAACGGCGGCGAGGCCGGCATCTATCAGCACGTACCCGTCACGCCAGGCGAAACCCTGCTGCTGTCGTGGAAGTGGGGCGGCGGCAGCCAGATCAACGACCAGGGTCAGCCGGTGCCGTCGAACACGGCCGCCGAGATCGGAGTGCTGAAAGGCACCTACACGAACGTGCAGTTCTACAACCCAGATGACCTGCTGGGCCAGACCAGGCGGCAGAACGCTGATTTCCTTGGCTTTGGCTGGCTTGACGATTCGGTCAGTTTCACGGTTCCCGCCGGCGTGAGCACTGTAACCGTGTACACCCGGGTCTGGAACGGCAGTCCCGGCGCGTGGCAGTTCATCGCCATGTGGGTGGATGCCATGCACCTCAGCGCTCCGTCCTGCCCCAACCAGCATACCCTGACGGGTATCAACCCAACCTCCGTTCAGGATCCGACGTCGCCGTTTAATCTCACGGTCACAGGCGTCAATCTGAACACGGTGACGGCCATCCGAATCGCCCGCGGCAACGATCAGTACTTCGGTACGATTCAGCCGGGCGCCACCAGCGGCCAACTCGTGGCCAGCTTCACCCCGCCCGAGGGCGGCTTCGTGCTGGGCAATTACGACGTGGTGACGACACAGGACGGCTGCTTCGGGCAGATCCTTTCGCAGGCGCTCACCATCGCGTGCGGCGACTCGATCGTGCTGAGCAGCGTTGCGCCGAACGTGCTGGTCAAACCGCAGGGCGTTGTCCAGTTGACGGTCAGCGGCCAGAATGTAGCCAGCCTCAGCGAGGTCAAGCTGGTTCATGTGCCGCCCGCACGGCCGGAAGGCGATCCGCGGCCGCCATACTGGGTTCCGGTCAGCGAGGTGACCGGAACGGTCATCGATGACTCCAATCCGGATGCCGTGGTCATGGAGTTCGACTTCTACAACGCGAGCTATAAGTTCCACGACAACCAGGATCCGTACACCGGCTCTGCGCAGGCGGGGAGTTACAAGCTCGTGGGAGACACCGGCACCGTATGTCCGGATCCCGCAGAGCTGGCGGACGCCTTCGAGCTGCAACTGCCCACCGGCGAAAATGTCGTCGAGAACCCTGGATTTGAGACGGGCGAGATCACGCCGTGGGAACTGATCCCCAGCGGCGAAAACACCGACAAGCCGGGCGTTCCCCAACCCGGTCCGCAGCTTGTGTATGCTCCGGTGGGGTCGCCCTGGTACGGCTTCAACCCCGCCGCTGGGGACTACCTGGTCGGCAACGTCGCCGTCAATGATGGCACCTGGGAGAACTGGCTGACGCCCAACAAGGGCACCCTCCGCCAGTCGCTCGGTCTGCCGAACGGCTCGGGGCAGTACGCGGTGACCCTGACCTACTGGGTGCGGATGTTCGATAACAGGCCGGGAGGTCCCAAGCTGACCGCGTCGATCATCGCCGACCGTGGCCTGGGCACCGAGCAGGTTTCATCGGTCGTGGCCCAGATGGTCGATCTGCCGAAGATGTCCGACGACGGCTTCGATCCTTACACGCAGCTCTCCGTCGACTTCATTGGCACCGTGACCACCAGCCTGGAAATCGAGTTTAATTTTGAGTCCTACGCCGAAGGCGCCGGCTGGGGTGAGAACAGCGTGATCGCCGTGGACGATGTCGCACTCATCGGCGTGACCGCTTGCGGCACACCGCCGTTCGACATGGACGGCGACCTGGACGTGGATCAGGAGGACTTCGGTCTCTTCCAGGCGTGCTACATCGGCAACTTCCCCGGCAGTGGCATCATGGGCGCCTGCCGCTGCGTGGACTCGGACGGTGATGATGACGTCGATCAGTCGGACTACAGCGACTTCGTCAACTGTGCTCTGACCAGCGGTCCGGACATCCCGGCCAACTGCCCGTGATGTGAACGTCAATGAAAACGGCGGGCGGCGTGCGCCGTCTGGCCTCTGAAAGATGCTCGCGGGCGGGTGATTCGTCACCCGCCCGCTTGCGTTGATTGCCTGCCAAGCCCCCACCCCAGCCCCTCCCCCGGGGTACAGGAGGAGGGAGTTGGAGGACGACGCGAGGCAGTAATCCACTCGCTTACCGCCTCCTCCCGAATCCCGGTGCTCACCGCTTCCTGCCGGACGCGTTGTCGCCCGGTCATCTCTCCCACCTTAACCTGGTACTTCCCCTGCCTTAACTCGGCATCTCCCTCTCCAGAAGGGCCGGCGCCCGCGTTTGACCGGTCGGCCTCACTTGACGGGCCACTCGGGCGAGTCGGTGCGGGCGGTCTCGAGGTACGACTCGATCCGGGTGATGACGTTGGGGTTGCGGTCGGCGACGTTGGCTGTTTCGCCGAGGTCTTCCTTGAGGTTGTAGAGTTCCATCCGGCCGTTGAGGCCGGCGCGAATGGCCTTCCAGTCGCCCATGCGGACGGCCTGCATGAGCTGCTTTTTCTCGTGGAACTCCCAGTAGAGGAAGTCATGGTTCTTCTGCGGCTTGCCCAGCAGGGCCGGCAACATGGAGATTCCGTCGATATTGTCGGGCGCGCGGGCGCCGGCGGCGGCCGCCGCCGTGGGGAGGAAGTCCCACATGCCCCAGACCTGATCGCTCACCCGGCCGGCCGGCACGTGGCCGGGCCAGCGGGCGATCATGGGCACGCGGATGCCGCCCTCGGTGAGGTCGCGCTTCATGCCCCGTAGAGGACCGTTGGAATCAAAAAACTCGTAGTTGCCGCCCCCTTCCATATGCGGGCCGTTATCGCTACAGAAGAGCACCAGCGTCTGATCATCGATGCCGTGCTCCTTGAGCCGGGCCATAAGCTTGCCAACATCGGCGTCCATGCGCGTGATCATGGCCGCGAAGTTCTTGAGCGGCTGGGGCCACGACTCGCCGGAGTACGGCGCGTCGCTGGGCACCTCCAGCTTGGCGTGGGGGATGGTGTAGGCCAGATACAGGAAGAACGGCCGATCCTTGCTCCGGTCTACGAAGC
This sequence comes from Phycisphaerae bacterium, assembly GCA_045863575.1. Taxonomy (GTDB): domain Bacteria; phylum Planctomycetota; class Phycisphaerae; order UBA1845; family PWPN01; genus JAAXZI01. The sequence goes on from BTUC01000226.1 coordinate 9,272, forward strand.
TTAGGGCTTCGCGGGTCATCAGGTCGTGCGAATACTGCTGCCGCTGGCCGTTCTGATTGCCTTCGAGGATGACTTTCTCCTGGTTGCGCCAGAGGTAATCAGGGTAGTAGCTGTGGGCATGCGCCTGGTTGAGGTAGCCGAACCAGAAGTCGAAGCCCTGGCGGTTGGGAATGCCGGTGGTGTCCGGCTCTCCCAAGCCCCATTTGCCGACGATGCCGGTGGTGTAGCCGGCCGACTTGAGCACCTCGGCGACGGTGACGTCCTGCGGGCGGAGCGGCACACGGCCACTCCTCCCGGTGTTGCCGCGGACCCAGGTGTGGCCGGTGTGCTGGCCGGTCATCAGCACGCTGCGGGCCGGGGCGCATACCGTGCAGCCGGAGTAGAACTGCGTGAAGCGGGTGCCCTCCTCGGCCAGGCGGTCGATGTGGGGTGTCTTGATCCGCTTCTGGCCGTAACAGCCCAGGTCCCCATAGCCCAGATCGTCGGCCATGATGTAAATGATGTTGGGTTGGTCAGCGGCGGCCTCGGCCGGGGCGGTGGCGGCAGCGACGAGGCCATAGACGATGGCGGCTGGCAGTACTGTAAGCGAAGCCCGCAAGGGCCATGGGCAGGAAACGGCAGCACACGTCAGGTTCATCTGCATCCCTTTCGACTCGCGGTGTGGCGATTCACGAGCGTTGTAAGTATCACGGATGAGAGCGATGTGCAATCGATGGCTGAGGTGGAATTCGAGCTTGGCGGGGGTAAGGATTTCAAATAGGGCCGGGGGACAAGGCGGTCCCGGGGGATACGCAGGAAAGCGAGGAGTACCATGCTACTGAAAGATGTGATGACCCATAACGTCGAATGCATCGCTCCGGATGCCTCCCTGAAGGAGGCGGCGCTGCAAATGAAAGCGCTTGATTTCGGCTCTCTGCCGGTATGCGACCAGGATCGGCTCATCGGCATGATTACCGACCGTGACATTGCCGTACGAGCCGTAGCCGTCGGCATGGATCCCAACCAGGCCCGGGTCCGTGAATGCATGACCGATCAGCTCATCTACTGTTTCGAGGATGAGGATGTTTCCGATGCCGCCCAGATCATGGAAGACAACCAGATCCGCCGGCTGCCGATCCTGAGCCACGACAAGAAGCTTGTCGGGATTATTTCGCTGGGCGACCTCGCCACGCGCGTGCGCGATGATGAGCTCAGCGGCGAGGTTCTGGAAAGAGTCTCTGAGCCGGTGCTGCAACATGTCTGAAACAGTGTGTCAGCGGCTGATAAAGGAGTAAATCTGCATGACCGCCAGATGTGAAACCTGCGGAAACGATTACGACAGGGCCTTCGAAGTCACCATGGACGGCCAGACGCACTCGTTCGACAGTTTCGAATGTGCCATCGAGGCGCTGGCCCCCCGATGCGAGCACTGCAACTGCCGTATCATCGGCCATGGGGTGGAGGCAGATAGCCGCATCTACTGCTGTGCCAACTGTGCCGCCCAGACGGGCGTGAAGGGCGTCCGGGACCACGCGTAGAGCGCGCGGCGCCGGGCGCTGCCGGGGATCAGCGCATCTGATCCAAGTAGAACCGTAGGGCCTTTGTGGCATGGCTTCCACTCGTTGGAAGGCTATCCTTCATTCTACTGGGCCCAGCGGCCTGGCTGCGGGGTTTCCTGTCAGGCGGAGCCGTGCGCGGGGGGCCCACACCTCCGCCTTCATCAAGGCGGCAGTCGATGGCCGGCGTCTCCGGATCTGCCGCCAGAGGCCGGCGCGTCCTGCCCCTTCCAATGCAACCCCACTGAAAGATCGCTTTTTTTCTTGAAGTCCACACGCCGAGCCGCTAAGGTAAACACCTGAAGCGGCGGCTGCCGGAACCAGGACCGCCTGAGGATCGAAAGAAGGTCTCCCCTCAACTGCGCCCCCGTCACAACCGTCTGACCGTGGGGTGATGGGTCGGATTGTCGCCAAAGCTATGGAGTTATCCTCACCAGGGAGGGGCTGGTCAACTGCGCCAGCAGGAGGTTCTCGTGCGAATCTTAGGTCGATCTCGGTTGTCAGGGTGGTCTGCCTCCGATCGGATCGTCCCGATCGGGTTGGTTTGCGGCCTCCTGTTCGGTGGGGACAAACTGGCCGCCCAAATCGTCATCCCCCAAAGCCAGGCGGTTTCGTTGGCCCTCCCCGGCATCGATGGCGACGGCGTGTTCATCGACGTCTACAACAGGATCGGCGGAGGCCAGCCCCCCACGCCGGCTCTCATCGCCGGTCGTGAGCCGACCGGTAGCACGCTCAGCCCGATCGTGGATTTTCCACGCCCGGGAGTCGTCGTTGCGGTTGGCCAGAGTTTCGCCACCTTCTTCGCGGACACGACGCACCCGCCTGACGAGCTGCTCGGTGTCGCCGCCTCCAATTTCACCTTGAAGATCACCACCCTCCTGAAGATCACCCCCGAGCTGGATCGCAACCCGCAGACACCGGGCGTTGACATCCGCCTCGGGATCGGCAGCGATGACGGTTTCCATCTGACCGTGGGCACGACTTTTCTCGGACAGGCCGGCGATCGCGGATTCAGTTACTCCTGGTTCGACGTCAGCTTCGAGGGACCCGGGCTTTATCCGGTGCAACTGCTGTTCTCCGCCAACACCGTCGGGGTGAGTGGCCTGGAAATGTCCTGGCAGACCCCCCGCAACACCGGTAACCCGGAGATCATCCCGCAGTCCTTCCTCTACGTGAGCGAGCAGACCTGCGACCGGCAGATCGTTTTCGAGGAGTTTCCCGTCGGAACCCGTGTGACCGATCAATACCGCGACCG